>JBGTIZ010000292.1:0-7213 GCA_041745395.1 Promineifilaceae bacterium (SeqCode) | reverse complement strand
CCACACCCCCCCCAGAAGCCAGTCTATTACAGAAACCAGCAATCCAGAAACCAGTTTACAGAACAATGGGGGCGACAGCGCGAAACCCGATGTTGTAGTACGAGCGGAAGGATCGTACCAGTAGCGGTAGGACACACGCGCATTCTCAAGATTGAAGTACCAAGAGCCGCCCCGCAACACACGGCCGCTATGCGAAGCCTTGTCATAGAAATCAACCTGCCACTCCCACACATTGCCGCTCATATCATACAAACCATGCGGAGCACGTCCCGCAGGATACATGCCGACAGGGGTCGTGCTTCGCAAACCCGCTTCGCTAATATTAGCCCGCTTCACGATTTCGTCCACCTCTATTGTCGCCAGCCCCGCTTTGTCCCACGCATACCGCTCTTTTGGCTCCGTCCCCCCTGCCAAAGCCAACCACCACGCCTCCTGCGGCAAGACAATCTCCTGTACAGGAGCCTTAACCAAATCCGCCACCAGTAACCTCTCTTCCTCGCGCACTGTTTCCCCATCCCGCACCCGTTGCAACAAATCGGTCAACCAGTTCGTATACGCCCACGCCTCGTACCACGACACCCCTACCACGGGATACCCCTGCTTCACCTCCCCAAAGCGCACATCCCGCCAATACTCTGGCTCGGTGACAGGTTCCTTCCCTCGATAATCATCATGTTTTTCCATGCGCCACTGCCACGCCTCACTATCCTTGCCCCCCCACCAAGCTGACTCCGTATACCCCCCCGCCTTCATAAACAGAGCAAACTGGGCATTCGTCACCAAGTAGGGCGTCACATACAGCCCGTGTACCCCCACCCCTTCACACCGCCGCCACGCATTCAGGTCAGACGGCAAATAGCGCGTCCCCCGCACATCCACCGTCAACTGATCTAAGATTTCACCCGCCCGCGCCCGCCGCTGAATATCTTCGGCCATATCCGTCATGCAGGTCAATAACCCCTCGCGGATTTTCTGGCGTTGCGGCACCAACACCCGTTCCCGGGCATCAACAGCCGCCTGCCCCGACAGAAGCAGTTCCCCAGCTTCCAATAAAGCCTCAAAAAGATACTCACGCCGTGCCTCAGACAATTCGCTATGCGCCAAGGCCAGCAACAGCACTTCTTCCCACCAATCTTGCCCCGCATGAGACAAAATCATCTCTTTCAATTCATCATCCCGCTTCCCCACCAAAGCCGTAGCCGCGAAGTATTCCAAAAAATTCTTGTGGGCAAATTTGCATTGGTCCCCCCCAATATCAATAAAGAGACCGCTCCGCTCGTGGGTCAAATCTAAGAAGCGTTGCGCCCAAACAACCTTCTCTCGCTCACCCGCCCCAAAGCGGGTCGCATACCGTTCACTGACCTGAGCCTCGACCAACTCGCGGGCGACAACTTCACGGTCTTGCAACTTATCGCCGTTGGTCACCATCCAATAAGCCACCGCTTCCAACGTTTGACTATGGTCTTTGGCAATATCTTGGGGCAACAAATCAGCCCGCCCCAACACATCTTGCACCAATTTGTGGGCGTCCTGCACTTCTTTGCGCAAATCCCAATAGCTGAGGCGCAAATTGACCAATTCCTGATACAAATCTACCCGCCGTTCGGGCAAGGTTCCCCCCGTGTAGCTATACACATAGCGATAAACCAAAACCAAGCTGGTGCAAAAAAGCGGGTTCCGCGACAGGGTTTCCACTCGTGGCTTACGCGCCAAATCCTGCAAAAGCGCATTGGTGTTGCGCTCTGCCTCGGCTGACTCTGTCGCTAATTCACGAAACAGATTGTAAATAAGTTGATTGCGCTGTTCTGGCTCTAGGGGCAACACATCACACAAAATCGCTTGGGGCAAATAAGCGGCCACACTCTCATACCCCTTGGGGCGCGAGGTCAACCCAATATAATTTCCTTTGGCCGCATACGTTTCCAAAAATTGCTGGACATATTGGGCTACGGTCTGGCGCAAATCCCGATTAGCCACTTCATCAAACCCATCGAGCAAAATGAGACAGTCACCCGCATCTAGCAAATTGCGGAAAAAATTAGGTGGTATTAGGGGCAAATCCTGATTCTCAAAGTAGTGGCGTATAAAATCACGCAGAGCCTTGGCTCCTAGCGTATATTTCTCTTTGTTCTGCCCTAAAAACAGCCCAAAATTGCGTAGCGAAACGAGAATAGGTACGAGCAATTTCTGTTCTGACGGCCAGCCCAGTTTGTCTACCGCTTCACCTGTGGCAAAAGTCAGCGCCAAATGGCGCAAGAGCGTTGTTTTGCCTGAACCGGGGTCACCTTTGAGAAAGAAAACGGGGTATTTCTGCAACACCGCCCCAATGCCTAACATCTCGCGCTGTTTGGTACGAGCGTCATCGCCCCGTTTATGCTCAGACTCGAAACGAAGCATCAATTCCGCCAGCAAATCTTTCTTTTCCTCTGGGTCAAGCGACTCGTCGGCCACAATAGCTTGGGCTTCTGCTTCTCGTTGGCGTTTGCTGACGGGATCCTCCAATGCAAGCGGAATAAAAACTTCGACCAAATCAGCGGGGCGGGGCATATCCTCGGGGCGTTCAGTGCGGGTCAATACAAAACTCAGTTTTTCGCACTCGGCGACCACATATTTTAGGTATGATGCCAAATAAGTCGCTTGGTCAGTGTGGGGGTCTATGCCACGTTCATTGAGCAAAACTTCTAATGCCCGGGCCGTTTTTTCGCTGGCTGTGGCCGTGCGAGCCATGTCTTGGCTCATCCCTCGTAGGTAGGTTTGCACCGCTTGGTCATTGCTATACTCGATGAGTGGTTGCCATTTTTCTATTTCGGCCAGTTGGGCGCGAAAGTGGTAGAAAAAAGTGGCCCATGTTTGGGGTGTGGGGGGCTGGCTGGCTAACAGTTGCGGGGGGAGTAGACTGGCATCAGGGTGGTGCATGAGCAGGGCGGCGCGGGCTAGCTCTTGGCGCAGGGCTGGCTCACGCAATCGTTTCTGGATGCGGACTTGGTCGGCATAGGCGGTCAGCGCGGCGCGATCTGGTTCGTCCAGTTTTAGTTGGTCAAACGCTTGGCGCACCGCTTTTTGCAAGGCACGGTCTGCTTCTTGGGCCTGATAATCACCCAAAATGTGCTTCTTGATTTTGTCGGTAAGGGAGGCTTGCAATGGTTTCACCACGGCTTCAGTGGTGATGGTTTGGGCAACTTCGGCCAAACCCTGACCGAGAGCTAAGGCAAGGGCGATTGTGAGGGGTTCCATGTGGCTATCTCCAAAAGGTGGGGAGTGGTCTAATCTGGGGCAGAGAACAACAAGACCCTAAAGGTTTGGGAAACCTTTAGGGTCTTTCGTTTTGTTCTGAGGAGCCGCGCCATTCGCTTAAGGATTCTAAATCTTTCTCGTAATCCTCAAGGTCATATTGGCGGGGGATTTGCCGCTCACCGAGCAAAAAATGGAACTCTATTTTGCTCATCTCTGCCAAGCGGTGGGCATTGGCAAAAGAGGTGAGATTTTCGCGGTAAAGTTGCAAGGCCAGCTCTTTTTTTAGGTCGGCTTGCCAACGTTGGCGGGGGATTTTAACTGAGGCGAGAAGGGTGGTGGGGATGTCTAAGGTGATGGTTTTCATGGGTTTGTTTGTTGTCCGTAACTCTTGGCGATTGAGGATTAAATCTTACCACATTCCTCGATGGGGATGTGAAATTTATTCAAGCTGGCATTATCCTGACGTATCGTAGGGCAAAGGCATGCCTTTGCCCTACGGGGACGCTAGGCGGAGCGCGTTTTTTGACCACGGCCGTGTACCGTTATGCTCCCAGGTTAGCTCCACATTGCTGAGACGCCTAAATATAGCTAACATAGGCCAGCCAGTCAGTCCGTCAACACACCCGCCACTAGTCACAGGAACAGCCAAGATGACCACCAACTATTTAGCCCAGCGCGTGCAGGGCATGGGCACAACGATTTTTACCGAAATGACCGCGCTCGCCCAGCAGTATAACGCCGTTAATTTGGGGCAAGGCTTCCCTGATTTCCCCGCGCCTGATTTTATTAAGCAGGCGGCGGTGCAGGCGATACTGGCGGATCATAATCAGTACGCGCCGATGCCGGGCTTGCTCGCTTTGCGGCAGGTGGTGGCGCAAAACACGGCCGTGGCCTATCACCATCAGCATGAAATCAACCCCGATACACACGTCACCATCACCCACGGCGCCACCGAAGGGATTTTCGCGACGATGATGGGCTTAATCAACCCTGAAGACGAAGTTATCCTCTTTGAACCTTACTACGACTCTTATGTGCCCTCGGTCAATTTTGCAGGGGGCGTGCCTCGTTTCTACACCTTGCGCCCGCCCGCGTGGGCGATTGACCCCGACCAGCTCGAAAGCCTGTTTAGCCATAAAACCAAGCTCATTGTGGTAAACACCCCGCACAACCCCACGGGCAAAGTTTTCTCGGCCGCCGAGCTTGAGCTTATCGCCCGCCTGTGCGTTAAATATGATGTGCTGGCCGTGGTGGATGCGGTTTATGAGCATATTTTGTTTGATGACGCGGTGCATCTGCCGCTGGCGACTTTGCCGGGGATGTGGGAGCGCACGGTCATGCTTTCGAGCGTGGGCAAGACGTTTAGCGTGACGGGCTGGAAGACGGGCTGGGTGGTGGCCGATGAAGCGTTGACCACGGCCGTGCGTCGTGCCCATCAATTCATCACCTTTGCCACCGTGACCCCCATGCAGGTCGCCACCGCTTCAGCCTTGACCCAAGCCGCCCAAAACGGGTACTATGAAGCGTTAGCCACCATGTACCAAGCGCGGCGCGACCTGCTGGTCACCGCCCTGCGAGCCGTCGGATTAAAGCCGCTCCAGCCACAAGGAACCTACTTTGTCATGGTGGACATCAGCGACCAGCCCTTTGCCAACGATATAGCGTTTTGTCGCTATCTGACGACTGAGGTCGGCGTGGCCGCCATTCCGCCCAGTGCTTTTTACCACCATCCCGCAGACGGGGCGCATTTAGCCCGCTTTACCTTTTGCAAACAGCCCGCCGCGCTGGATGAAGCGGTGCGACGATTGGCAAGAGTAAAGAGTGCTGAGCGATGAGCGATGAGTGCTAAGCGACCTGAAAAAAACAGGCTCTCGCCAAGACGCAAAGGCGCAAAGAGAAAAACTTTGCGCTCTTCATGCCTTGGCGAGAGATTTAATCTTTTTTCAGGGCCTTCAGCGATGAGTGGCTGAGCCTGCGGCTTGTGTGTCCAATAACGGCGCGTCAGTGCCCTACTTCCCCCAAATTTAATCAAAAAATGGATCAAACTCATGACGACAACAATTACAAATTCAAATTCAAATAGAAACCCCATTCTTGACTGGGAAATCATTCCCACTTATGAGCAAATCACGGCTGATGATGTGGAACCAGCCGTGTCTGTCCTATTGACGACCAGCGAAGAAGCGTTGCACCAGTTGGAAACATCAGAAGCGGCGACGTGGGCTGAGCTAATGCCCCCTGTGGAGCATTTGCTAGACCGCCTCAGCCGCGTGTGGGGCTTGGTGGCCCATTTGCAAGCGGTCAAAAACAGCCCCGACCTGCGCGAGGCGTATCAAAAGGCACAGGGACCGGTCGTCGGTTTTTTCAACAAGTACAGCCAGAGCAAGCCAGTTTATGAGGCGTTTTTGCGTCTGCGCCAAGGGTCAGAGTGGGCAACCTATAGCGAGGCGCAAAAGCGCATTCTCGCTAGTGGCCTGCGCGACGCGAAGCTGGCGGGCGTCGCCCTAGCAGACGACCAGCGGCAAAAATTTACGGAGCTGAGCCAGCGGCTGGCGGAGCTTAGCACTCAATTTAGCAACAACGTGTTAGATGCGACCAAAGCGTTCCAACTGCGCCTGACGGAACCAGATGAAGTGGCGGGATTGCCCCCCAGCCTGCAGGCGATGGCGGCGGGCACGGCGCGGCAGGCGAGTGGCGACAATGGTCATGAGGGGGACAGCGAGGCCACGGCCGTGGACGGGCCTTGGATTATCACCCTAGACCAGCCCAGTTTTACCCCCTTTATGCAACACAGCCAGCGGCGCGATTTGCGCGAAAAGCTGTACCGCGCCTTTGTCACCCGCGCCTCTGACCAAAGCGAACACGGCCGTGGTGAATGGGACAACCTGCCGCTTATCAAAGAGATTCTCCAGCTTCGTCATGAACAGGCGGAACTGCTCGGCTTTGCCAATTTTGCGGAGATGAGCCTCAGTAGCAAAATGGCCCCCAGCGTGGCTGATATTTTTGCCCTCCTGCATGATTTGCGAGAAAAATCACGCGCGGCGGGGGAGCGGGATTTGGCGGATATTGTCACCCTTGCCCGCACCAATGGCGCACCCGAAGCAGATAATTTTCGGCCGTGGGACGTCGCCTTTTGGGCAGAGCGTCTGCGTGAGCAAAAGTATGAGCTAAACGAGGAAGAGCTACGCCCCTATTTTGCCCTGCCCCGCGTGTTGGACGGCATGTTTAGCTTGGTCGAGATGCTCTTTGACATCAAGGTCAGCGAAGCCGAAGAGCCAGTCTCCATCTGGCATCCTGACGTGACCTTCTATAAGGTAGCCGACGCCCAAACGGGGGAACATCTCGCTTCATTTTTCCTCGACCCCTATACACGTCCGTCCGAAAAACAGGGCGGCGCGTGGATGAATGTCCTTATCGGGCGCAGTACGGTGGTCACGCCGCCCAGCAACGGGCAGGTGCGCCACCCCATCGCTTATATGTGCTGTAACCAAACGCCCCCGATAGATGACAAGCCGTCGCTGATGACCTTCCGCGAAGTGGAAACGATGTTCCATGAGTTTGGGCACGCTCTGCAACATATGTTGACCAATGTTGATTATGGTCTGGCGGCGGGTATTAACAATGTGGAGTGGGACGCGGTGGAGATTGCCAGCCAATTTATGGAAAATTGGTGCTATCACCGCCCCACTTTGCTAAGCATGGCGCGTCATTATGAAACGGGCGAGCCTCTGCCGGATGAATTTATCGAACGGATTCAGCGGGCGCGGACGTTCCGCGCTGGCTATGCGATGTTGCGCCAGGTTAATTTTGGGCTTTTTGATATGACGCTCCACGCCGAGTATGACCGTGACAATCCGGAAGACCCCACGGCCGTGCAACAGCGCATCGCCCAAGAGACGTTAATCTTGCCCCCCATCGCGGAAGATCGCTTTATGTGTGGGTTTGGGCATCTGTTTGCGGGGGGGTACGCGGCGGGGTA
>JBGTIZ010000291.1:0-4296 GCA_041745395.1 Promineifilaceae bacterium (SeqCode) | reverse complement strand
ATTTCGTTTAACGTCTTTTCTTCACGTAATATTTCGAGGACAACTTTTGATTTAAAATCGGACGAATATTGTTTTCTCATGGCTTCAAGTCTACCTTAAAGCCGCTCGTTTTTCTGTCCGATTTTTACTAGGCCATTATAGAGAGGGGGCACGCACGTCATGTTTAGCCCCCCGTTTCAATACCTTGATTATGTGTGGCGACCGAATATAGCGCGCTTTGGTTTGTCGGCTGACAGTTTGGAGCTAACCCTAGAGGCGTGGGGCTGGCTTCCGGGGGGACAAGGGCAATTCACGGCCGTGATTAACGACCCTATCACCCATCTCACGGCCGTGCGTTTTACCCCGCAGTCGCTTGAATCCATACGGGGGGAAGCTGTCGTAACTAATTTGCCCGTGCATATTCCGCACCGCATGTCGCGCCGTGCTGATAATTTATTGCGTCAACGCGGCTTTCTGGCGGCCGTGCAGACGCTTCGCTGGCGCAGTGTGCATCCTGGCGCGATGACTTTTTTGTGGGTAGCGCAGGCGGGGTTTGCCAGTTTGGGGGTGAAGGGGTTGCCTTCGGAGATGGTGGCGGAAACGGCCGTGCGGGATTTTGTAGATTATGCGAATACAAACACGGCCGTGGATCCACACCTCGCCGACCAGCTTTTGCTCCCCATGGCTCTGGCTGAGGGCATCAGCTATCTCAGCACCAGTGCCTTGACCCGCCATACGCTGACCCAAGTCAATTTGCTACGCCAATGGTTAGAGATACAAATTTATGTGACGGGACGGGAAGGCCAGCCAGGGACAGTGGAAGTGCATGGCTTGGGGTGGCGGGCTGATACAAAGTAGCAAAACAGGACTACGATACTCTGGTTCACGGCCGTGGGTTACGGCTAAAATAACCATACAGCATCTATTTACCCCATTCCTGCCCCCTGCTGTCATCTTTTCACCCAACCACATCAAGCAACTGATGCAGTACCGTTCAGCATTTCAGCCAGCCAGCATTTCAGCTCCTTT
Organism: Promineifilaceae bacterium (SeqCode); assembly: GCA_041745395.1. Lineage (GTDB taxonomy): Bacteria > Chloroflexota > Anaerolineae > Promineifilales > Promineifilaceae > Hadersleviella. Next base: position 3,288 of record JBGTIZ010000291.1, on the reverse strand, counting down.
TCACACAAAGGTTGGTCATATTTGCGCGACCAAACGGCCTGCAAAACGGTATAAGTCCTAAATGAATTGGTAGTAACGCACTCATGGCTGATGTTTATCGTATTGAAATTTTAGAAGCCCGCCTCAAAGAACTCACCGAGATTATGCCCAGCATTTGGGAGGCGGTCATTGTTAGCTCCGATGGCTTTGTAGTCGCCGCCTATCCCCCGCCTGTTATGGATGATCTATTTCGGGACGCCAGCACCTCGCAAGTAGCGGCGATGGCCGCCTCGCTGATGGCTCTCGGTGACCAAACCCTAACCCGTTTGGAACACGGGCACATGCAACGCATGATGATTGAAGGGAGCAACGGCGTCATTGTCATTTATCCCATCAACCGCAGTGCCGCCTTGGCTGTGCTAGTAGACAGCCATTCCGCTAAATTGGGGCTTATGCTACACGCGATTGCGCGTGCGGCACATACGTTTGCCAAGTATCTGCCAGACTGATAAACGTCTCTGGGATGCAAGTTTAGAACCACGGCCGTGTCTGTTACCTCCCCCTATATTGAAGCACATTCCCCCTCAGCCTCAATCAGCACAACTCTCGAGAAAAGCACAGCGTTGGTGACTTTACGTAAAGCATAAACCATGCTAAACTTGACTTTAATATACAATTTAGTAACGATTTAGCATGAATAACTAACGACCACCGCATCTCTAACCAAGAGGAGAAAGTGTGATGCCTTCTCAAGCCACTCGCATAAGCTTTGTCTTAATAACCGTTTTATTTGTTTTTGGGCTTGTCGCCTGTGTGCGGCCTGTGCCAGGGCAAGACGTGCCGCCCACGGCCACCCCAGCCGTGGCTCAGCCCGAGCAACCCGCCCCGCCAACAGGTGGCGAAGTAGTCGAACAGCCTGTTCAACCCGAACAGCCCGTTCAACCAGACCCCGGCTACCCAGCCGAAGTCGCGCCGCCAGAAGGTGAATCCCCACGGCCAGAAGATGGTACGGGTGAAGGCGTTGTTATTACTGAAGAAGAGACTGTCGTCGGAGAAGTTGTCCAAGAGAGCAGTCCTGCGCAACCGCCACAAGCCGAAGTAGTCCAACCCCCGACCGCGCCTGAGACGAGTGCCGTAGCCCCGCCAATGGGACAACGTCCCGTTGCGCCGTTGGTTCATACGGTTCAGCCGGGCGAGAACCTGTATCGCATCGGCTTACGGTATGGCTACTCTTGGATTGTTTTGCAACAGTACAATGGCTTGTACAATGCCAATTTTGTGACGGTTGGTCAACAAATTCGCATTCCTGGCACAGGTGGTACGGGTGGTGCTCAGCCAGACCAAATTCCGCCGGGTGGCACGTACATCGTTCAGCGAGGGGATACGCTGTATAGCATCGGGCGACGGTTTGGGGTCGATTGGCGGCTGATTGCAGAAGCAAATGGCCTTGTCAACCCCAATCGTATCTATGCCGGGCAAGTGTTGAAGATCCCCACCACGGCCGTGACTTTGCCCGAAACGGGCAGTACTGACTCACAAGCCCCCATTGGCGGTGCGGGTGAGATTGCCCATGTGGTGCAAGCTGGCGAAACGCTCTTTGGGGTTGCCCTGCGTTATGGTGTGCCTTGGCCCTATATTGCCCAGAGCAACAACCTAGAAGCCCCTTTTGCTTTGTATGAGGGACAGACCTTAATTATTGCGGGCGGCAATTAGTTTGGTTGGCCTATTACCAACTTGACCCAATCAAAAACAGGGGCTTCTCGAAAAACGAGAAGCCTCTATTTTTTTGCTCTTTCGGCAGTAGAATCAGCCCTGAGTCCACTGCTCAACAAAAAGGTGTCTCTATGATTTTTCAACTGTTGCCCGACGAGGGTGTGGATGCTGGGATTAAGCGGATTTTGGGGGAACTGCTGGTGGAATCTCAGCAGTTGCTGACTGAGCCGGGGGAGGAGCGCGACACGGCCGTGCATAATGCGCGCAAAAACGGCAAACGACTTCGCGCCGTCTTGCGCCTCGTGCAGGCTTCGCTGGGCGAGTCTGTCTATCAGCCTGAAAACATAATAATACGTGACGCCAGCCGTCACTTGGCGGCAATGCGCGACACGGCCGTGTTAATCGAAACTCTCGACCAGCTAAACGTCCATTTTGCCCAACCCGCCGACACCTTTGCCACGGCGCGGGCGCAACTGGTCGCCAATTACGAGGCGACACAGGCGGCCTTCTGGGCAGACACGGCCGTGATTCCAACTGTAGTGGCCGCTTTGCAAGAAGTTCACGGCCGTGTGGACAGCTTCCCCCCGCTGGCTGATGATTTTTCTGCCCTAGCGGGGGGTCTCATGCGCATCTATCAGCGCGGCCAATTCAGGATGGCCCACGCCTACCAGACGGGCACGCCCGAAGATTTTCATGAATGGCGCAAGCAGGTCAAATATTTGTGGCATCAAATCGAACTGCTAGCCGGCGGCTGGCCAGAGGTGATGACCGCCACCGCGCTAGAGCTACATGATCTTTCTAGCTATCTGGGCGAAGCGCATGATTTGGCCGTCTTGCTGGAAGTCATTGCGCTTGAGCCAGCGCGTTTTGGCACGGCCGTGGAACTCACCACCCTCACCAACCAAGCCACCCGCCTCATGCACGACCTCGAGGAAAACGCTCACCCCCTCGGCCGTCGCCTCTACCCCGAAACGCCCAAAGCGTTTATCACCCGCCTCGGCGCGTATTGGCAAGTATGGCGCGAGACGGGCTATAGCGGCGTGTTGACGATGCTGGAGTAAGGGAGAAAGAGATGCGCTTACTGAACAAAGCAGGCTCTCGCTAAGACGCAGAGAAGCAAAGAGAAAAACTTGGCGTTCTTCGCGCCTTTGCGAGAGATTTGGCCTTTTTACAGTGGACTCAGAAATTCTTACTCTCTTCCTCCCCCCTCTCCCCCTCTCCTACATCCTCTCCCAAACATTAAGGGCGCAACAACGTCTCTGCACTAAGCGCGTCACCCTTGCTAAAATGAGGGCATGACTGAATTATCACCTGAACTAAAATCCCAAACTTCTGCTCACACAAATCATATCGGCTACAAACTGCGCTGGTTTAGCGTCGGGCCGCTGGTGGGCTTGGTGCTGACCCTGCTGGCTCTGTTTGCCTTGGTCACCATGTACCAGACCGAGCATGACGGCCGTGTCTTTACGGGCGTCTATGTGGCCGACATAGACCTGAGCCAGCTTGCCCCCGCCGAGGCGGAAGCGGCTCTGGCGGCGGCGTGGGCGTCTGCCCCACCCGCCGAGGTGACGTTGCTTGACCCGCGTGATGGGCAAA
>JBGTIZ010000290.1:0-13293 GCA_041745395.1 Promineifilaceae bacterium (SeqCode) | reverse complement strand
ATTTCGTTTAACGTCTTTTCTTCACGTAATATTTCGAGGACAACTTTTGATTTAAAATCGGACGAATATTGTTTTCTCATGGCTTCAAGTCTACCTTAAAGCCGCTCGTTTTTCTGTCCGATTTTTACTAGGCCATTATAGTAGGACACCACTTTGCCATCTGGGTAAGTCAGGTTGGTGCGGTTGCCGTTTAAGTCATAGCCGTAAACAACTGTGCCCGTTAGGGGGCTGGTAACGGTGATGGGGCGATTTAGATCATCGTATTGGTAGCTGGTGATACCCGTCGCATCGCTCATGGCTAGGCGATTCCCCAAGGCATTGTAGGTATTCAGAATCGTTTCATTGTCACCATGATAAGTGGTAGAGATGACGCGGTTTAAACCATCATAAGCGTAGGTGGTTAAGGCACTGTTGCCGTCCACCATCTGGCGCACACGGCCGAGTGCATCATACTGATAGGTCGTCTCATTCCCCAAGGTATCTGTTACCACAACTGGTCGCCCCAAAACGTCATAGCTAGTCAGCGTCTGCGTAAACGACCGCGCATTGGTGATGACCAAGCGGTTGCCGCTAATATCGTATTGGTATTGCGTCAGCACATTACTGCTATCTGTCTGCACGCCACCCGTATCATTTTCTACGACACCCACGAGGCGATTGAGATCATCATACAGATAGGTAGTCAAAACATCTTCCGCATCTACCTGCCCCGTTTGGTTCCCACGTGCATCATATTGGTAATAGGTGCTGTATTGAAGCGGATCCGTCGTGCTGAGCAAGTGCCCTTGCTCATCATATTGGTAGCTCGTCGTGTGTCCCGCGTCGTTGCTTTCACTCACTACCCAACTGAGGGCATTGTATGTTTGGCTCGTCGTGACTCCCATGGGACTTTCACTGCTGGTAAGGCGGTTGAGGGTGTCGTACTGGTAACTCGTGGTGTGGTTTTCCGCATCGGTGCTGAACAGACGGTTGCCCAAGGCATCGAACTGCGTCTTGTTCTGGACGGGTTGTCCAGCGAGGTAGCGCGTCGTTTCATCGGTTCGGCCGAGGCTGTCAAAGCCATAATCCGTTAGCTGGCCGAGGGCGTTCTTGGTAGCGACGCGGCGACCATTGGCGTCGTAATAGGTGACTTGGCACACATTGGTGTCTGCTTGTGCAGGTGGGAAGGCACAATCCGCTTCGCTCTGAATGGGCGTGGTGCCATCCCAGTTGGCGACAGACACGACAGGGCGGCTTTGTTCGTCGTAGACGGTGAGGCTGGTTTGCCCCAGCGCATTGGTGACGCTTGTTTGGCGACCATCGCTATCATACCCATATTGGGTGCAGATATTTTTCTCAGCCATGTTATCGGGATCATAGACACAGGCGGCGGGATCGAAACCATCTTGGTAGTTGCTCACCATCGTGGTTACTTGATTTAAGTCATTGTAGAAGGTGCGCGTTTGACGTCCTTCCACATCTGTGGTCAGGATGACGTTGCCGACCTCATCATAGCTGGTCAGTGTACAAAGGTCGGAGGTGCGGGTGGGGTTGAGGTTAAAGCAACTGTTAGTCACCTGCGCCGTGGTTGTCATCGTTCCCGCCCAGTTGCTAATCGTGCCCACAGCGCGGTTCAGCTCATCATAAATGGTGTAGGATTGCTGACCGCTGGGGTCGGTCGTGGTGAGGACATTACCGACGGCATCGTAGGTAAACAGGGTACACAAGTCACGGTCTGCTTGCGCTGGCGGGAATTGGCATTGGTTGAGCGTGGTAACATTCACGCTATTTTGGATCGTCCCTTCGACACGTCCCAACTCGCTAAATGCTGTTAGAGACACACGTCCCAGAGCGTCAGTCCGACGATAGGCACGGCCGTGGCTGTCGTATTCAGTCAAGGCACAGAGATTGTACTCGGCGTCTGGCGAATCCCAGTCGCAAAGATCGGCTTGAGGGTCAGTGTAGGATGTCCCATCATAGTTGCTGATGGTCAGATAATTACGCCCCGCATCATCGTAGAATGTCAGGCTGGTGCGCCCCAGCGTATCAGTGGTGCTGATGGTGCGGCCTGCCGCGTCATAGCCGTAGCGGGTGCAGATGTTCGTGTCGCGCACACCCGGCGTGGTCACGCACTCATTGAGCCAAGTAGCGGGATCACTCCCCGTCCAGTTGTTGATGGTGGCCGTGAGACGATCGGCAGTATCGTAGATGTTCAGAGACGTCTGCCCTTCTGGGCTGGTGCTGGTTTGCACACGGCCGAGCGCATCATAAGTATAGGTTGAGGTTTGTGGCTGGGCACTATTGGCCGAGTGGGTCACAGCCAGCACTTGCCCATATTCATTATATTCGTAGTTGGTCACCACCCCACTCGTATCTTCTTGTGACAGCAGGAGACCATCAGGCACAGTGACGCCATTTTGCTGGGTTTGGTAGGTGGGGGTGAAATACGTGGTGTGCCCCGCACTGTTGGTCGTGCTGGTGCGGAAGGTGGGCAGATGGGAATGGTCGTAGGCGTGAATCGTGGTCGTCCCATCCGCATTGGTGATGTGGGTCAAATTGTTGTGTTCGTCGTATTCAAATTCGGTGGTTTGCTCGAGTGCGTTGGTGACGCTTTCGAGGTTGCTTCCGCCTGCATTCCAGTTGAGGATGGAAGGGTTGCCGTTGGCGTCGGACGTGCCGCTGACCTTAAAGTTGCCATCGTAGCCCGTGCTGTGAGAGGCTTCGCAACCAGCGGTGCCATCTTGGCAACGTGGGGTGGTGCCAACCCAAGTCCCTAACTGATTATAGGTGTGGGTTTGGCTTACACCTTGCCTTTGCACAACTGGAGCAATGGTATCTGTGTAATCAATATTGGATAGCACATTGCCATGACCATCACGGACTTGGATAGCACGATTCTCACTGTCATAGGCCACTTCGCGCAAAATTTTGCCCGTTGGATCTGTGACTTGTGTGAGTAGATGATCTTGGTAAGTATAGGTTGTGGTGACGTTGAGTGGGCTGGTGACGCTACTGAGGCGATCATTGGTGTAATCTAATGTGATTTGCCGTCCTGTATGGTCGGCTACTGTGCCCAAGCGACCATCTGGACGATACTGATACTCCAGATAACGGCCATTTTGTTGGGCACGATAGAGTTGGTTCACACCATTACCACTGGTGTGATAGCTAAAGGTGATGGTGTTGCCGTTGGCGTCCTGCTGGCTGGTCATTTGCCCGACGGCATTAAAAGTATAGGTCGCTTGGTTGAAGCCTGTGACCGTGAAAGAGCCATCGGTATTTTCAATCAATTCGGCGGTTACACCCGCATAGGGCATATAGCTAACGTCACCGGCAACTGTCTGTCGAATAAAGGGTAACCTGGAGCCGCTTGGTGTTTGCAATTCTATGGTATTTGTGAGGGCGGTTTGCGATGAGTCTAGTACCAGTTGAACATCGTAATTGTGCACCCAGCCCTCGCCCAATGAATTGTTATTAGTGAGCGTGCCACTTACTTGTAGTGCAGCCCGCTGGGAGGCGTAATGACGAGAGAACTGAATGGGTGAACCAGCCACAGTGAGACTCATATCTGTTTCATGGTGTGTCCAATTACCACTACCAGTGTTGATACCATGGGTGGTAGCTTGTGCAGAATGAGCTGAGCATAGAGGACAGTCTGTCTGTCCTCCCATAACCATCGTATCTAGCAGAGGGAAAGGGATGGCGTTTGTTTCGAGCCAGTCAATCCACCCTGTTGCGTTACCGTACATGTGGAATTTAATAATATAAGAGCCAGCAGGTAGCGTGTTGCATCTTAATGTGTGCGTCCTAAAGTTGGTACTTGAAGATGCTGGTAATGGACCAGAGCATCCATTAACCCCTTCAATTTGCCACCGCAAAGCAGCATGAGGTTGCCGATAACGGATAAATATTTCTAAATCATCACCCAAATGGTAGAAGTTACCACTAATGAAACCATTTCCACCAGAAGCGTTACTGCCTCTTATTCGTACACAAAAAGGGTCAGAACTATTGCAATCAATGACAATTGAAGCTCTATAATTATTGGTCCAGACTGCATCATCAAGTGTACGAAAGTTATCGTAGTATAAATAATTAATTTGAGTATTATCCGCCGCTACAGGGTCCGCGTGTGGGAGGTAACTAAGTACGAAGATAGTTGACACAACAAGAAAGAATGAAACCGAAATAGGCAAGAGGACAAATTTGGAATGCAATAACTTCAACGCCATTATAGGGTTGCTCCTGTAAAATGAATACACAACCAACAGCAAATACTGGCTTATTGCCCAGACAAGGTTGGTTACGGATTAAATTGGATAAATTTATGCTTATGTGAAGCACTAACGGGGAGAATTGTAGGTGGGTAGGCTAGGCAACTAAGCAGAACTATTTTGGATTGTTGGCACACACATGTACAAAGACGCCAGAATAGTAGCAGAATCGAAAATGATGTCAAGAGTGTTTTCTCACTTGTTTGGTGTGAGAAGTCTCACAATTTTTACAGCAAATTTAACGCTATAAGCAAACGAAAATGAGGATATTCAGGTTGTAGCTATCTGAAGTCTGGTGGGTATGGACATCAAGTTGAAATGCGGACTGGCCAAATGCTGAAGGTCGAAAGGAAACAAAAACACCCCCGTTTCTCAAGAAACGGGGGTGTTTTGATGGGCGCGAAGGGACTCGAACCCCTGACCTCACGGATGTGAACCGTGCGCTCTAACCAGCTGAGCTACGCGCCCAAGTAAGCTGACATTATAGCACCAGCCTACCAACGTGACAAGATTCACGACCCCTTTTTTTAGCCCCGTAAGTAATCTCTAAAGAAGGAATCCAGCAGTTCGGGATGATCCACCACATGCTGATACCCCGCGTACCTATCCGCCGCTTCTACCACCAGCAAATCAACCGTGCCCGGCAAAGCGTTCGCTATCTCGGCCACATTCTCGACACTGCCCCACGGGTCGCCCTGCCCCTGCACAAACAGCACGGGGGTCTTGCCCCCACCTGCCGCTACAAAACGGGGGTCAACGGATCCCAGATGGAACCCACTGCTCAGGCTAATTAACTGCCGCGCCAAAGCGACCACGGGCGCACCGAGCGGCCCAAACAGATGATGCCCTAAGCGGGGCGCGAAATAATCAGGGCTAGTCGGCTGAACCACCACGGCCGCGCTAATCATATCCGTCTGTGCCAAACTATACAGCACCGTATTGCCCCCCATCGAAAAGCCCACCGCCCCAATCTTAGCCGCGTCTACCTCTGGTCGCGTCACCAAATAATCCAGCGCACCAAGCAAATCAAACGCCTCCTGATGCCCAAAGGTGACGGGCGACTTGCCCGCGCTTTCCCCATGATTACGCAGGTCAAACATCAGCAAATGATACCCTGCGTGGTGCAACGCATGAGCCAAACGCAACAAATCGACGGGCGACGCGCCCATCATGCCCGCCATCGCCCCTTCCGCGCCCTCGCCCAAGCGATTCCACGGCCAGCCATGCACCAAGACCAGCGTCGGGGCTTTATTCATGCTTTTGTCTTTGGCGGGTATAAACCAGCCCGACAGCCGCACGCCATCCTCTCGCGCTGGGAACTGTACATCTTCATAGGCCAAACCGACATCATCAGGCGTGGCCCACAGCGGCTGGCGCGGCGGCTTGACCACGCGCCGCGTAAATAGCACCGCTAGCGTCACGATTAAGCCCGTGATTGCCACAATTAGCCATAAAACAAACCGTATAACACGGCGAAATGGTTGCATTTTGAATTCTCCTTATTGCCCGTTTTTCCCAAACAAATCTGTCTCTTTTTCGCCCAAGGGGAGCGGCGGGTGCGCCCGCATGAATAGCTCACGGCCGAGCAGTTGACGCAAGGCCCAATCGGGCAGAAGCGAGGTTAACATGCCCCCGCCCCCTTGGGTGGCGTGCGCCGCGCTGGCCTCTTTTTTCGTTTGCCACTGCTGGCGAATATCAATCCGCGCATTGATTTTTTCGTTGGGCACGCCCAGCTTGGTTAGGTCAATGTCCCCGTTTAGCCCCGCTTTGGTGGGGTCTTTGCGGGTGAGCCGCATCATGAGAATGCCAATGTTGACATAACGTTTGGGAAAGGCGGTGTAGTATAGTCGTGTGGGTTGATGAGGGGGCAACCCTAGCTCTGGATATTGGGTGGGGTCATTGGCGGCCTTAAACGCGGCCGTGGTAACTTCCCAACAGCGGATATGGTCTGGGTGAAAATAGCCGCCCGTCTCATCGTGGGTGACAATGACTTGGGGCCGAATCTCACGGATTAGCCGCACCACACGGCCGATCGTCTCCTGCAAATCCGCTTGAATAAACGCTTCTGGATGGGCGTTAGCTTCATCCCCGCGCATGCCCGAATCACGATAGCCCAAGCGGTGCAATGTGCCGCCTAGAATAGAGACGGCTTGCTCAAGCTCTGCGCCCCGCACGGCCGCGAGTTCAGCCCGTTTTTCTTCTTGTCCCTTCACGACTGACCCCGCCGCGCCGTCTGTGGCGATGGCGATATGCACGTCCACCCCCTGCGCCGCATATTTAGCCAGCGTGCCTCCTGGCCCAAACGATTCATCATCTGGATGGGCTAAAACAGCTAATAATGCGCGTTTGCTCATATAAAATGTCTTCTCTTGATGTTAGCCGTTCAGCGTCTCAGCTAGTCAGCATTTCAGCTTCTTTTTCGCAATAGAGCTTGGTCACACTTGAACAATCCAACGGCCTGAAAAACACCTGCTAAATTAAAACCAGCGCATTTGGCACGAAGTTTAGGTGGCTGACTAGCTGAAGGCTGACTAGCTGAACGCTGATCTCAGCGACGCCGCCCGCTACTACTGCTAGAGCCAACATCGCTCTGATGAAAATATTGCATCGTGGGCAACAGCGGCACGAGGCTAACGGTGTTGAAGGGGTGACGGGTATTGGGCAAAACGAGTAAACCAGCGTTGGGCAGAACGCGGCTGAGGCGTAACGCTTCGGGCAAAGAGACCATTTCGTCTCTGTCGCCCACGCTGACTAGGGCTGGCGTTTGTGCCCGCGCCGCCATGCCTTCGGTAATGCCTTTCTCTGACAGCGAGCCAACCAAATCGGAGGATTGCCGCACGAGGGTGCGCCAGCGACCGCCGCCATGTTCTTGGGCTAGCTGGTTGGCATAGGTGGGCACTTTGGCAATGAGCGTGTCGGGGTCGAATTGGTTCTTGGTTTTTTCGACTGCTTCTTGTGTCCAATAAAATTTGGTGCTGTGCATGAGCAGAGTGGCGATGCGGCGCGGCTGGGTGAGGGCCAGCATGAGGCCCATATAGCCGCCGAGGCTATAGCCAGCCACATGTAGGCGATTCACGCCCAAATTATCGAGCAGGCCCACGATGTCTTGTAAAATGCGGTCGGGCTTGAGGTCGGTGGCTTCGTTGCCCGACAGGCCGTGTCCGCGAAAATCCATGAGCACCACGCGGAATTGGGACGCTAGGGGGTCAAGAAATGGCCGCCATTGGGAGCTGATGGCGCCAAGCAGGCCGGGTAAAAGCAAGATGGTTTCTTTGCTTCCGCCATCGCCGTGTATCTCAAAGTTGATGAGTGTGCCGTCATCGGCTTTCCAGTTTGCCATGAGCTTTACTACCTCGTTGTGAATGGGTTGGTGGAGTTTACGTGTCAGGTGTCACGTTTCATGTGTCAGGTGGGGCGTTTACTGGGCTTATCCCGTTTGCTCATTTTTCATTGTGCCTTGCTCATTGCCCGTGCCCACGGCCGTGGCCGTGGCTATAGCATGTGTTTCAGTATGAGCCAAGCTAATTGACCAAGTTGTTAACCCTTGCGCTTGGGCGATGGTGTGCGCTGTGTTGTGCAGGTGCAAGTGGGGGCGACCCCGTTCGTCGTTAATGACCTCGATGTCGAGCCAGCGCATGTCGCCAATGCCCGTGCCGAGGGCTTTAGCCACCGCTTCTTTGACGGCGAAACGGGCGGCGAGACTGGACACACGGCCGTGGCAATGTTTCTGCTCGGCCACCGTGAAAATCCGGTCTGCAAAACGCACCCCAAAGCGATCCAGTGCCCGGGCAATGCGCTCTATTTCTATCATATCAACGCCAGTGGAGAGGGGCATTTTTAGTTGGTTGGTCTTTCACTCTTTCAGTCGATTAGCCAATCAGTTGTTTAAGAGTATAACGCAGGGGGCGTATAAAAAAAAAGCCAGAGCCTTGGGCAAAGGCTCTGGCCAGTTTTGCGGGGTGCTTTTTTAGTAGCCGAGAACGTCTACTACAGCCCGGACGGCTTCAGCCGAGTAGTCCAGCTTGGCACGTTCTTCTTCGTTGAGTTCCATCTCGATGATGCGCTCGACGCCTTTGCGGCCGAGAACACAGGGCAGACCGAGGAAGAGGTTCTCATAGCCGTATTCCCCTTGGGTGTACACGGCCGAGGGCACAACGCGCTTTTGGTCTTGCAGGATAGATTCGACCATCACGGCCGTGCCCGCCGCTGGGGCATAATAACCACTGTAGCCCAGTAAACCAACGATTTCGCCGCCACCTTTGGCGGTGCGGTCAATAATTTCATCCAAACGCTCTTTGCTGATTAGCTCCAAAATGGGAATGCCGCCGACCGAGGTGTGGCGGGGCAGGGGAACCATCGTGTCACCATGACCACCGAGAACGATGCCATGCACATCTTTGACGCTGACGCCCAATTCCATAGAGATAAACGTCTTGTAGCGGGCTGTGTCTAAGGCCCCGGCTTGGCCGATGACGCGCTCGCGGGGGAAGCCCGTTTCTTCGAGCATGACGTGGCACATCGCGTCGAGCGGATTGGTCACCAGAATAACGATGCTGTCGGGCGCGTATTTTTTAATGTTAGCCGAAACTTGGGTAATCACGTCTTGATTGATTTTGACCAGTTCATCCCGGCTGGGAAATTGACCCGTTTTGGGGTCTTTTTTGCGGGGAACCCCAGCGGTGACGACGACAATGTCCGCGCCTTCGATAATGCCGGGGTCGCTGGAGCCTTTGACAACGCTATCAAAGCCGATAGCGGGGGCAGATTGATACAGGTCAAGGGCTTTGCCGGCGGCGACTTCGCCAAAGATGTCGAATAGGTAGCAGTCGCCAATGCCTTTTTCAGCGAGCCAGTGGGCACAGGTGGCGCCGACGTTGCCGGCTCCGTAGAAAGCAATTTTATTACGCATGTTTTTTACCTCTTGGTATGTTCAGGACTTAGACTTTTGGCTTCGATAAGCTCCGCCAGCGGGCAAGCCCTATGGTTATGTAAATAGGTTGTGCTTCATGGTAGGGGGTTCCACACGGCCGTGTACGTCACTATTGAATCAACAATTATGCGGTTATACAGTTTGTGTGGGGGGCTACCATGCGGTTGTTAAGGAAACGAACCGATGCGTTTGCGGGTTGCAAACGCATTTCTATTATAACGGCAGATAGCTAAATTGGCTATGTTTGCTCACTGGTGTAAGTGGATGGGATGCGGTGCGCTATGGGTTAGCTTGCTCATGCCGCAGACCCGCTTGATATTCAAGGGCGGCAGACAAAGACGCCGGACAGGGTGTTCACGCGGAAGCTGTCCTGCTGGGCAAAATGGTCGTTGAGGCTTTGCTCAAGGGCTTCGCGGAGCATGGGCCAGGTGATGACACGGCCGTGAACCCCATCCTCTTTATCCGTCTCCCACTCCCGCCAATCATAGACCGAAGCCAAATAGGCCAATGCTGGCTCGGGTGAGGGAAAGACAAACGCCGTTTCCGAATCATAGCGCGTCACCTGCGTAAAAACTTGCTCGAGAAACGCGCCCCCATTTTCCAGCTTAAAGCGGCCGTCTGGGTTTAACTCGGCGGGATGATGTGTCACCCCTAGTTCTGTCAGAGAATCAGCCACCAGTTCAAAAAATTCGAGGCGACTATATTGGCTGTTCGTGCTGGCCAGCAGTACCCCATCTGGCCGTAAGATGCGCCGCGCTTGGCGCACCGCTTGGAGCAGGTCGGGTACATGGTAGAGCATATGGTTGGCTAAAACCACATCGGCCGTGTGGTCGGCAAAGGGAAGCTGTTGCGCATCTAAATTGACCCGCGTTATCTCGGGCGAGAGGTCGGTCAGCATCCCTAACGAGAGGTCGCCCCCAATATAAACACGGCCGCGTTCCTGCACTTTGGGCCAATACGCTCCACTGCCACAGCCCATATCAATGACCAACTCCGTGCCCCGCCAAGCAATATGATCCAAGACCCACGCCATGAAGTCTACCTGCGGCTGGTTGTAGCGGCGGTGCGTGTCGATGCGCACTTGCAGACGGTCATGTTTGTCATAGCTCACGGCTGTGAGATGTTGTTTATCGGTGTAGAAATTTTCAGCAGGTGTGGTCATGTCGGTTGCCTTTTAAGGGAGGGAGTAGGAGAGTAAGAGAGAAAGGGAGTAAGAGAAACTCTTGAGAACGCGGAAATTTTCTCGAGAAGACCGGCTCTTTTTCTTCCTTCTTCCCTCTTCCCTCTACCTTTTTTCAGGTCGCTCATCGCTCATTACTGTAAAAGTTGGCACGGGAAAAGTCAGGCTAAAATCAGTCACATGCACGGCCGTGAGCAGTCGTCCTTGGGAAAAGTCGGGAAAATAAGCGGGATTCACCCGTGCATGGAGCAGTTGGGCGGGAGCTACCCAGCCCCGCCCCGCCAGCGTCGTTTCATAGGTTTTGACGGGGTCGGGCTGGGCAATGGTGCGCAAATGGGGGGGAACCACGGCCGTGGTCACGGGCAGGCGCACATTTTTGCGGTGCAAAGTCATATCGGCGATGCGCTCCCCGCTGGGCGTCTGGATGACGACTCGCTCCGTTTGCCCTTGGGTGTATCGCGCAAAGCGGGCTTCTTCCTTGGGAATGCGCCAATTTGCCCAGCCGTTGACCACGCTAACTTGGGTAGAGACGTAAATTTTGCTGATAGTGAGGAAGCTTTGCCCCTGAAAATCAAAGAAGCCGGGCATAAAGAGCAGTTCATCGTAGGGGCCTACGGGGGAATCAGCATAATCGACGAGCATGACCGCCCCCACGCCACCGCGAAAATGGGGCTGGAGGGCGGGCTGGACAAAGCCAAAATCGCTCCCCCACACGGCCGTGGGACGATAAAAGAGAATGTACCCACTGCCCCGTAAATCCCACGGAGCGGGCGCGTTTGGCTCAGGTTGGGTCATGCGTCTGATTTTTCGACTAGCACGGCCGTGGAAACCGTGTGCCCCACCACTTTCTGTGCTTCCCCAATCTGCACCGTGACCGGCCCATCAAATGGAGCCACCTCTATCACGGTAAACGCTGTGCCAGGCGTCAGCCCTAAACTGTCCAAATAGCGGAACATTTTGCCATCTGCGTCTGGCCAAATAATGCGACTCACGACCGCTTTGTCCCCGGCCGTCAGTGTGGACAGCGGCTGATTATTCATATCGGGCATGATTAGCTCTTTGGTCGGAATAGGCGCCCCGTGCGGGTCAAACTGCGGATAGCCCAAGGCTCGCGCCATGCGCTCCTCCAACTTCTCGCTAATCACATGCTCCAGAATGTCCGCCTGCTCATGCACCTCATCCCAGCTAAACCCCAACGCTTCAATCAGATACAGCTCAATCAGGCGATGATGGCGAATCACCTCGAGAGCGATGCGCTCCCCTTTTTCGGTCAAAGTGACCCCATAATGCTTCTGATAATCCACCAGCCCCAGCTTAGACAATCGCTTAATCATGCCCGTGGCTGACCCCGGTTTCACCTGTCGCGCCTCGGCAATGCGCGACGTGCTGACGGGGGATTCTTCCTGCGCCAGCATATAAATCGTCTTGGCATAATCTTCGATGGCCTGATGGTTAAGGCCACCTTTTTGCAATGAGGAACTCTCTTCTAAAGCATCTATTTCAGGCATCAGTTTTCCTAGCAGTTGCTCAGTCTACGGTTACGTGGCGAGTATAGCATAGATTTTGGGCAAGCGTTCAGCTAGTCAGCTAGTCAGCTAGTCAGCCACCTAAACTGTGTGCCCAACGCACTTGTTTTGGCTTAACAGACGCTTTTTAGGCTGTTGGATTACTTAAAGATGGACAGACCATGTGGCGAAAAGCAGGCTGAACTGCTGACTGCCTGAAGTGCTGAACGGCTACGATTTTAGCCCGCCCTTGTCTCTCATCGCCGAAATGCTTACACTCACGCCATGAGACAAATTTGGATACCCAAAGCAGGTACGCCCGACGTGTTGCAACTCCGCGAAACGCCTGACCCCATTCCGGGCAATGGCGAAGTGCGCCTAAAAGTGGCCGCGATTGGCGTTAATTTTGCCGATGTGTTGGGACGCATGGGGGTCTATCCCGACGCGCCCGCCATGCCTTATGTGCCCGGCTATGAAGTGTCGGGCGTGGTAGATGCCGTAGGGCAGGGCGTCACCAATTTGCACGACGGCGACCGCGTGTTTGCTCTGACGCAGTTTGGGGGCTACAGCAGTATGGTGTGTGTGCCGCATAAGCAGGTGTTCAAATGTTACGATTGGATGAGCGATTATGATGCGGCGGCCATTCCCGTTAATTATCTGACGGCGTATTTGGCGTTGGTTATCTTGGGGTCGTTGCGCAAGGGCGATACGGTACTGGTTCACGGCGTGGCGGGAGGCGTGGGGCTGGCCGCTTTAGACATTTGTAAAATTTTGGGGGCGCAAACGATTGGCACGGCTTCGGCAGGCAAGCATGAGTTTTTGATGGAGCGGGGACTAAACACGGCCGTGGATTATCGCCATCCCGACCGTGACTATGAGCGCGTGGTCAAAGAGATCACTCACGGCCGTGGGGTCAACCTCATTCTCGACCCGCTCGGCGGCGTGCATTGGCAAAAAAACTATCGCCTGCTCGCCCCACTCGGGCGGCTCATTGTGTATGGCGCCAGTAGTATGGCTCCCGCCAAAAAACGCTCCCTCCTCGCCATTTTGCTTGGCTACTTTGCCCAGCCACGCTACACGCCTCTGCAACTGATGGACGACAACAAAGGGGTGCTTGGCCTCAACATCGGCCATTTATGGACCCAAAAAGATGCTCTGCGCGATTATATGGCCCAAATCGTCACTTGGTACGATTCGGCGGAGTTTCGCCCCCATGTTGATCGCGTTTTTAAACTAGAAGACGCGGCCGACGCGCATCATTACCTGCAAGAGCGGCAGAATACGGGCAAAGTGTTGCTTGTGCCGTGAGAGAGGCGAGGGGAGAAAGAGAGTAAGAGAGTAAGAGAGGGGGAGAGTAAGAGAAAGGCGGGCATGGTTCAAGTTATCGTTACAGCTACAGCGACCACACGCCTCGCCGCCAGCGGC
>JBGTIZ010000289.1:0-22393 GCA_041745395.1 Promineifilaceae bacterium (SeqCode) | reverse complement strand
ATCTTCTCAAAAATCCGTGGTAGAAACTCCCGGCACTCGGCGGGAGTCAACGAATCGCTCTGGATAAAAAGTGCCGGGAGAGGAATCCCCCACCTTATATTCTGGGAAGATACTTGCAGATTAAGAAATTAGTTCGGTAATAGCTGGCTTCGTCGTGGCCGTAGGCCGCGACTCGCTGGAAAGAGGGGTGCTTTTAGAAAGGCTGAGCCGCCCTTTTGCCTTCGACAGGCTCAGGCAACGGGCTTGTTGGTTGAGAGTTACCTCTATATTCTAAGGAACAACCCTGACCAAACCCTGACCAATGCTTTCATTCCAACTATTGGGTACACCTCTCCTTCATCTGGCCGAAAATCCCATTGGTCGGTTTCGTTCGGCTAAATCGTTGGCTTTGCTGGCGTATTTGCTGATTGAACGGCAAGAGCCGCACAGCCGCACCAGCCTGATGGCTCTGCTCTGGCCGGAGTTTCCAGAGAGCAAGGCGCGGCAAAATTTGTCGCAGACGCTCACCCGCCTGCGGGATGGGTTGGGGAAAACGGTGATGGCGGAGCTGATTGGAACGAATCGACAAGAGGTGTGGGTGCGCCACACGGCCGTGTTCAACCTCGACTACCACACCTTTCACCAGCTTCTGGCCGAAGTCAGACAACATCCCCACGAGCAAACCGCCACCTGCCCCCCCTGTCAAGAAAAACTCGCCCAAGCCGTCGCCCTTGTGCGGGGCGAATTACTGCAAGGGCTGGAAATAGACGACAGCTATCCGTTTGAGGAGTGGCTTCTGCTGGCGCGGGAACGTCTGCATGAGTTACTGCTGGAGGCGTTGGCGGATTTGGTGGAGGGGGAGTTGGTGGGGCAGGCATATGACACGGCCGTGGTCTATGCTCGGCGGCAAATCAGCCTTGAACCGTGGCGCGAATCAGCCCATCGGCAACTCATGCAAGCGCTCGCCCTCAGCGGGCAACGGAGCGCGGCACTGGCGCAATACGAAACCTGCCGCCGCCTGCTGGCCGAAGAGCTGGGCGTGGAGCCAACACAACGGACGCAACAACTGGTCACGGCCGTGCGCCAAGGAACCCTCCGCCCCCAGCCCAGCAACCTGCCCACTACGAACCCAATCGCCCACAACCTACTCCACACCCTCACCCCCTTTGTGGGGCGCGAGAGCGAACTGGCTGACCTGCTGGCCTGTTTCACCAGCGAAGAGACGCGGTTGGTGACGCTGACGGGGCCGGGGGGCATGGGCAAAACTCGCTTGACGCAAGAGGTAGGGCGGCAACTTTTAGCCAATCCTCCGCCAGCATGGCAGTTAGAAGGGGTCTGGTTTGTCTCGCTGGTGGGTCTGACGGCCCCCGCCGATGTGCCGGTGGCGATTGCCAACACGTTGGGGTTGGGCTTGCCCCCTCAAGAAAGCGCGGACACGGCCGTGATTACCCACCTGCGACCCCGCCACCTCTTCCTCATCCTCGACAACATCGAAACGGTGCTAGAAAGCCGAACATGGTTGATGACCCTGCTCCAAGCGGCGGGCGGCGTGCGCTTGCTCGTCACCTCGCGGGAGCGATTGCGCCTGCTGGGGGAGCAACATTTCCCCTTGCGCGGCCTCAGCGTGCCGTCAGAGGGGAGTAGCCACGGGCAAGCCCTCGACTATGAGGCCAGCAAGCTCTTTCTTGACCGCGCCCATCGTTTGCATCTTAGCTTTCGGATCACCGCCGAAAATTGGTCGTCCATCATCCAAATTTGCCGCCTCACAGGTGGGTTGCCCTTGGGTTTGGAGTTGGCGGCCACGTTGTTGGATGATTGGGGGGTGGGGCAAATTGCGGCACAGATTGAGGCAGACACGGCCGTGTTGGCCGCCGATTACCCCGACATTGCCCCGCACCAACGCAGTATCCAACTCGTTTTCCAGCGCTCATGGGAACGGCTGACCCCCGCCGAGCAAATCGTTCTCAGCCGCCTGACTCTGTTTGCCAGCGAGCATTTTAGCCACGAAGCGGCCTTGCAGGTGACGTTGGCGGATTGGCGACAGTTGGCCGCGTTAACCCGCAAATCGCTCATCCGCCTCGATGGGGAGCGACGGTACATGATGCACCCGCTCTACAAGGCGTTGGCGGCGCAACAGTTGCCCCCAGACCCACAACAACAGCACGATTCGCGCCGCGCCCATGCGGGCTATTTTGCGCAGATGTTGCACACGGCCGTGCCGCCCACCTTTGACAAGCAAAAGCACCTGCAACTCCGTACCCATCTGCCCCTCTTGCCCGATTTGCGGGTGGCGTGGGGGTGGTGTGTCGCCACGGCTGATGAACCCCTCTTAACCATCTTCGCCCCGCCCCTCTACCGTTTTCTGCGGGAAACCGCGCAATTGCAAGAGGGACGCATGTTGTTTGAACAAGCGTGGTGCGAATTACAAACAAGCTGGCTTGCCCCGCAACGCACCACCCCGCAACGGGTTTTGTTAGCCAATTTGGCGGCTCAGCTTGGCTTTTTTCGCCTTTTTTGCGGCGATGCGGCGGGGGCACGGCCCTTGCTAGAGCAGGCCTTGGCCGAATTTAATGCCTTGCGCATACAGGATGACCTACGTAGGGACGTCCTCGCCGCCCTTTCGAGCTTGTTACGCCATATGGGGGAAGATGAGCTAAGGTTGCGCTTATGGCAGGCGGAGTTACGCTTTGCTGAAGCCCAAGGCGACCCGTCGGTTCTGAACCGCGCGCTGGATAATGTCGGGGAAGCGTTTTACCATATGGGGCAACTAACGGAAGCGCAAAGTTTTTTTGCGCAAGCGATAGCCATCGCCCCCCTCAAGATGGCTGACTACAATCTGGCCATCACTATCAACAATCTGGGGCTAACGGAGTTGGCGTTGGGCAATTTGCCCCGCGCCCGTGAACTGCTGGAGCAAAGTTTGCAGATTCGTCAGCAGTATGCGAACAGCTATCGCACCGCTTCGGCGTTGCGATAGCTGGGGGAGTTGGCGCTGGCAGAGGGGAATTTGCCGCTGGCGGAGGCGCAGTTGGAGGAGGCGTTGGCCTTGTACACCGCTTCGGGGCGAGTGGATGGGTTGGGGCCGACGCATTTGGGGTTGGCTCGGGTGGCGATGCGGCGGGGGGAGCGGCATGAGGCTGAGGGGAACACGGCCGTGTTTCACATCCACACCGCCCTGACTTACGCGGCGCAATTACAGCTCACCGCCCAAGGGCTAGACGGCTTGCGCCACTGGGCAGAATACCAGTGGCACAGCGGCCACCGCACCCCAGCTACCGACCTGTTCGCCTACCTATTGGCTCATCAAAATTGCTCTGGCTTCATGGCCGGGCAAATCTACACCTTTCTTGCCCAGCAAACCCCGCCCATCACCCTGCCCCGCAACGCCCCCCAATCGGCCGTGGCGTGGCAAACCTATCTGCCGCTGATAAAGGGTGATTCCAGAAACCATTAGGTTGGCTATAAAACAACACGGCCGTGGAGTTAGCATTTGCGCTCAACCACGGCCGTGAAACAACCTCCGTGGAGTTAGCAAAGTCCCCTACTTGTCGGCTGATGGCCAACGAGTAGGGGACTGCTTCTCAAATTAATGCGCGGGTGTTTATTTAACGGGTTGACGGTGCCGAGAGATTTGCAATACGGCAATCGTTCCAACCACAAATAGTAGGAGAATGAGGATGATGCTGGGGGAAACGGCCGTATTCACCCCGATATTGGCCAAAGTAACGGCCGTTGGCGTGCCACCCGATATTAAATAACTGGAGTTTGCTACGTAACTATTATTTGGGGAGATAGTAACGTTCATCACGAAGAAGCGATCATTAACGCTATCCCAGATGCGAAACTCCATTGCTTCACCGGGTGCCATACCATCAGCCCCCCCCCAAGCAGTTAAAATATTGTTACTAGCAGGGGTATGTGTGATCTTTCCAGCACACTGACCACTGGTATTGAACACGGCAATTTCGTCTCCTGCAATTGGTGTATAGGGGGGAACAATATTTGGCACTAAATTGTGCGCTCCAACCGCCCCCCCCTGAATCCCGATGGTTGTATTATTCGAAGGATCGCCACTGTTTCTGCAACCAGAGAAATCGGCACTTGCTGTACCAGTGGGGGCAAGCAAAGTTACCACCATCGTGATGGCTATGACCAGAGAACCACCAACCAACTTAATTGTTTTGTGTAAATTCATTTCTGCTTTCTCCTATAATGTGGTGGATTAGCGTGGATTTTACCGACTAATCCAAAAAAGATGCGTCCATTGTCAAAGCAATGAACACTTTTAAACGTTAACAGTCTAACTGCTATTTGAGATAGACCTAGCAGGTTAGTAACAAGAATTTCCAAAACCTGCTAGGTCTGTATTCAAAAAAACCAGTTTTTTAGGGCTAATCGTTGGCGGGATAGGTCAAGGTATCAGTTTGGGTCATCTGAATTAGATAACCTTGCCCTGGAACAAGATCACCAATGCCATTAAAGAAGCCCGGCCAATAAACTTGGCCACTGCTATTTTTGACCAGTGTAAAGGAACCGTCTATTGATGCAAAAGCGATTTCAGCATCCATGTTAGTGGCTCGCAGGTAGGGAATAGCGTGCCAGCCCGCATCCAATATCATCGGTGAGGTTTCCGACACGGCTTGCCCAACTATCGTTAAGGTACGGGGGGCGGCCATTTGTACTAAATACCCCTCATCCACTTGCCAGTCTCCAATGCCATTAAAGAAACCCGGCCAATAAACTTGGCCCGCACCATTCTTCACCAAGAGTACATCATCTACGATATTAGCCATGACATCTTCCATGTTTGGATTGTCGGGCATGACATAGCTCGAGATGATATTCCAACCAGCCTGCAATTCGATGACCTGCTCGGCCGAACTTTCTACCGTCAACGTCACAGGAACCTGCACTTGCGGGGTGACTGGATCATTGCTGTTGACGCACAACGTGCCGTTATACTCTCCATCTGTCAGGCCAGTGGAATCAAAGGTAACGGTGAGGGATGCGTTGCCTCCCCCAGCGGTCGCGCCGTTGCTACTAGAAACAGCCAGCCAGAGTAAATCAGTGGGCGTGTCGCAAACAGAGACGGTTTCCACAAACTCAACAGTGTCAATCCCGATGTAATCAGAATTGTTCCCTGTTGGGCCAGCGCTGGTCGGCACGTAATACCGGAAGGCAACCCGACCAGAATCGCCAGCATAGGCGCTTAGGTCAATGGTGTATTGAGTCCAAACAGTCGGGTAGCCGTCCACCGTTAAGGTCGGGTTGATATCTAGCTCAAGGTTGGTGAAATCGCCGACACTCGCTGACGTTGCCCCAACATTGGCACTCGCCCCGGCCGTACTCACGCGCACTTGTAAGCGATCAGGATAAGTAGAACCCGTGCCCCGCGTCCAGAAAGAGATCGAGGATGAGGCGGTAAAGCTTACTTGCGGGGTCATTAGCCAGTTGCTGATTTGACTACCACCCGTGTTATCAAAGTTTGCCGCAATATAAGAAGTCGGTGCGCCAGAATGCGCTGGGAAAACAGTATCAACTCCTTGGAACCATGCTGTAATCCCGGGACTGTCTGGGTTGTTCTGCGTTGCCCAGCCGGGGAGATTGGCGACATTCTCAAACCCTTCGCTAATGTCAGCCAACGGTAAGTAAGCACTGGGGAATTCTTGTTCGGACGAGGTACTCTCACGGCTACCTGTCGCCGAAGATGGGGCACCCAGTATCGTGGCGGGTAATGCTTCGTCAATTGTCCAAATGAGATCAGCCTCGCCCGCATTGGTAATGGTCAGCGGGTGATTTGTTTGTACATCGGGTACCTGTCCGCCGGAGATGCTGGTTGGGTCTACCGCAATGCTAGGCGGATCACTAGAGACGATTTCCACACACCAGCCGCCAGAGATACTGCCAGAATCGCCAGCCGCATCATCAACCACAAACAGTTGCCACTGGCCATTGGGGTCTGTGTCATTAAACACAGCCAATTGGGTAGCGGCCGAGGGTGCTGGCGCTGGCGCTGGGAAGGTGTCTCCTGTGCCAATATTTGTTGGCCGATACGTGCCAGAAGCGATCTGTGTGCTATCCGGCAACTGGGTAGCGGCGGCGTCGTCAAAGATCAGGTTAACATTTACCAAACCAGCCCCACCACCTACGTCTGACATGATAATTAGGTTTTGTCCCGCTGGTCCTACAAGGAGAATATCAATGTCATCAGGAAAAGTATGGTTCAGGCCAGATAGATGGACTTTGATGCTGTCCAATTGGCTTGCCGCCCCCGCTACGGTGATGGGTGACGGATAGGGAGTGGCCGCGCCTGAACTGGGAATTGTGATCAAGTTGGCATTGCAGGCGATGATTTCACTCGGTTCATCCATGGTGGTAAAGCTGAACGTACCGCTGGCCGCGCCGTCGCCGCAGACATTGGTTGCAGATACCCGCCAGTAATAGCTAGTGGCGTAGGCCAACGGGCTGTCTGGCGTGTAATTGGGGCCTGTTAAGCCAGTGTCTGAGTCAATGATGTTGCTGAAACCAGCATCCGTAGCGATTTCAATACTGTAGCTGGCCGCGCCCGCTACGGCATTCCACGTGAACTGCGGCATGATGGCCACATTGGAACTGCTGTTGGCTGGAGCGATCAGAACAGGTGCAGAGGGTGTCTGGTGGCTCAGGCTGATTGGCAGGAATCCCTGCGATTGATTGCTCGGATCGCTGGCATCGGTAGCAATGACGGTGACATTGTGACTGCCGGCGGCCGCATTATTCAGCCCGCTTAGGGTGAAAGTGGTCGCGCTGTTAGGGTTGAGAATGGGGTTGGGGCTAAAGCTGCTACTTGCCCCAGCAGGGACATTGTTGGCCGACATGTCATAGTTGCCTGTGAAGTCGCCCCGATTAATGATTACCGCAAAGTTAACGCTGGGATTGTTGGCCGTGCAGACATCCATGCTGAAGGGTGTGATCTGAACTTCGCCGACCGGGGGACAATTTTGCGCCCCAAAACGGTCAGTTCCTAAGTCCAGCGCGTCTTTCAACTGCACTAAGCCCCAGCCAGTCATACGGTCCCATCCAGCGCCATAAGCCCCACCAACGGCATGAATGCCTGACAAATCTCTGGCTGAATCGCGCAATAATTGGCGAATATCTTTGTTGGTGATGTTGAGATTGTTGTCGCCGCCGCAAGCGGCCCAAGTGAACCCAACGGCCGCCGCAACGCCGGGCGTGGCCATAGAGGTGCCGCTGATGGCGTTGTAGCCACCCACACAAGTGGGGCAGTTTGAACCGTCGTCAGAAACAACTTCAACGGTTGTGTTTAGATAGTTGTTGCGCAAATCGAGGCCGTCTGCCTGCGACATACCGACGGCCGGAATGGAGGGTTGGGTACAGCCGCCCCCACAGGTGGCAGAAAGCTCACCTGGCTCGTTGTTAAAGATGATGACGGCTAAACCGCCGCTGTTGCGCGCGTTATTGACTTTATTGGCAAAACTGACAGTACCCCGCTCACACAACACAATGCGGCCGTTCCACGCACCATTGGTACTGTCACACAAGCCACCATCTACAAGCAGGTTGCTGGCACTGCCATTAGCCGTTTCCTCAATGGCGTTCACATTGTTATTACTGCTGTCTATCGTATTGACTTCATAACGCGGAACATCGGTGTTGGGCGGAGCGGGCCACGTACTGAGGACATTGACGCCACCCCCAGATAACTCGACAACGTCCCATTCGACATTGGCCGGGGGAGTGTTGGGATCATAGGTTGTGGTGGGGTATTGGGAGAAGTCGGCCACAACCTCATCCCGGTCAATGGCCGCTACCGAAATGACCGAATCGTAAGAGGCGGGGTAGCTCCTGACCGTGTTGCCATCATTGCCAGCGGCGGCGATATTGAGGATGTTGTTGTTGTCATAGAGCGCTTGGAAAATGGCCTCTTCGGTGGCACTGTAACCGCCGCCCAAGCTCATGCTGAGGACGTTCGCCCCGTTATCGCGGCAATTTTGCGCCGCCGTCCCTAAATTAGATTGACCTGCTACCCATACGCCGTCATTATTAAAAATTTTGACGATGTGCAGTTCCATACCGCCGGGGGCCACGCCGACAACACCGTACCCGTTTTGCACGGCGTTAGCGGTGCCAGCAACATGGGTGCCATGGCCGTTGCCGTCGGTATCCCATGCTTGGCCAGTAATTTGGGAGAATCCGGTGATGTTACTCCAATCGAAATCTTCATGTTCGCGCCAAAGACCCGTGTCAATAATGCAGAATTTAACTCCTGCGCCAGTCGGTGCGCCCGGGTCAACAATTCCGTCAAAGTTTTGGTCCCAAATTTCGCGGGCTTGGTATTGGTCAATGTTCCACGGCAAAACCTCAACTCGCCCTGACATTGGTGCGTTGTCTGGCGCGTCGGTTGCAAACTGTCCGGGATTGCTTTCTAAAAGCTGGTGTTGGGGAACTGGCTCATAGAAGGCGATAGCACGGTTGGTAGATAAACTTTGAATTGCTTGGGAAGGCAGATTGATGACTAAGGTATCTACCATACTTAAGTCATAAATTACTTCGCCGCCTAGTTGGCGGGCTGTGTTAGCTAATTCAATTTTCTGGTCAGCCTTGTAGCGTACATACCAAGACTCAACCTCCCCCGGAGCATATTCGCGTACAGGGTCAAGATAGAACATATCTTTTTCGTTCATGCTGGATGCAGAGATTGAACTAGAGTTCAACCCAAGCAGAAGAGCGATTAACATGCCTACAAATATAAATGTTTTTTTCATGATATTTCTCGTTTAGGGCTAGTAAGTCGTATTGATAGGATTTCTATAGATGCGTTGTCAATCCCCTGAATGGCTAAACAGCCAAAAGTGGCAAGGGGGTAAAAATAGTTTTCTCGATAAGCACCTCCTTTTATGGGTAATGGACGGTCGGCTACTACCGCCAACGTCCGACTGCACATTTAGAAAATTATGGTTCAAGTTACTTTGGTTCTTCAGGAATTCAGGGGGTTGACATCAAATGATGCGCGAAACGCCATGTGTGTCCAGAGAGACCTGCGCATCACGTATTCCATTTCAGACCAAATCCCATGAGATCCCAAAGAGCCGTTACTTTTACACTTTACAGATTTGCCCGTGTCAAATTTATCATGCGCGGACTTTAAACAGAGCATGCGCGAAATTGACGGCCGTTTTATTCGAGTAGAATGCGAAACAAAACCCGTGTACTCATTTGGTACAGCAAGGAGAACAAAAGAAACCACGGCCGTGGTTCTGTCATGGCTCCAAAAAATAATAGGCTGGCTATGCTCGGGGGGTATTGATGTGCTGGTGTTCTGAGGTACAAGTCGCGCATTATACCGTTAATATCTGGCTAATCAAGCCAGTTTTGGTTCTGATTTGGTTATAAAACAACACGGCCGTGGTCGAGCATTTACGTTCAACTACGGCCGTGGAAATAGTCAGACTCTCAAATTTTTACACCTTACTGTTCCACCCAGCCCAAGCCAATCCGCCCCCGCTCAATCTCGATAGACAAAATCGACACTTCAATCACATCCCCTACCGTCAGTACCTGCCCGCGTGGAAGCTGACTGCGATGCAGTAGCCCATCCTGCTTCACCCCAATATCCACAAACGCCCCAAAATCAACGACATTGCGCACCGTGCCTGAGAGGTGCATCCCTGTTTGCAGGTCTTCCATTTTGAGCACGTCCTGCCGCAACAGGGGGAGCGGCACATCCTCACGCGGGTCACGGCCGGGGCGCATGATTTGGGCGAGAATGTCTCGCAGGGTAGGTTCTCCTGCGTCTAGCTCGGCGGCTAACTGTTTGATGTTGGCGGGAGTTTGCCACGGCCGTGTTTTTTCCTCACGCACCGCCAGCGCATCCGTCATCTTTAAGTCTAATTTTGCCAAAACCCGCTTCGCCAAGGGATAACTTTCGGGGTGAATGGCACTGCTATCGAGCGGCTCACGGCCGTGGCGCACCCGCAAAAAGCCGGCCGACTGCTCAAACGACTTCGGCCCCAAGCCCGCCACCTTTTTAAGCGCGGCTCTGCTGGCAAAACGCCCTTCTTTTTCCCGATGCGCGACGATATTTTCCGCTAATTTGGGACCAATGCCCGCCACATAAGTCAGCAAAGCGGGGGAGGCGGTGTTCACGTCTACTCCGACCTGATTAACGACCGATTCCACCACGCTGTCCAGCGCTTCGCCCAACTGTTTCTGGTTCACATCATGCTGATACATGCCCACGCCGATGCTTTGCGGGTCAATTTTGACCAGTTCGGCCAGTGGGTCTTGCACGCGGCGGGCTATCGAAACCGCGCCGCGCAGGGTGACATCAAGGTCGGGTAGCTCCTGTTTGGCGAGCGGGCTGGCACTGTAGATGCTTGCGCCCGCTTCGCTGACCAGCAGGTAATGCAGGTTGTCCCGCTTGAGCTTGGCCAGTAAATCGGCGGCTAACTGCTCTGTTTCGCGGGAGGCGGTGCCGTTGCCGATGGCTATCAGGGTGACGTCGTGCTGGTTGATGAGGCGGGTGAGGGTTTGCTGGCTTTTGTCGGTTTGATTTTGGGGGGGATGGGGATAAACCACGGCCGTGTCCACCACCTTGCCCTGCGCATCCACCACCGCCACCTTGCACCCCGTGCGATAGCCGGGGTCGAGCGCCAAAATGACGTGCCCAGCTAGCGGCGGCTGACTGAGCAAGCCGCGCAAATTATCGGCAAACACCTGAATGGCGTGTACTTCCGCCTGTTCGCTCAGGGTGCGGCGCACGTCCCGCTCGATGGCGGGAAGCAGAAGCCGTTGCGCCGCGTCCTGCGTGGCCGCCTCGAGCAGGGGGGCAAACGGCGAGTGGTGACGCGGCCCATAACGGCTGGTGATGGGGCGCAACCAATCCCGTTCGGGCACGTCCAGCTTCGCCCGCAACACCTTCTCGCTTTCCCCCCGGTTAATCGCCAAAACTTGATGCGGCCGTAGCCGTTCCACCCGCTGGCTGAATTCGTAATAAAGGGCGTACACGCTTTTGGAGTCGTCGCTGTTAGGCACACGGCCGACCTGCACCGCGCCAAACTGCAACGCTTTGGCGCGTACTTCGCCGCGAATGTCGGCGTTGTCGGCCATGGTTTCGGCCACGATGTCGCTCGCTCCCGCCCAGGCGGCGTCGGGGTCGGGCACGTCGTCATTTAGATAAGGCTGGGCGAGTTGGGTGAGGGTTTGGCCGCTTTTTTGCTGGCTGAGAATCAGGTCGGCTAGGGGTTGGAGGCCGCGCTGTCGCGCTTTTTCGGCGCGGGTTTGTCGCTTCTTTTTGTAGGGTTGATAGAGGTCTTCTAGTTCGGTCAGGCTCACGGCCGTGGCTAGTTTTTGCGCTAGCTCTGCCGTTAACTGCCCCTGCTCGGTAATGGCGGCCAGAATCGTTTCCCGTCGCTCGTCTAGGGCGCGTCGTTTTTTGAGCTGGGCGGCAATTTCACGCAGTTGCTCTTCATCTAGCTCCCCCGTCATTTCTTGGCGGTAGCGAGCAATAAAAGGAATGGTGTTGCCATCGTCAAGCAGGGCGATGGTGCGCTCTACTTGCTGTGGCCGAATGTTCATCTCTTGGGCAATGGTTTGGGCGTATGTCATGCGGGGATTATAGCAGGGTGCAGAAAGAGAAGTTCAACTTCTCCCAAGAAGTTGAACTTCTGGTAGGCAAGAAGGAGTTTTTGCCTAGCTTATTGATACGAAGTATCATTGATATAATGTATCACATTACTGTTAATTACCTGAGGAGAGAAGAATGATGCGTAAAATGTTGTTAATAATCACTATGATGTTGTTGGGTGGGGTTTTGTTGGCTTGTCAGCCAGCGACTGAACCAGAGGTAGCGGGGGATGCAACCACGGCCGTGGTTGCCGAGGAAGAACATGCTGACGAAGAGCACGCTGACGAAGACCATGCCGACGAAGATCATGCCGATGACCATGAAGGAGAAGGTGAAGGGAAAGCGTTGTCCCTGCCTGAATTGAGCGCGGTCACCCTTGATGGCCGTCCCTTGCAGGTTGTCGTGACCTCGAGTTTGATGGGCGATATTGTCGCCACGGTGGGGGGGGGCAATATCGAACTGACCGCTCTTGCTGGGCCAGGGCAAGACCCACACAGCTACATTGCCACGCCGCGTGACTTGGTCGCCTTGGCAAGCGCGGACGTGATTTTTGTCAATGGCTGGGATTTAGAGGAAGGCTTGGCGCGTGATGTGGAGACGATTGCCGCCGATAACGATATTCCTGTCGTGCCTATTTCGGCCAACATCATGCCGCTGGAATTTGGCGATAGTGACCATGAGGAGGAAGAGGAAGATGAGCATGGGCATGGCGCGTCAGACCCGCACGTCTGGTTTGCGGTGCATAATGTGGAGCAATGGGTTGAGAACACGGCCGTGGTTCTCTCCACCCTCGACCCCGCTTCCGCCGCCACATTCGAGGCCAATGCCGCTGAAATGATCGAAGCCCTTGAAGTATTGGAAGATGAACTAGACACGCTCATTGACCAAATTCCGGCTGACCGACGCAAAATCGTCACCAATCATGATTCTTTGGGCTATTTTGCACATGAGTATGATTTTGAAGTGGTCGGTACGGTTATCCCCAGCGTTAGCACCCTAGCCGAGCCATCTGCCCGAGATTTAGCGGGGCTGATTGGAGCGATGCGTGAAGAAAATATCTGCGTCATCATGACGGAGACGACGGTCAGCGACCAATTGGCGAATACGGTGGTGGCTGAATTGAATAATTGCGACAGTGTGGAGGTGGTGCAACTGTTTACGGGGGCATTGGGTGGCCCCGGCAGTGGTGCGGAGAACTATCTCGACTTTATGCGCACCAATGTCTCGCGCATTGTTGCCGCTTTAGCTGGAGGATAGCCGTTTTAATCAGGTAAACAGTTCGGCTCATAGGAACGGCTATAAACACCAAGACCCCAAAGGTTTCCAAACCTTTGGGGTCTTTTCTATTCTTTCGCGCCTTTCGCGTCTTTCGCGTCTTTCGCAGACACACTTTTGCCTAACTGGGAAACAGCTTCTCCACCACATCCACCCGATACGCCATCACGGCCGGGTACAAACCTGCGATAAAAGCCATCATCAGCGGCATGAGCCACAAAAATGGTTCCAAGTCGGGCAACAGGCGCACGGGAATGGGCACGGCCGACTGCACGGCCAACGTTTCGGCGATGATGCCAGCCAGCAGGTAGCCCAGCAACCGCCCGAGCAACGCGCCCAGCAGGGTGATGAGCAACGCCTCAAAAATGACCAGCCGCACGAGGTTAAGCCGACTCGCTCCCAGCGAACGCATGATAGCGAAGCTTTGCTCTTGCACGGCCGTGGCACTATACAGCGCGAGCAAAACGGTCAGGGCGGCCATGCCGGCGGTCAGATAACCCACGGCCGTGAGAATGCGCTCCCCTTGGCGCAACTGGTCAAACAGCCCGCCCAACTCGCGGCCGGGGAAGGCGGCTTGCGCTTCGGCACCGCTCTGGATTTCTTGCCAGAGGGGTTGCACCACGGCTTGGTTGATGGGTTGCACGAGCGCGGCCGTGATGCGCCCGTCCACGGCCGTGGGGCCGAGTTCATGCTCATGCTCGTCATGCCCATGCTCCTCATCCTCATGCTCCTCATCCCCATGCTCCTCATCCTCGTCATGCCCGTCATGCTCATCTTCATGTTCGTCTGAATGAGGAGCCGATAACTCATCCAACTCATCATTATGCACTGACCAGACGCTCGCCAAATTGACAAACACAGCGCGGTCATACGGGCTGTTGGTTGGCTCCAAAATACCGACCACCGTATGCGGCTGGCCGTGTTCATCGGGTTCAAAAGTGCGCTCGACCCCGTGGCTGGTCACAAATTGATCGCCAATAGTCAGACCAAGCTGTTGCGCCGTAGTCGCTCCTAGCACCGCTTCATAATCATGGGCAAACCGTTCGCCCTGAGCTAAGCGAAACGCGGGTGGCTCGCCAAACCCACTCGTCAGGCTAAAAAACGACTCATCCGTGCCGATGACCCGCGCCCCGCCCACGTTATCCCCCATCGCCAAGGGTACAACCGTTTGCACCCGCCCATCGGCGGCCAACGCCTCCGCAATTTCGATAGGAATTGTGCCCTCGGGCATACCTTGGAGCAGAACGGTGCTGAGCACCAACTGCTGGGCACTCCCTTTGGGGCCGATGACCAACACCCCAAACGGGTCGCTGGCCGTAATCACGCCTTGTCGAATGCCGTCCCCCAGCACGGCGATGGTCACAAAAAGGGCAATCGCCAAACTGACGACGAGAATGGTCAGGCTGGTCTGTATTTTGCGCGTCGTGACGTTGCGCCAAGCGAGGGAGAGGTCGTAGAGCATGGGTGCAGGGTTCAAGGTTCAGGGTGCAAGGAGCAGGGTTTGTTCATTGCGCCTTGCTCCTTGTTAATTGTAAGTTTCCTTCTTGGATGTCCCAGATGATGGGGAAGCGGCTGACGATGGCGGGGTCGTGGCTGGCGACAAGCAAGATGGCTTGCCTTTCACGGCAAGTGGTTTGCAGTAAATCCATGATCTCTTGCGCGGCGCGGGCGTCAAGGGCGGCGGTGGGTTCGTCGGCGAGGATGAGGGTGGGGTGGTGGCTGAGGGCGCGGGCGACACCGACGCGCATCCGTTGGCCGGTGCTGAGTTGGGCGGGGCGATGATTCGCGTAGTCAATTAGGTTGACTTGCTGAAGGAGGGTTTGCGCACGGCCGTGTCGCTCTTTTTTGCCCAGCCCAGCAAAGGCGAGGGGCATAGCGATATTTTCCACGGCCGTGAGTTGGGGCAACAAATAATGATTTTGGAACACATAGCCGATATGCTCCCGCCGAAACTTATCCCGCGCCGCTTCCCCCAGCGCATACAAATCTTGCCCCGCTAACGTGATTTCCCCGGCCGTGGGGCGGAGCAGACCCGCTAAAATATTGAAAAGCGTCGTTTTGCCGCTCCCGCTGATGCCGCGTAATAAGATTTGGTCGCCCGCAGGCACATCGAGCGGCGGGATGGGGTGCAAAACGGGGTGAGGCTCCAGCCCCTCGGTCTGGTAGGTGTGGGCAACGCCATGGATAGACAAGCTCATAGTGAGCAAGTATAGTTGATAGTTTGTATCAGTAACAACACTTTTAATAAAAGCTGGTCAGCACAAATTAAAGGCGGCGGTTGGCTTTTGATCATGATGTTGTAACAGTGAATGCTCTTGAGAGCTGAGCTTGTCGAAGCCCCGCTTCTTGACCTTCTGCAAGCTCAGATTACAGAGTTGTCAAGTATGTAGTTAATCAACGGTAAACGTCGCCGCGATGCCTAACGCGATAAATGACCACCTCTCGTCGCTTATCGTCAACTTCGTACAAAATGCGGTAATCACCCACACGCAATCGGTATCCAGCTTCACCTTTTAGCTTCAAAGCATCAGGCGGTCGGGGATTTTCGGCTAAATCGCTGATATGGGTTTTGATGCGATGAAAGTGGGGCGGTGGAATTTTTAAGATCTGTTTTCGGGCTGTGTTACTGACTTCAACTTTGTACATCATCAGCAACTAGTCCATGTGTTGATCGGTATTCAGCCACAACTTTTTCCCAAGGGATGGTCTCTTCTTGTTCTTGGCGAGCCTGTTCGATTTCAGCTATATCTTCCAAATCTTCCAACATCTCTTGCAACATTTGCCAAGTTTTCAAGTCTAATTGCACGGCCGTGTGCCGCCCATCTCTATCAACAACATACTGGACAGAATTTAACATTTCAGCAATGCGCATCTTGCACCTCATCTTATGAAATTAAGGCATAGTGTAACACAAAAAGATAAGCGGCTTGCCAGCCATCTTTGCCCCTTATTCACCCATTCGCTAGAATCAGCTCTTTAATCTAACCCGACCCACAAGCCAAAGTCGAAAATCGAAAATCCTATGACTACATCCACAACTTCCTCTGCTGGCCCGCTGGCTGGCGTGCGCGTCCTTGACCTGAGCCGCGTGCTGGCCGGCCCGGCCTGTACTCAAATCCTAGGTGATTTGGGGGCGGACATTATCAAAATTGAACGTCCGGGGCAGGGGGATGATACGCGCCATTGGGGGCCACCTTTTCTGGCACAGGCGCAAAATGGCGAGCGTGGGGAGAGTGCGTATTATTTGAGTGCGAATCGCAATAAACGCTCGGTGGCGATTAACATTGCTCATCCAGAGGGGCAAGCCCTTATTTTGGACTTGCTAGCGCAATGTGATGTGCTGATTGAAAATTTTAAGGTGGGGAATTTGGCGCGATATGGGCTGGGGTATGAGCAGGTGCGGGAGCGGTTTCCTCGTTTGGTGTACTGCTCGATTACGGGGTTTGGACAGACGGGGTCGTATGCGCCGCGCACGGGGTATGATTTTTTGGCGCAGGGGGAGGGGGGGCTGATGAGCATCACAGGCGACCCAGCGGGTGAGCCGCAGAAGGTGGGGGTGGCGATTGCGGATATTACGGCGGGTCTGTATGCGACGATTGGGATTTTGGCCGCTTTGCGCGAGGTGGAAACCCACGGCCGTGGACAACACCTCGACCTGGCTCTGCTCGACACCCAAGTAAGCTGGCTGGCCAACATCGCCCAGAGCTATCTTGTGTCGGGCGTGGTTCCCCAACGGCTGGGCAATGCGCACCCTCAAATTGTGCCGTATCAGGTCATGCCCACGGCGGATGGGCATCTGATTTTGGCGGTGGGCAATGATGGGCAGTTTGCCGCTTGTTGTGGGGTACTGGGTCTGCCTGAACTGGCGACAGATAAGCGATTTGCCACGAATGAGGAACGGGTGGCGCATCGTGACCTGTTGATTGGCTTGCTGGCGGAGCGGTTGGGGGAGAGAAACACGGCCGTGTGGCTCCCCTTATTCAAGGAAGCGGGCGTACCTTGTGGCCCGGTGAATGATATTGGGCAGGTCATGGCTGACCCGCAAGTATTGGCGCGAGAGATGCGTATCGAGATGCCGCACCCGCAGGGGGGAGAGGGGGGGATTGCGTTGTTGGGCAGTCCGCTGAAGTTATCGGCGACGCCTGTGAGTTATCGGCAGTCGCCGCCGCTGTTGGGGGAACACACGGCCGTGGTTTTGCAGGAACTGCTCGGTTTGCCTGAGGAAGAGGTGGCGCGGCTGGTGGGGCTAGGGGTGGTTGAGGTGAGAGGTGAAAAGTGAGAAGTGAAAAGTAGCACACTTCTCACTTCTCACTTCTTACTCGATAAGTTCCCGATACAGATACCAACTCCCCAGCCGTTGGTCGCTTCCTTTGGGGGCGCGGTCGTAGTAGAGGTCAAACACACGGCCGTGGTCGAGCGTGACCCGAAAATAGAAACGCCCGACGCCCCATGAGCCACGTTGGCGGGCGCGTTGGGCGTTTTCGGGGCGCATGTTGCTGGCCATGCGGCCGCGCCGTTCATAGTCGCGCCACTCTTGGTGCAGGGTAGTAATTTCGTAGGTTTTGTCTTGCCAGATGATGTGGTTGGGGCAAGGGGGGGATTTTGACCATTGTGGGGGGGGATCAAACACGGCCGTGATTGCCTCCCCAATGAAGCGGCTGTTTTGCTCATTCATACACTATAGTTGACGGTAGACATCTCGACGATGGCGGAGATAGAAAATATGGATGGTTTGGTTATCTTCATCAAGCTCATAAATGAGACGATAATCTCCTAATCTGACACGATAAAGTTTATCCTTACCAACCAACTTTTTGCTTTGCGGGGGTGTTGGATTTTGTTGTAACTCAATCAGTTGCTTGAGAGCTTTAAGAATGACTGTTTTAGGGAGTTGCCGAATATCCTTCACAAATGATTCGGCCAGATGAAGCCTAAAGGACACCATCTTTCTCCAATAATGTTTGTAGCTCGTCAAGGGTTATGGTTGGTTCATGCCGACGTTGCGCAACGACCGCTAAATCGTGTAAATCTTCTTGTAGTTGGGCAATCTGGTCGAGTAATGCTTCGTATGTGGCCAGACTTAGAATCACGGCCGTTTTATTGCCATCGTGGTCAATAATGTACTGTTCTTGTGCAATCATGAAATTCCCTCAGTTTTTACCTCATTATACTTCTTTTCTAGCGCATTAATTTGAGCCAAACAAGCATCGTCAGTTTCGTTGGGCTGATAGGCGGTGCTGAACCATGCGTCCAGCACCTCTTTCGCTTTGACTTCGGAGAGGCGACGGATGGAGAGGCAGAGCAGATTGGCGTTGTTCCAGAGACGCGCCCCGCGAGCGGTTTCTGCTTCATCGCAGAGGGCGGCGCGAATGCCGGGCACTTTGTTGGCGGCGATGGTGACGCCTGTGCCTGTCCAGCAGAAGAGGATGCCTTCCACGGCCGTGTTATTCCGCACCGCCTCCGCCACATCTTGAGCAATGCGCGGCCAATAGCCACCCACTTCCGCCCCTTCCGCCAAATGGCCGTACAAAATCAGCTCATGCCCTCGCGCCCGCAAATCAGCGACCACGGCCTCCGTCAGATGGGTGCGTTCGTCAGAACCAATGGCGATTTTCATGGGTACACTCCTTGCTGATTATCCGCTAGAATTAGGTTTACGTTATCTGTTGTCAGTTATTTGTTTGCTTAAGAGGCTCTACTATGCCTGAAGTCAGTCGATTTTTAGGGATTGTGATTCGGATGTATTACAACGAACATCCGCCGCCCCATTTCCACGTGCAGTATAATGAATATGATGCGGAATTGAGTATTGAAACGCTAGAAATCATTGACGGCAAATTGCCAAGACGTGTTTTCGGGCTTGTCTTGGAATGGGCGGCTTTGCATCGGGAAGAATTACGTGATAATTGGATACGGGCACGCCGTCAAGATGTGATTATTACTATTGATCCATTGGTTTAGAGGAGACAAAAATTATGTTCCCACGGATTATAACAGCCGAACCGTTGCCTGCTTGGCATATCAAAGTGCAGTTTGCAGATGGATTGGAAAAGGTGATGGATCTCAGCCCATTTGTTCGGGAAAGTGGTATTTCTGCCCCGCTACGGGATGAAGATTACTTTGCCCAGCTATTTGTTGAAGAAGGTGGCGGCCTTGCTTGGCCGAATGGATTCGACTTTTGTCCTGTTTTTTTGCGTCAGGATGTCCCTGCTGTCGTTCTTGCTGAAGAGCCGATTTTATTGTAACCCGTATGCTAGAAATCAAAATTCGTTCTGCCCAAGATGACATTTACGCACGGCCGTGGCCCCATGTCCACGGCTTTACTTTTGATGAAAAAGTGGTGCAAGTTTTCCCCGACATGATAGAGCGGTCTGTGCCAGGGTATAACAACATTATCCCGCTCATCGGCCTGATTGCCGCCCGCTACGCCCAAGCAGATAGTCAGATTTATGATTTGGGCAGTTCACTGGGGGCGGCCACGCTGGCGATGCGCCATGCGGTGGGGGATGTGCCGGGCGTGGGCATCACGGCCGTGGATAATTCCCCCGCCATGATAGCCAAGGCGCAGGAGATTTTGGGGCAAGACAGGGCCGTGGTTCCCGTCGAGCTAGTCGAGGGGGATGTGCGTGAGGTCGCTATCGAAAATGCTTCGGTGGTTGTCCTGAATTTTACGCTCCAATTTTTGTCCACGGCCGTGCGCGACACCCTTATCCAGCGCATCTACGACGGCCTGCGTCCTGGCGGCGTGCTAATTCTCTCCGAAAAAGTCATCTTTCCCGACCCCGACCAAAACGACCGCTTCATCGCGCTCCACCACGACTTCAAACGAGCCAACGGCTACAGCGACCTCGAAATAGCGCAAAAACGCACCTCTCTCGAGAACGTCCTCATTCCCGAAACAATCCCAGACCATCAACAACGCGCCTTCGACGCGGGCTTTGCGACGTGCGAGGTCTGGTTTCAGGCGTTTAACTTTGTCTCTTTGCTGGCTCAAAAGTGAGAGGGAACGTGTTGACGGACATATGCTTGCGGGATGCGCTCCTGTTCAAGGCGCAGATTGTGCTGGCGTAGATAGGCGTATAGCTCCGCTTCGGCGGGGGTGAGGGGGGCGGGCGGGTTATGGCTGGTGGGTGTGCCGCGCACGGCGAAGGCGCGATGGTCGTTGAACACGGCCGTGTTCATCAACAGCCCCTGCACCTGCGGCACACGGCCGCGCAACCCCGCCAAAATCTCCAACCCCTGCACATCCACATCCCCCCAATAAAAAACAGACTCATGCGCCGCTAGCCACGGCAACTCCCCCAGTCGCACCGCCCCAAATCCGCGCCCCCAAATAGCGATACCGCCCGGCACGGTCGGGAAGGTTAGAAAAGTCATCTGGTTTTCGATGATAAACAGGGGATAGCGAGTCAAATCGATGTGCGCCAAGGCGGCTAGCGGCAAGGCTAAATAGGCCGTCGGCCAGCCAAGCTGGGGGCGCAAATTCGCCGCATCGAGCAGGCGCAAGCGGATGAGCCGTTCGGGCTGGCGTAGCTGATAACGGGCAATGAAGCTGGTGGTGGTCTGGTCCACGGCCGTGTCTGGCAACAGTTCATCTAGCAACTGCCGCAAAATCCCCTCGTTTTCCTCGATAAATTTGGTATGCACGGGGATGGGCAACTCGCGGATGTAGCCGTGGGGTGGGGCATGGTTGACAAAGTAGTGGCAGACGGTGAGCAGGTCGTCCCAGACGGGCAACGCCTTGACCACGCGCTGGGGGTATTGGATGAGCCAGTCGCGTAGCTGGGGGAATTGGGTGAGGGTGTGAGACACGGCCGTGTTAAACGCCGCCACCTCTTTTTGCTTGCCCAGCAGGCGCAAAAAATCTGTTTCGTCCGCAAAATAAACGCGCTGGGGTAGGGTTTGCTCCCCGTAGAGGCGGGTCTGGATTGTGCCCCAAGTGATGCTATAGCCGAAGCCGCGCACTTCTTTGGCTCCGTCCCGCAGGGTGAGGACTTCTTGGCGGAGGGTGCTGTACACGGCCGTGGTCGAGGGTCGCCCAAACGGAATATCTAGGGGGAAAAATGGCTCGCCCGTTATCTGGTGGCGTAGAAAGTGATTGTACTTACGTTGCGCCTTCTGTTTGATTTCGGCTGGGGTTAACATAAAACAGTCGGGTCACGCCTGAGCGTTGATAAAGCGATAGCCATCGTCAAAGTTGGCAATGAAACGGCATGAAAAGTGGTCTAATTCGGCGATGACATCAGGACTTTTGAAATCCTTGACATTGCGATTGAGAAAACAGCTTATAGCGTTGGGGGGTTTTTGTTGCGCAAGATGTGCCCGCACCGAGGCAAAAACAAGTGCATCCTGCGGGGTAAATTCATACAACTCTTCGTATACTGCCGCTTGTTGAAGCACCACGGCCGTGAGTGGGACAATCTCGGCCAACGTCAATAGGCGTTCCCGAAAAGAGGAAAAGCGCTCCCGCTCCCGTTGGTTGCTTTCCGCTAACAGATTAAGAATATCTTGGGCGTGGTCAACTCGGTCGCCATAAAGAGATGTGCGCCCAAGTTGACGCAATTCTACTTGTAGTTCCTTTTGTAATTGGACACGATGCAGACGTTGCCGATGTAGTTTTTCATGTGGTTCGGCTAAACAATAGGCGGGTAAAACAAGCCGTATCAATCCATGTTCACAACGACGCAGAATTTGCTCACACGCCTGATTTTGCGCCTGTTCAAACACAAGCTCTAGCACAAAATTGGTTTCGACATAAACATTCACACCGCAACCCCTAACGCAACTTTGCCCCCATAAATAGCAGAGTGCAAGCCTGTCTCCCTGAGCCAAGATTCTGAGGCAGGTAACTCTGCGGCTGGCGTATAGACGACATTATCTAACCATGCCGCCACAATCATCTCTAAACTTGACCCACTTAACTGGTCTATGGTGAAGGATAGCCGCTTGATATAAGGTGCAAAAACAGTATGTGCATCGGCGACATAGGGTGGTTCTACCAACGTTTTGTTAAACGGGTTGATTTGCCAGAGATACAAGTTGTCTGACAAAACCATAAGCAAAAAGCGCGGTAGCTCTGCTTGGTCATCTGCCATTAAATTTTGCCCAAATTGGGTTGCCCATTCTGCTGATTTGTGCTGGAGGCTCTTAACCTCTACGGCTACAGCAGGGCGGTGGGCCTCATCATAAACAATTATGTCCCAATACATCTTGCACTCCTTGGTGTCGCTAGAAGTGGAAAATGAAAAGTTCGGTCAGCTCACGCGCTCACTTTTCACTTCTCACTTTCCACTTTCTACTACAATTCACCCATTATAACCTGTCATGCCCCTTGTTGTTGATGAGCGCGGAGATTTTGCTGATACTCCGCAATGGGGCACTGGTTCAGTTGAATGGGAAAGTCTGGATGGAGAACAATTGTGCCCAAGATAATCCAGATTCAAGAATGCCTAAAGCGACAGCTGGGACTACCTTGGTCGTAAAATGTGGTCGAATAAAGTTATGTAGCAACCA
>JBGTIZ010000288.1:0-15295 GCA_041745395.1 Promineifilaceae bacterium (SeqCode) | reverse complement strand
CCCCCAACCGAAAAAAACACTCTCTTGACAGCGAGGCGTGGCCTGCGGCCACGCCGCAGCATTTTATCGCTACTGGAAAGCGACACAATGACATCTGTTTTAGCAATCCGTGACCAATACAAAATCTGGGATAAATGTTTGTAATTTTTGCTTTAGCTGAGATTGGTCATTGTTGTCAGCAAAGGTAGATGCGTGACGCATAAGGCGGCTATCTCCTGATGTAAGTTAAGTTTAATCGATGGCTGTTGATCTGTTGATTGAAGCTGGGACGTGGGAGGCAATTTGACGCTGATATTGATTCTAACAGCTTCGCTCCAATATGAACCCCATCACCTCCACACATTATCAGCAATGTATAATCATCACCAGAAATAAACCATAGGGCTTGCGCAAGCACTCATGGGGCGAAAACGCGAGGCACTTTAGCAAAAGTGATGTGGTGCATCTGGTTAACGAAATGCCCCCGTTTGGTTTGTGTAAGTCTCGCCCTAAATAGACAACATCACGGGGCAATGTATCGCCTCTGTATTGGTAACGGCGAACGCACTCGAAGATCGTTACCTATTATTTTGGAGAAATCAAATGCAACCGAACAGCACCCAAACAGCCCTTAAAGCTGGTTTTGCCCTACTTCTCTTTATCCTTTTTTGTGGTTTGAGCCTTTATTTTTTCAACCCTTGGTCCGCCCGCACGGCATCGCAAATTGAGCAAGCCCCACCGCCAGATTGGTCAAATTTGGATGCTAGTTTAGGTTTACGTCCTCTGGATGGAGCAAATGTCACCCCGCTCACCCAAGTAACCGTGCAACTTCAGGGAGAGACCAATACGATCAACAGTGGCGATCTGTATGCGCGGCAGGTGGTACAAACCAGAACGGACACGGGCGCGACCGCTTATGTGGTTGAATATGATGAAATAGGGGCAAACGCGCTGGTGAATCAACTGTGGCAAGAATACGCCACGGCCGAGGTTAGGAGCAATATGCGTAATCCGAGCGTGGATTTGCAAAATGGGGCAGTTATCCTCTTCGCCGAAGCAGGCACGCCGCTGGGTTGGCAAAACATTGCCGTGTCGCTGGACTTTGACGAACAGGGCACTGCTTTTAGCGTGGGGTCGGTCAGCGTAGGCGGGTTGGCGCTTAGTGCCTCATCTGCGCCAGAGCCGCTGGCGGGGATGTTGACACAGTTGGAACAAGAGGGAAATGCGGCGTTGCAAACGGCCGTGTTCCTAGACACCAGCGGTCAGCTCTCCATTAACCAAATCTACATCGCCGACGGGTTTCTGCGTATGATTGCGAATTAAGTTAGCGGACTTGGACTTTAAGAAATTGATTCGGTAATCGAGTGAAATGTAAAAAGTAAGAAGTGCCTAGCGTTCGGATCAAGGGCTGTCAGACAGTCCCAACTTTTCACTTTTCATTTCTTACTTCTCACCCCCTTTATTATCACTAGCTGACCAGTGGTCGCCACCGCTCGTATTGGGCGGGGGTGTCTATATCGCGCAAAATAACGTCGGTGACGACGGGCACGGCGAGCAGGTGGTGATGGTGGCGTTTGAGCAGGTCGCGGGGCGCACCGTTGGCCGGCAGGGCGAGAAGGTCGGGCCATAGTGCGTGGCTGATGAGGACGGGGTGGCCGCGCTGTCCGGCGTAGACGGGCGCGGCCAGCAGGGGACTGTTGTGGCGAAAGGCGTGCATGACGCTGTTTAACACGGCCGTGGGCAAAAACGGCAAATCCCCCAAGACCACCAGCACCCCCGCCGATGGCTCTGGCTGGCTCTGCACCCACCGAATCCCCCTCTTTAACGAAGAAAGCATCTCCCCCACCGCAAAATCTGGGTTATACACCACGGGCACGCCCCGCTCTTGGGCTATTGCTTCCACTGGCTCCCGATAGCTACCGGAGACCAAGAGGGTGCGTTCGGCCGTGCTGGCCTGCACCTGGCGAATCGTCTCACCCAAAATGATGGTATCTCCCCAAGGGAGCAGGAGCTTGGCGGTCCCCATGCGGGTGCTTTGTCCAGCGGCAAGAATCACGGCCGTGAGGTGGGTCATAGATAGTTTAACAGTCGGTCGGCTACGCTTAACATCTTAACAAATCATACATGATTGAATGAGGCGACTTTATCCTTGTGTCCGCTATGATACAATCCGCTCCATGACGACACAAACAACCTCTCCAGTGACAAACACCCTGCGCGCCGTGACCTTTATCACGGCCGTGGTAATTATCCTCTTCGACCAGTACACCAAATGGCTCATCGAAACCAACCTCGCCCTTGGTGAATCCCTCTACCCCATCGACAGCCTCAGCCATATTTTTCGCTTTATCCATGTCTACAACACAGGCGCGGCTTTTGGCATGTTGCAAGGGGGGGGCTGGCTTTTCTCCCTGATCGCTATCGGCGTTTCTGGCTTCATCATTTACTATGTGCTCACCCTGCCCCAGCGTGAGCCGTTGCTCCGCCTGGCCCTGGGCCTGTTAATGGGCGGCGCGTTGGGCAACGTGATTGACCGGGCGCGGCTCGGCCATGTGACCGACTTCATCCACTTTAATTTGCGCCCCCTCGTGGTTGATTACCCGCTACTCGATTTCCAGCTTTTGAATTGGCCTGTTTTTAATGTGGCCGACACGGCCGTGGTCACCGCCGTTTTTATCCTGTTTGTCCTCTCTTTATTCGAGCAACCAGAAGAAGTGCAAGAAGTGGTCAGCTCTGAGTCGTAAGCCCTCAGCGGGAGCCTGCATCGCCCTTCACGTGAAACATGACACATGACACGTGATACCTTTATTTTTGCCACGGCCGTGGTAAAAACCTCGGCACACGCCCCTGATAATCCACATACAGCTCGCCAAACTGCCGCGCCAGCCGCCGCTCCTCCAGCACCGACCCCACCACAAAATAAAGCGAAATCGTGACCGCCAAAATCAAGCTGTTGCGCGTCATGACCGGATTCGCCCACAAAAACAACATGCTAAATGAATAAAGCGGATGGCGCATATAGCGATACAGCCCGCCAACCACCAGCGTTTCCCCCAGCGTCTGCCGCGCTTCCGCATTGATTGGCTCCCCCAGCATAAACCGATACGCCTGCTTCACCCCCGCAAACGACCAAAAATCAGTCTGCCACAAGGCCAGAACCAAGCCCGCCGCGCCCGCGCCCTGCAACGCCCACAACAGCCACCGCCACGGCTCACCTACCGACCAAAGCGGCTCATCGGGCAGGACGATATAAAAGTAGAGCACGGGCAAAAAGGTCAGCACGGCGAACAGATTATAAAGCAAGCGATACAGCCCTTCGTAGGCGCGTGCGCCCAGCAGGGAGCGCATCATCTCTTTGGTGGCGGTGGCGGCCGTGATGCTGTGCAGGACGGCCCAGAGCAGGAAACTGAGGAGAAAAGGAAGCATGGGGGGTCAATTAGCAATGAGTAATGAGCCTACTGAAAAAAGCCCCTTTTCGCGGAAATCCACCTCTGGTAGATTTTGCAAAAACACCCCTTTTTTCAGGGCACTCAGTAATGAACAATGAGTAAAGGGGCGGGTGTTTTTAGGCGTTTAGGATAGGACAGTGTTTCTGGTTTAAGTTGCGTCATTGTACAGGTTCCACGGCCGTGTGTGCTACTTTTCGACAACTCTCCCAACTCACGTCCGCCTCCCCTTTTTTGTCCTCTACAGGAAAAAACCCTTGACAACAAAGAAAAACTGTTTACACTTCTTTGTAAGTTCATTAAACAAACGAAATGACACCTTTGGACAACATAACCAATAAGTCGCCCTGAAAACAAGATTTTATTGGACAAAAATTTTTTCTTTGTCCACTTAACCAACAACTTCTCTTAAAACCGATGCTCCTCACCAACCACCGCAAGCTCACCCGCGACCAAGCCAAACAGCACAACCTGCAACTCGCCCTGCGCGTCATCTACGAAGCGGGCGAAATCAGCCGCGCCGACGTCGCCCGTCGCACCGGACTAACGCGCACTACCATCTCCAGCACCGTCGCCGACCTCATTCAAGAGGGGCTGGTGGCCGAACTGGGACAAGCCCCCTCGGGCGGCGGCAAACCGCCCACGCTCTTACAGGTGGTGGACAATGCGCGGCAAGTCATTGGCGTGGACTTGGGGCACACCGTTTTGCAAGGGGCCGTTTTTGATTTACGCGGCCGTGTTTTGCACCATGTTCAGCGGCCACTGGGGGAAATAGAGACAACCACGGGCAACACGGCCGTGTTAAACCTCGTCTACGACCTCATCGCCGAACTCATCACTCTTGCCGACCGCCCCCTGCTCGGCATCGGCATCGGCTCGCCCGGCCTCATGGACGCCCAAGAAGGCATCATCTTCCAAGCCGTCAACTTGGGCTGGCAAGATGTGCCCTTGCGCGCACAGCTCGAAGAACGGTTCGACCTGCCCGTCTATCTGGTCAACGACAGCCAAGCGGCCGCCCTCGCCCAGTACACCTTTGCCAACGACGACAAAGAGCCGGGGCTGGTGGTCATGCTGGTGGGGCGCGGCATCAGCGCGGGCATCATTCTCAACGGCCAGCTTTATCACGGCACAAGCAATAGCGGCGCGAGCGAAATCGGCCATGTGCGCATCATCGAAGGGGGAGATTTATGCAGTTGTGGTCATTTTGGCTGTTTGGAGACGGTCGCCAGCGAGCGGGTTTTGTTGCGCTGGGCGCGGAATGTGGCCCAAGCCAATCCCCAGTCGGGCTTGGGTCTGCCCGAAGCGTTGACGCTTGAGCGGGTGCTGACTGCGTTTAAGGCGGGAGACACGGCCGTGTCCCCCCTCATCCAAGAAATAGGTCGCTATCTGGGCATCGCCGCCGCCAATCTGGTCGGCATTCTCAACCTGCGGCGCATCGTGCTGGCCGGAAGCATGGCCCAGTTTGGCCCCGGCCTGCTCGAGCCAATGACCCAAGAGATGCGGCAACGTTCACTAGCCGCCCTTGCCCACCGCACCGAGGTCGAAGTTAGTCCACTCGGTGAACAAATTGTGATGCTGGGCGCGGCCGCCCTCTTGCTGACCAATGAGCTAGGGGTGGTGTGACGTGATTGCCTTTGAGCGTGAATTAGCCATCGGCGTGGATGTGGGCGGTACCAAAATCGCCGCCGCGCTGGTCAATCGCCACGGCGAAGTGCTGGCCAAGGTGCGCCGTCCCACACAGCACAATGGGACGATAAACACGGCCGTGTCCATCCTCGACACCATCGCCACCTGCATCAGCGACCTGCTCGCCCAAGCCCCCGACCCCGTCGTCGGTATCGGCGTGGGCACGCCCGGCCAAGTAGACCCCCAGCGCGGCATCGTGCGCCACGCGCTCAATCTGGGTTGGCAAGAGGTCGCC
Organism: Promineifilaceae bacterium (SeqCode); assembly: GCA_041745395.1. Lineage (GTDB taxonomy): Bacteria > Chloroflexota > Anaerolineae > Promineifilales > Promineifilaceae > Hadersleviella. The sequence continues at coordinate 9,949 of JBGTIZ010000288.1, read as the reverse complement.
CTGCTGGACGTCTTGCGCCAGCGGCTCAGCACCCCCCTGCCCCTCTATGTCCAGCGAGACAGCTATGCCGAACTGCTGGGCGAAGCTTATTTTGGAGCAGGCATGGGCAGTCAACATCTCGTTTATTTAGGCTTGGGCACAGGGCTGGGCGGCGCGGCTCTCAGCCACGGCCGTTTGCTCAGCGGCGCGAATCATTTTGCGTCCGAAATTGGGCACCTAGTCATGGATCCCGCCGGGCGGCCGTGGCACGGCAATTTACACGGCACGGCCGAATCAGTCGTTTCTGGCTCGGGCGTGCTGGCTGAAACGCGCACCCTTTTGGCTGGCGGGCAGTATACGTCGTCGCTCCAAGATGTGCCCCACCTGACCGCCGAGGAGGTGGTCATCGCCGCTTATGAAGGGGATGAGCTAGCCACGGCCGTGTTTGCCAAAGTGGCCGACTGGCTAACCCGTATTCTTGCCCTCTACGCCACCTTGCTCAATCCCGAACGTATCATCATTGGCGGTGGACTCGGCCGTGCGGCTTTCGACCTGCTTTTGCCCCACGCCCAAGAAGATCTGACCCGTTGGGTACTGCCCCAAAGCTGGCAACCCCTGCGCGTCGTCCGTTCCCAACTGCTTTCCAGTGCCGTCGGCGCGTCCTGCCTCGTCTGGCACAACCACCCCCACCCACAGGAGGTCACGCCCTATGAAAAAGCACGTGAAACATGACACGTGACACGTGACACATGATACCGTTGCCAACTCCACGAAATCCAAAAGGCCTAAACAAAAAAAGACCTGACCAATTTCCACAAATCGGTCAGGCCCAAGACAACAACCAAAGCTCTGCGAAAACCTTTAGCTGTCAGCCACAAATCATAGCTGACTTACTTCCACAATTCAATCCTGAGCCACGCTCACCAATACCTTTCCTAAGGAGAAGAAAGTCATGTCCAAGAAACTATATTTTCTCATGATAACCCTGCTGGTCGCCCTGCTCGCCGCTTGCAACACCCCCGCCGAGCAACCCGCCCCAGCCGCCCCAACAGAAACCGAAACTCAGACAGAAACCCAACCCGAAGCAGAAGCCCCTGCCAGCAGTGCTGAACAAGTCAACCTACGCGTTATGCTCGTGGACTACATCCCCGACGTGACCGATGTCTGGCTCGAGCAAGAAGTTGTGCCCGCCTTCCAAGAAGAGTACCCTAACGTCAACGTTGAATTTGTTTATGTCAACTGGGGCACGCTCGACGAAACCATTCAGGGCTACTTTGCCGCTGGCAATGGGGCCGACATCATCAACCTCGGTTCTGAATACGTGGCTGAATACGGCGACCGCCTCGCCCCGCTCAATGCTCAGATGGCTGAATGGGGTGAATTAGACCAATTTGTGCCCGCCACGCTCGACACCGTAACCTGGGATGGTGAAGTGCGTGGCTTGCCGTGGCTGACCGCGCCCCGCGCCGTCATGTGCCGCACCGACACCTTGACCGAACTCGGTTTCGACGGTGCGCCCACCACCTTTGACGAAATGATTGCCGTAGCTGAAGCGGGAACCATCATTGAGAATAACGCCCTTGTGCGCCAAGGCTTTATGGCGGACGGCCTGCTCAACAACTGGCAAGAGTATTTGAACATCATGAACTCGCTCGGTGCGCCCCTTTATAAAGAAGACGGCCGCCCCAACTTTGATTCCCCCGAAGCCAAAGCGGCTCTGGAATTTATGAACGCCCGCCGCGCCGCCATTATGCCCAGCGATACGATTGCTGGTCTGCCCGAAGCAAGCGGCTCCCGTTTGGCGACGGGTGAAGTGGTCTGCCGCTGGGGCAACCTGTGGGGCGCACCCGCCACGGATGACCCGCTCTGGGAAAACATCTCCCTTTCGGCTGGGTTCACCGACGGCACGGGCGAGGCCACCGTACAGGTCTTCAACGACTGGCTGGCGATTCCCGCCTATAGCCAAAACCAAGCCGAAGCGGTCGCCTTCCTCCAATTCCTTGGCTCTGCCGAGAACATGAACGCCTACAACGAACAGTTCGGCTCCTTCCCCCCCCGCACCGATGCATGGTTTGGCTACGTAGACAACCCCATCATGCAAGAAATGGGTCGCCTGATGAACGAGCAGGGCGTCGGCTTTGCCGATGTGCGTGAAACGGCGCAACTGCGCGACATTCTGGTCGCCGAAATTGACGCCTATTTCTCGGGTCTGCAAGATGTAGACACCGCTCTGGAGAACATCAACAGTCAGTACGAAGCCGTCCTGCGTGACGCGGGCCGGATTGACTAGCGTTTCCTCGCACCTCGTATTGCGTATCGTAGGGCAAAGGCATGCCTTTGCCCTACGATACGCGATACAAAAACCCCACAGGCTAGACCATCATGCAACTCACAGACAGCCCTAAACTCTTTACGACCATGTGGGCCATCGGCACGATTCTCTTTATTCTCGTGGCCGGCTACATCTTGGCTTCCGTCGCTAAATTTGTTATCAGACAGCAGGGCGGTAGCCGGACGCTACAAGAAAAGACCTTTCTGGGCTACTTTTTCGCCTCCCCCTGGATTCTAGGCTTCTTTATCTTTGTGCTGGGGCCGTCGCTCATGTCGCTCTACTGGTCATTTACCAACTATCGCATCTCGGAGCCAATCGTCTGGGTGGGGCTGAAAAATTACAGCGACCTGATGCAGGACAATCGTTTTATCACCTCGATGTTTAACTCGCTGTACATGACGGTTATCGGCGTGCCGCTCCAGTTGGCGGCGGGGTTGGGCATGGCGATGTTGCTGAATCAGAAGATACGGGGGCAGACGGCGTTTCGGGCGATTTTTTATATGCCCGTGCTGTTAGCCAGTAGCACGGCCGTGCTTTTTACGTGGCGGCTCATGCTCAACCCCAACAATGGCGTCATCAACACTATCTTTCGCTGGTTCAACGAGACCCCCCTCTACTACCTCAACGCCAGCTTTATTTTCCTCACCGAGCTAACCAGTGCCCTGCTCGTCGCCCTGCAAATTCGCAACTTCACCATCGTCGAGCGCATCCTCAGCAACGGCTTCCCCGGTCCCGAGCGCGTCCCCCTCTGGCTCGGCTCCGAAGGGCTGGCCTTTTTATGGAACAAACCATCGGTTGTGGTCATCATGATGTGGAGCGCGGGGGCTATGATGATTATCTACTTAGCCGCCCTCTCGGGCGTGCCCCAATCCCTGTACGAAGCGGCCGAAGTGGACGGCGCGGGGCCGTGGAAACGGTTTCGGCACATTACCTTGCCCATGATTGCCCCCGCCACTTTTTACAACCTGATTATTGGCATGATAGCCACCCTACAAATTTTTGAGCCAGCCGTGACCCTCGTGCGCGACGGTGGGCAAAACCAATCCCTTTATTTTGCCGCCTATTATCTGTGGCGAGCCACGTTCCGATTTAACCAAATAGGGTACGGCGCGGCGATGTCGTGGGTGTTGCTCATCATCGTGCTGATGATGACCTTTGTCCAATTTAAGCTGTCCAACCGCTGGGTTTATTACGAAAGCGAATAAAGCGCGACGCGCTACTGAATATTGCTCTGGAGAACAATCATGACGGCCGTGAACAACGAACAAATCATCCCTGTCACTACCCGCTCAGTCCGCCGCCGCGCTTTGAACAGAACAGGCCGCCAGCGTGTGATTCATACCGTGAGCTATCTGCTGGCTATTGGCCTGAGCGCGGTGCTGGTTTTCCCGCTGTTTTGGATGGTGTCCACCTCTTTCAAAACGATGTCAGAAGCGAACGCGCCCAAGCCAGTGTGGATTCCCGCCGCGCCCCAGCTTGATGCGTATGCCCAAATTTGGGCCAATCCCGATTGGTTGCTCTATATCAGCAACACCGTCTTTGTAACGATTGTGGCCGTGGGGGGCACGCTGATTTCTGTCACGGCCGTGGCTTATGCGTTTGGTCGGTTACAGTGGCCCGGCCGGAACTTCATCTTCTACCTCATGCTGGGCACGCTGATGCTCCCCGTCCAAACCACCCTTGTGCCCCAATACGTCCTCTTCAACTGGATGGGCTGGATAGATACGTTCAACCCCATCACCATTCCCGGCTTCTTTGCGGGGGGCGCGGCTATGATTTTCCTCCTGCGCCAATTCCTCATGTCCATTCCCCGCGAGCTAGACGAAGCGGCTCTGATTGACGGCGCGAACCAGTGGCAAATCTTTTGGTACATCATTTTGCCCCTGATGAAACCCGCCATGGTGACGGTCGGGCTGTTCATCCTCGTCGGCACGTGGAACTCCCTGCAATTCCCGCTCATCTATCTACAAAGCAAAGGGCTACACACCCTGCCCATCGCCATTTTGAACCTCATCAACCCCCAAGCCACAACCCAGCCCTGGCCGCTCATCATGGCCACCTCGCTCATCGCCGTCCTGCCGCTCATCGTCATCTTCATGTTTGCCCAGCGGTACTTTACGGAGAGCATCGTGCTGACGGGAAGCAAAGGGTGAAAGAATGAGTAATGAATAAGGAATAATGAGTAAAGAGAAAAGCTTCTTGAGAAAAAACGCCTGTTCTCGGCAGTCAACCTTTTATTCATTACTCATTACGCCTTACTCATTTTTTTAAGGAGATTTCCGTGTCAACCATAGACCAGCAATTAGGGCAAAAAATGATGGTGGCGTTTGTGGGGCGGGAAGCCACGGCCGTGATTTTGTCCACCATTGCCCAGAACCATCTGGGCGGCATCACCCTTTTTCGCCACCACAACATCGAAAACCCAGCGCAAATCCGCGCCCTGACGGCCAGCCTGCAACAGGCCGCCGCCGAATCTGGACAGCCCCCCCTGCTCATCGCCGCCGACCAAGAAACGGGTCAGCTTATGGGTTTGGGCGATGGCTTTACCCCTTTTCCGGGCAACATGGCCCTCGGCGCGACCCGCGATCCAGAGCTAGCTTACCAGATGGGGCAGGCCATCGGGCGCGAACTGGCGGCCGTGGGCGTCAACGTCAACTATGCACCCGTGTGCGACATCAACACCAATCCCGCCAACCCCAACATTGGCATTCGCGCCTTTAGCGATGATCCAAAGTTGGCGAGCGCATTGACCACGGCCGTGGTTCAAGGCATGCAGTCGGCTGGCATCGCCGCCACGGGCAAGCATTTCCCCGGCCTGGGCGAAGGCGCAGTAGATTCGCACCACGAATTACCGACGCTCGACCACAGTTGGACGCGGTTCAAAGAGACGGAACTGCCCCCCTTTTTGGCGGCCATCAACGGGGGGGTCAAACTGCTGATGACAGGGCATGTGGGCGTGACTGCCCTAACGGAGCGGCCCGATTTGCCGGCCACGCTGTCGCGGCAGGTGATGCACACGTTACTGCGGGAAACGCTGGGATTTGAGGGGCTGGTGATTAGTGATGCGATGGATATGCACGCCATTGCCCAAGGGGATGGGCAGGTGCTGGATGCGATCACGGCCGTGCGAGCGGGCGTTGATTTGTTGCTGATGACGACGGACACGGCCGTGAATGAGCGCGTTTTTGCGGGTCTGCGCCACGCCGCGCAGAGATTGATGATAGACACGGCCGTGGTCGAGCAATCCGCCCGCCGCATTCTGGCTCTCAAAGAGTGGCTTGCCCAACAGCCCCAGCCCGACCTCGACATCATCAACTGCCCCGCCCATCAAGCCCTCGCCGCCGAAATCAGCGGCCGAGCCATCACCCTCGTGCGGGACGAGGCGGGTTTATTGCCGCTCCATTCACATCTATCACCTGAGTTCAAAATCGCCGTTTTGTTGCCCCAGCCGCAAGACCTGACCCCCGCCGACACCTCCTCTTTTGTCCAGCACACCCTCGCCCAAGCCATCAGGGCGCACCATCCCGCAGGGCGTGTGCTAGAAATCATCTATCCTCACGAGCCAACCGTTGCCCAAACCGAAGTAATTTTGTCCCAACTGGGCGACGCCGATTTGCTCCTGCTGGGCACGATAAGCGCAAGCCTTTACCCCGCCCAAGCAGAATTTGCCCGCGCCGTCTTAGCTCTATCTAAACCGACCGTGACCATCGCCCTGCGCACCCCTTACGACCTCACCGTCTATCCCGAAGCGCAAACGCACATCTGCACCTACGGCTTCCACGCCCCCAGCATGACCGCCCTCGCGGCGCGGCTGTGGGGGGAGGAGACGTTTACGGGGGTTTTGCCAGTAGCAGTAGCAGTGCTGAGCGATGAGCGATGAGCAACGAGTGGGCTTCGACAGGCTCAGCCACCTTGTACCATGCACCATGCACCTTGCACCATGCTCTATTTACATGACATAACGATTATTACGCCAGCGGGTTTATTGTCGGACGGGGCGGTTTTGGTGGCAGAGGGGCGCATCACGGCCGTGGACAAAGCGGCCAATTTACCCTGCCCAGAAGCGGCTCGCGCTATCTCGGGCGAAGGGCTGTTTCTCGCCCCCGGCTTTATTGATTTACAGCTAAATGGCGCGTTTGGGCGTGATTTCACCAGTGACCCGCGCACCATCTGGCAGGTGGCGGCCCAGTTGTCCGCGCACGGCGTGACCAGCTTCCTGCCCACGATTATCACCAGTCCGCCCGCAACGATACGCCAAGCGCAGGCGGTTTTAACGGCGGGACGGCCGTCAGACACAAAAAGGGGCGCACGGCCGTGGGGTCTGCATCTGGAAGGCCCCTTTTTTAACCCCGCCAAGAAAGGGGCGCACCAGCCCGACCTGTTGCGTTTACCGAGTCCCACGGCCGTGGTTGAATGGACAGCCACCAATCAAGTCGCCCTCGTCACCCTCGCCCCCGAGCTACCGGGTGCGCTCGAGACCATTCGCGCCCTGCGGCGACAAGGGGTGCAGGTCAGCGCGGGGCACTCTTTGGCGACCTACGCCGAGGCGCAAGCGGGTTTTGAGGCGGGCATTGCTTACGGCACGCATCTCTTCAACGCCATGCCGCCGCTCGGCCATCGTGAGCCGGGGCTGGCGGGCGCGTTGCTCAGTAGCCAAACGATAACGGGCATCATCGCCGATGGGGTGCATGTGCATCCCGCAATGCTCAAACTGGCGTGGCAACTCAAAAAGCATGACCTAAATTTAGTGACCGACGCCATGGCCGCGCTTGGTTGCCCGCCCGGCCAATACCAGCTTGGCGGCTTGGCCGTGACCGTGACGGAGACCTCGGCTCGGCTGGCGGACGGCACGCTGGCGGGTAGTGTGTTGCGTTTGGACACGGCCGTGCAAAACCTCATCACCTTGACCAACTGCACCCTCGCCGAGGCCGTCATGACCGTCACCCACACCCCCGCCCGCCTGCTCGGCCTCGAGAAAAAAGTCGGTCAAATCGCCCCCGGCTACCTTGCCGATTTGGTCTGGCTCACGGCCGTGGGGCAAGTCCAACGCACCATGGTCGCTGGCGAAGTTCTTTATGAAAGTGCTGAGCGATATAGGGAAGTGCTGAGGGATGAGCGATGAGTGCTGAGTGCGCTTATCCAAAAGTCGCTGGCTTTTTCCCAACTAGAACAACGTCAAACAAACCGCCCATCTCCAGCAACCAACCAACCCACTCATCGCTCATCGCTCGTTACTCAGCGCTAAAAAAAACATGATCTTAAAAGATACCCACCTATACCAAGAAATCCACGAACAGCCCGCCGTTTTGCGCCGTTTACTCCATGAAGAAGCGGACACAGCGCAAGCTCTCGCCGCCGAAATCAAGCGGCGCGGCATTCAGCACGTCGTCATTGCCGCCCGAGGCACAAGCGACAACGCCGCTCGCTACGCGAAATATTTGTGGGGAGCGCACAACCAACTGGTCGTCGCTCTCGCCACGCCCAGCCTCTTTTCCATTTATGACAGCCCGCCGCTGTTTGGCAACGCGCTCGTTATTGGCATCAGCCAGAGCGGCAAAAGCCCCGATATTGTCTCCGTGGTGGCCGAAGCGCGGCGACAAGGGGCACTCACGGCCGCCATTACCAACTTTCCCGCTTCTGACCTCGGTCAGCAGGCGGAGTTTGTCCTAAATTTACACGCGGGCGTGGAAAAATCCGTCGCGGCCACCAAAACGTACACCAGCGAACTGGCGGCCATCGCCCTACTGAGCGTGGCTCTGAGTGGCGATTCTGCTCAGCAAGCTCTGCTGGCGCAAATGCCAGATTTGATGGCGGAAACGCTCGCTTTGCCCAGCGATATTGCTCGCGTGGCGGAGCGGTATCGCTACATGGAGCAATGCGTCATCATTGGGCGCGGCTATAACTACGCCACGGCGTTTGAGCTAGCCTTGAAGCTGAAGGAGCTGACTTATACGATGGTGGAGCCATACAGCAGTGCTGATTTTATGCACGGGCCGCTGGCGCTCATTGAGCATGGCTTCCCCGTCATTGTGGTCGCGCCCCAAGGGGTGATGTTGCCTGAAATCAAGGCGTTTATGGGCACGTTGAAAGGGCGGGAGGCGGAGCTATTGGTGATTAGTGATGATGAGGCGGCGTTGGGCATAGGCAGGATGGCTTTACCCACGGCCGTGTCCCCCGCTGAATGGCTCTCCCCCCTGCTGACGATTTTGCCCGGCCAGCAATTTGCCCTGCATTTGGCACACGCCAAAGATTACGACCCCGACCATCCCCGAGGGTTGAAAAAGGTGACGGAAACGCGCTGAGTGAGGAGTGAGAAGTCAGAAGTAAAAAGTGAGAAGTGAGAAGTGAGAAGTGGGCGACTGGATGCTCACTTCTCACTTTTTACGTTTCACTTTTTACTTCTCACTCACTCCGCTCGTCCCACGATGGGCAAATACGCCTGCGGCACGAGGGGCGGCGGGTCATAATCCTCAATCAAGATGCGTGTCTCCCCGCCAATCATATAGAGATTGGGGTCCCAAAATGCGTTGCGATTGGTTGCTCCGGGTAACGCAATGTGATAAACGCCCGCCTGCGGGTAAATCGTGCGCTGGGAGCCATCCGCATGAAGCAAAAGAGCCTGCTCAGCCGTGGCGGGAATCACGGCCGTTTGCGGACGATTGTCCCGCGCCCACATGCCAATAACCCGTTTCCCCTGATCTGGTTGATAAAAGGCGATAAGCTCCTGCGGCCCCGTGGCGGGATTGTCCCCACCCGGTCGCAAACGCCACAGCGGCTCAATGCCTTGCAGATGGGTGGTCAGTAATTTGTACGCAGTAAAACTCGGCCGTGGGCTTTCGGGCGTGGGATGCTGGGCAAAACAAATGGCGTCGCTGGGGTTGCTAAACAACCCGTTGGCGTCCCCCGCGCACGGCTTGCTCGGGTCATTGACCAATTTGCCGTTGCTGTCGCATAGCTCCCCGTTGTGCGGTGGAAAATTGGTATAGGCGGGCTGATTGCCGCACCCATCATAGAGTTGAAAATGAAAAATGGCGTCCGCCCCAGCAAAACGGGCGTACATCGCGCTTTGCAGAACAAAGTTGGCCTGCTCCGACGTGGTGGCGCGTAGCCCGCTTTGGCTGTCCCAGACGGGGCCAGGATAATCGTCCCAAGCGGGCACGCCGCTCTCGTTCAACCAGATGGGTTTGTCCAGATTGCGCTCGTTCATCGGCCCCCGCGCTCGATAAACGTGGTACCAGCTTTGCCACGCATAAGAGTAGCTGTGGGTGACAAAAATGTCGTGGAAGTAGCCGTGCTGTGAGGCCAGCGGGTCGCTGTCGTACAGGGTCAGCACATCGCGGTAAAAGTTGAGGTTGCCGTTGTTGGCTAGGCCACCAAAAAGAACCACGGCCGTGTTATCTGCCTGTTTGGTCGCCAAATACCCCACCTTGAGCAGACGCGCATAATCCGCCAAACTACTGTCCCAAAAGATACTGTAGTCTGGCTCATTCCACATCTCCCAATGGGTGATGCCCTGCCCCGCCGGCCAGCCCCGCGCTTGGGCCAGTGTGCCGCCCGGCTTATAACGGCTCACGATTTCAAATACAAACCGCGCCCAGCGATTATTCGGGTTGATTTGCTTGCCCACGCCCGGCACGT
>JBGTIZ010000287.1:0-10767 GCA_041745395.1 Promineifilaceae bacterium (SeqCode) | reverse complement strand
GGGCGGCTAACAATAGCCTGCCCTACACCAAGATGGGCGGTGAATTTGGTCACCTTGGCGTCGATGACTTTGGCGAAGAGTGGTTGACTGTTAACCTTGCTCAAGCCACTTCGGTTAACCTGCGCACGATTGTCACAGGAGCAGATGTTGCTGATTCACTCGAGATAGAAGTACTGACTTTGGGTGGCGATACGCTTGTCCTGTCTGAGGTGATGGTCGGTGAAACCCACTGGGATACGTTCAACCTCCCGGCTGGTTTACACCTGATTCATATTACAGGGCAAGGCAACACCGATGGAGTAAACTATGACCTAGCTCTCTACGCCCTGCCCACCGCTCCCTATAGCTGGGTTGGCGTAGCCGATGGCCCCAATGGGGAAAATAGCGAAGCCCGCGTCACATTCCCCGCTTCGGGTCTCTACACCTTTGACTTTGCCAACATGGGCGGCCGTTACCAGTTCCGCATCAACGAGGAGTTCATTCAGAAAACGGTTGAAGGAAATGATAGCGTCACCCTCTTTATCCCCGCCGGCACGCACATGCTCCACATCGTGCAAGATTCGGCTGACGGCGCGGAATGGGGCGTGGACATCAACGGTGTCGGCGCACCCAACGATAGCTTCCCCTATATGAAAATGGGCGGCGAGCTAGGCGCGAATGATTTCACCGAGGAGTGGCTCCCCATCAGCGTAGGTGAAACGACACAGGTGAACATGGTTGTCACCGTGACCGGTAGCACGGCCGATTTCTTGATGATAGATGTGGTCAATGGCCTGACGGGCAACAGTACCACGGCCGAAATCGAACGCATCTATGGCACAGAGACCTTCTGGGCCACGTTTGACATCTCGGCGGCTGACCGCCTGCACATCATGGCTGATGCGGGCAATGCCGCTCCGCTCAGTTACGAGCTAGAGATTACCCCTCTGCCCGATGCAGATTACCAGTGGGCGGGTTTATCACGCGGCAACGGTTTGAACTCGACCACGCGCATGGATTTTGACGCCAACGGCCTCTATCGCGTCGAGCTACGGGTGTTCCAAGGGTTAGCGATTTTTGACATTGACCCAGTTATGCCAGACCCAAGGCCTTTGGCTATCACTTCTGGTTATACCACGGCCATCACCACCTCGCTGACCAGTGGGGTACACACCTTTGTGGTGCAACAACAGCCCATCGCCAACCAGACTCGTTGGGAGATGCGCGTCTTCCTGTTATCGGCGGAATCCCCTGATATCACGGATGTGGATCCCGACGAGAAGCGGGTCAGCGATGTGCAGACGGTTAACATCAGCGGCACAAATTTCCAAAGCGGAGCCACGGTTGAGTTGGTCAATGGCGCAGAACGATACACGCTAACCAAGCAGACCAGCAGTGAAACGTTGATCGTGGTGACTGTGCCCGACACGATTCCGCTAGGGGTGTATGATGTGGTTGTGACTAATCCCGATACGCAAATGGCTATGCTAGCCGAGGCGTATACGGTCACGATGGATGATGCGCCGACGATTAGCTCTGTTTCGCCGACCCAGAAGCGGGTCAGCGATGTGCAGGAGGTAACTATCACGGGTACGAACTTCCACGACGATGTGGGCGTGCAGTTGCTCAGTGGGGACAATTATTACCCGCTGGTCGTGCAAAGCAGTACGGCTACGGTCATTGTGGTGGTTGTCCCGGATGATATTCCCATCGGAGTGTATCAGGTCATTGTGCGGAATCCAGATGATCAAACGGCCGTGGCCGCGCAGTCATACACGATAACGTTGGATGACGCGCCGATTATTACGAATGTCAGCCCAGATGAGAAGGGTGCGTCTGAAACCACGGCCGTGACTATCACTGGTGAAAACTTCCAGACAGGCGCGACCGTCGCCCTCGTCAATGGTGGTGAAAGCTATACCGTCACCGTAGACAGCGAAAGCGATACCACCCTCGTCGTCACCGTGCCCGACACCATTCCGGGCGGTACTTACGACGTGGTTGTGACCAACCCTGACGAACAAGTCGCCACGGCGGCAGACGCCTTTACTGTTCGGCAAGCGGGCGTTATCTTCCTGCCGTTTGTGTCCAAGTAAGCCAGCAGGCGCTAACGTGTAGCCCATCAGCTTAACGTTTTCTGCTTATTTCTGGGTCGCCCCACGCGCAGGTGTGGGGCGACCTTTTTTTGAGCAGGGTGCAAGGCAAGGTGCAGGGTGCATGGGGCAAGATTCATCAAACAACTGAGGCTCTTTGGGAATTCACGGGGCCAATTAGCAACTGTCCTGCTTAAACAAGCCACGCCCAGAGAAAAAACATGACGCATGACACATGACACGTGAAACATGACACTGTTGAAAACCCCACAAAATCCGAAAGAACTACAACTGACTGACCGGCTAAGAGACTGAGAGACTAAACTCATGAACAATTCCCAATCGTACAAAGAAACGCAAGATGAAAAATTATTGACCCACTCGATGCAGAAGGGGGAGTTTCAGCAGGATGCGTGGCGCGTGTTTCGCATCATGGCTGAATTTGTGGAAGGGTTTGAACTGCTGGCGGATGTACCCACGGCCGTGACCGTTTTTGGCTCGGCGCGGGTCAAGCCAGAGAGTAAGTCGTACCAGATGGCCGTAGACATTGGCCGAGCACTGGGCGAGGCGGGCTTTGCCGTGATTACGGGTGGGGGGCCAGGTATTATGGAAGCGGCCAATAAAGGGGCGCACAGCGTCGAAGCCCGCTCCATTGGCCTGAATATCGAACTGCCGTTTGAGCAACATTTGAACCCATATGTCGATACGTCGATGGATTTCCACTACTTTTTTGCGCGCAAAACGATGCTGGTCAAATATTCCAGCGCGATTGTGGTGTTGCCCGGCGGCTTTGGCACGCTGGATGAACTATTTGAAACGTTGACGCTGATTCAGACGGGCAAGGTGCATAATTTTCCCGTGGTGCTATTTGGGACTTCCTTTTGGGAGGGTTTGGTCGCTTGGATTCGGGCGCAACTGCTGGGCGGTGGCAAAATTTCGGACGTTGACTTGGACTTGTTTTTGGTGACTGATTCAGTGGCCGAGGCGGTGGCGTATGTGCAGGCTGGCTCACGGCAAGGGGGCGAGCGGCGTCAGCAGGAGCAGGAGTCGCTTAGCTCGAATAAGGAGGCGCGAGAGTAGTGGCTGGCTGATGGGGTAATTGTCTAAAAATATGCCGTAAAAGTTGTGAAAGGTTTATATGTCAAACACGGCCGTGTAGGTTAAAATCAGCCGCTATGACCATTAACATCAGTACTCCGATGCCCTTAACCACGGCCGTGTTGCCCACCACCACGGGCGAGATACGTTTTTATAGCCGCGTGCGCACCACGCCCGTTTTAGAAATACACCTGAACCTAGATGGCGAAAGTGAAAGTGATAGCCACGTGCGCCTGCCTTTTGCAGTGCAGACACAGGGTCGCGTGCCTGGTGAAGTTTGCTGGGTTTGTCACCCCGATCTGCCCGCCGAAGGGTGGTGGCGTTTTCGCATAGATTTGGGCGATGGAACCTACGCCGCTCCTGATGGGCAAGGGAGCTTTGCCCTCTACCACACCCCCCTGCGCCAGCTTTGGCTCCAAAACGGGCAAATTTACGCTTACGAACCCACGCCCGCCCACTCCCTCTCCCGCGTTATCAAAATCCCCAACTTTACGGGCAAACTGCCCCGCCGCGCTCTTTATATTTATCTGCCTCGGGGCTACGACCAGCACAGCCAGCGTGATTATCCCGTCTTGCTTATGCACGACGGGCAAAACTGCTTTGAACGGTACGTGCATGATAGCTTCTCGGGCGCGTGGCGCGCGGATGAAGTGGCAGACCAGCTCATCAACCAAGGGCAAATGGCGGAATGTATCATCGTGGGGGTGAGCAATGGGGCGGCACATCGCTTGGCGGAATATTTGCCGCCTTACAGCACGCTCCATTTGCCGACTGAAAATGAAAGTGATGCCGCTTTTCCGCCTGTCCACGGCCGTGCCGATAAAACCCTCGCCTACTACGCCGACGAAATTATGCCTTTTATCGAACGGTATTATCGCGTCAAACAGGGCCGTGAACACCGCGCCACCTGCGGCTCCTCCATGGGCGGCCTCTTCTCCATGTACATCGCTTGGGAGCATACCGACTTTGCCCGTCACCATGCGGTCATCTCCCCCTCCTTCTGGATAACCGCCCACAATGACCATCTCGAAATCGTCGAACGGCTCAAAGATGGCCGTCCGCGTGACCTGCGGCTCTGGTTAGACAGCGGCACATCCGACAACGGCCAATCGGGGGATGACGGCTGTGCCAACACGGAACGAGCGCGAGATATTTTGCTGGCGCATGGCTACGAAATCGGCTCCAATTTTCAGCATTACCGCGACGAAGGGGGGATTCACCATGAAGGCACATGGGCAAACCGCCTGCCACATATTTTCCGCTTTTTATTTCCCCCCGATAACGGCGTTTACCGTCCAGACGTCTTTCCCAATGAATAATGAACATTGAACAATGAACAATGAGTAAAAAGGTTGGTTGCCAAAGATAAGCAACTGGTCATACTTGAAACGTGAAACATGACACCCTATACCCTACACAGTGCTAAAGGATAACGGATGAGAAGAGAACACCACCGCATGTATAGCCCGGCTGTTGGCCGTGAGATGGACTTTTTAATATTTGGGCATTATGGTGCGCCCGTGCTGGCTTTTCCCTCTGGCGGAGGCAGGTATTTTGACTTTGAAAATAATGGCATGATAGGCGCGATTAGTCACCTTATCGAAGCGGGCAAAATCAAAGTGTACTGCCCCGATGGCCTCGACCATGAATCATGGCTTGATGATAGCCTCGACATTCATTGGCGCGGCGTGCGTCACAACGCCTATGAAGATTTCCTCGTTTATGACATGGTGCGCTGGATACGGGATGACTGTAATGACCACTCCCTGCGCGTCGGTTTAGCGGGCTGTAGCCTCGGCGCGTACCATGCCGCCAATATGGCTCTGAAATACCCGCACATCTTCCACTACGCGCTCTGCATGAGTGGTCGTTATGATCTTAGCTCTATCGTGGGGGGCGGCAGTGGGTCGATGGAATTTTATTTTAACAATCCGCTTGCTTATTTATATCATGTCCACGGCCGTGAACTCGACCATATTCGCTACAATACCCACCTCGCCCTCGTCTGCGGCCAAGGCGCGTGGGAGGGCAAATGTCTCTACGAAACCCATCGCCTCGCCGATGTTCTGCGCGACAAAGGCATCAGCCACGAGCGCGACATCTGGGGGCAAGACGTCGAACATCATTGGTACTGGTGGCGGCGACAAATCGCCCACCACCTCGGCAAAACGTTTGGTTAAGCTGTTCGCTTAGCCATAAGCCGTTAGCCGTAAGCCTTAAGCTTGTTGAGCAATAACAAACGTACTCAGCTATACAGCCACTTATAGCTTAAAGCTTATGGCTTATAGCTACAATTCAATCTATCTATCCTAAAGGAGTGAACCCATGCCAGCTAGAAAAATCGGTCTACTGATTGGCGACGAAAACGACTGGCCCACCAGCATCGAAGCCCTCACCCGCCGCCTGCCCGCCTCCATCCCATACCGTGGTCAGACCTATGACATAAACGTGGAGCGCATCCGCATTCACCCTTTTGCGCTGACTGCGCCCGCCAATTATGATGTGGTCATAGACCGTTTGGCTTACTGGCATTATCAGCCCCGCGAATGGCTGAAAAAGGCGGCTTTGGTTAACCGCACGTACCTGCTCAACAATCCGTTTACGTTTCAGAGCATGGAAAAACATTCCGCCTATTGCGCCATGATCCGGCTGGGGCTAAACATTCCCGAAACGTGGCTGATTCCGCCCAAAAACCCGCCCGCAGGCAAAGAGGAAAAGTACGCCATCACGGCCGAGCGGTATCATGATCTTTTTGATTTGTCAGAAATTGCCCAGCAGATTGGCTACCCACTCTATATGAAGCCGTTTGACGGCGGTGGCTGGCGCGGCGTCTCCGAAGTGAAGGACAAAACAAGTTTAGATAAGAGCTATGACGAATCGGGGCAAGTGGTTATGCACCTGCAACGGGGGCTGGAGAATTACGAGGTGTTTGTGCGTTCGCTGGCGATTGGGCCGCAGGTGAGCAGTTTCCACTATGATCCTTCCCAGCCGATGCACGGCCGTTATGTGATTTACCACAACTTTCTCACGGCCGTGCAGGGTCACGAAGCGCAAACCATTACCAAAATTATCAACGCTTTCTTCCGCTGGGATTTCAACTCCTGCGAATCCATCCTCAAAGACGGCGTTTTGTGGCCGATTGACTTCGCCAATGCGTGCCCCGATATCGCTATCACCAGCCTTCATTATTATTATCCGTGGGCGATTAAATCGCTGTTTGCGTGGACCCTCTTCTGCGCCGTCAGTGAGCGGCCGATGTCCATTACCATGAACATCGAAGAGTACTTCGCCATTGCCGATGATCACGACCGCAGCTATTGGGACAAATTGGAAGCATACGGCGCGTTGGCCGATAAGCATTTGCAAGCCGAAGAGTTTGCGGAGTTCAAAGCGACCTGTCTGCCTCACTTAGACGAAGTGATGTGGCATTACGTGCAGTCAGAAGAGTTTGACCACATGCTGGTCGAGACGGTTAAAACAACGTTCCCCCCCGCCGAGCAGGAGCAGTTTATCGCCCATTTTCGCGGCCTAATGTGGCATTGGGTAGAGGCGAATCCAGCTTAGAAGGGCAGAAGTTCAACTTTTCTCTGGTAGGTCGAACCATTGGACTACTAAAAGTTGAACTTCTTTTTGTAAACTAGGACAGAAAAAAGCGGGCGGTAGTTGTCATCAACCACCGCCCGCTTTTTTGTTGAATTAGCTACAGAGGCGCAGAATGCGGAGATTTTTTCGAGGACTTCCGCCTCTTTTCTTCCTTCTGCCCTCGTCCTTCGTCCTTTAACGACAAATATTGCCGATTTGATACCAATTATCGGTCACGGTCGCGCTGGCGTCTTGCGGCCAACTGAGCAATTCGCCCGGCTGATTGGTATACACCACCTGCGCCAGCAAGCCATATGGATTTACCAACGCGCCTAGCTCACCCGCGACGTTGACTTGCAACTCCACCACCCATTGATTTTGGTTAATATCCCCAGTGGCGGCTGTCCAGTTGTTGCTGGCATATTCGCTCCAAAACTGACCGTCTGCATTGGTCCCAATGCCCGCCCGAATGGTTTGCGTGCCATCTTTGACCACTTGGAAGAACCGGTCAGCCGAATCAGGGTCACCGCCGTTGCTGAGGGTGTCAATGTAGACGCGCAGGGAGTCTGTGGTGCTGGTGGGGCCATTGTTGTTGATGACGTAAGCCAGGTAGAGATTGTTCAGGTCGCGCAACATATAGACGTTGACCACACGGCCGGGGATTTGGGGTGATTGGAACGCGCCTACAGGTGTATTGCCCCACTCGGCCGTGTTGAAAACGCCATCAATGGTGGGGGGCGTATTGGTACAGCCCATCACAAAATCAGGCGCGGGCGCGGCTGGGGTGAAGGTTGGCGTAAAGGTGGGCGTGATGGGTTCAGGCGTGAAGGTCAGAGTCGGCGGCACGGGCGTCCAAGTGGGCGTGAACGTCGGCGTGACTGGCGGTGGCGTGTTGGTGATGACAATGGGCGTAAACGTAAACGTTGGTTGTGGCGTGGCCGTGATGACCACGGGTGTCCACGTGGCGGTCGGGCCACCGGGGGTGGGGGTCAGCGTGCAGTCAGGCACAAGGGGATTGGTGCCAATGGCAACTTCTAGCCCATCAGAGCAACCATCCCCGTCGGTGTCGGGGTTGCGCGGGTCGGTGCCATAAACGCGTACTTCGTCAAAATCGCTGAGGCCGTCGTTATCGGTATCGCGGACGAGGGGATTGGTGCCGTAGAGCAGAACTTCTTCCCCGTCCAGCAGGCCATCGCCGTCGGTGTCGGGATTGTCGGGATTGGTGCCGATGACTAGTTCTTGCTGGTCGCTCAGCCCGTCGCCGTCCCGGTCGCCGAGGGTGGTGACAAACTGCGCGGTGGCGGTGGCGGCGATGGAGGTGCCAGTAGCGTTGATGGACACGGCCGTGGCGGTCACCGGGTCAAGCGTCGGCGTAGCCGTGGGGGTAGCCGTGATGGAGTCAGGCGTGACCGTGGGCGGGTTTAGCAGTCCCCCTATCCCTCCCACGTTCCGACTCAGAGCCGTTAAACTACCCAAAATGCAGAAAAATAGCAGAATCGCCACCACGCCATACGCCATGCCCAGCGGCAACAGCGGACGCACTTCCGCGACGAGCGGCATGGTGCGCGACTGCCCACTTTGAGCCGTCGCCTTGAGCGCGACCTCATGCCGATAAGCACTGCCAAACAGTTGCAGGCGACTGCCGACCAGTTCAATTTCGGCGCGGGCGGCTTGTCCTGGCTCAATGCGAATCGGTTCGACGGGTTCGCTAAAGCGAAGCTGACCGTCGTCATCATCGAGGGTAATCAGAAATTGGCTGGGGGTGTTGCCTTGATTTTGGAGCGTGACCACGGCCGTGCCGGGCAAACTTAGCTCACGCGGGCTGGCCTCGGCCGTGAACGCCGTGTAGCCGGCCAATAAAAGCGACGCCTGCGCGGCCACATCCAAATCTGTGTACCGCTGTGAGACGACCTCAATGCGAAATCTCTGCCGGCCGACGGGCGTATCGGTGCGGCGCGGGGCGGTGATGCGGAGCTTAAAGGTGGCACTGCTATTGGCGGGTACATTGGTAAACCCTTCGGCTATGTTCACCCAGTCGGTGGGCAAACCCTGCACGCGCACGCGCACGCGGTCGGCCGTGGGGGTGCGATTAACCACTTCCACTTCTAGCTCGGTGATTTTGCCCGGCTCCGTGGCGATGCGCTCCCGCGCTAAGAAAATTGCCAGCGGTGGGCCAGCTAACTCGGTCGGGGGTTCGCTAGGCACTTCGTCGGGCGTGATAGAAAGCATCTCTTGCTCTTCGGCATCTAACAAAGCTGAGGCCATGGACACGGCCGTGGAAACCCCCGTGCCCGCCCCAATCTGGCTTGGCGCGTTATGGTGCAAGGTGAGCGCGTACGGCCCCACATGGAGCGTACTGGCTAGCGGCAACGAGGTTAACTCATTCGGCCGCAGGCGACGACCATTCACAAAGGTGCCGTTCACCCCGCCCAAATCTACCACCGACCAACCCGTCTGCGTCGCTTGCAGGCGGGCATGGTGGCGCGAAACGCCGTCTGTGGGCAAAACCATGTCGTTATCTGGTCCGCGCCCAATCGTAATTACGGGCTGGGTGAGCGGCATGTAGCTGGGCGTGTGTCCTTCCGCTTCGATGAGCAAATGAAACCCGTCTGGCGCTTTGTCAGCGGCCATCGCCAAAGCCATGTCCTGCACAGTTTCTTGTTTAAGGACGCGGGTGGGGGCACCGTCGAGCGAAACGAGCGCACTGCGTAAAATGTTGGCCGTTTTTTCCCCAGTCGCAAATCTGTCTTCGGGGTCTTTAGCCAGCAGGCGATTGAGAATGACGTCTAGCAGGGCGGGAATGCCGGGTCGGATTTCTGAAGCGGGTACGGGCATCTCTTCTTTGAGATGGGTGGTCAACGCTTCCGAAAGGGATTTGAAGCTAAAGGGGGCGCGATTGGTCGCTAATTCGTATAGCACAACGCCGAGAGAGTAAAGGTCACTGCGCCCGTCGAGGGTGTCGCCTTGGCATTGTTCGGGGGACATGTAGTTGGGCGTGCCCATGGTTAGCCCCGTTTCGGTGAGGGGGGAGCCATCGCGCAGTTTAACGAGGCCAAAGTCGGTCAAAATGGCGCGGAACGGTTGGCCGCTTTCTTGCTCGGCCGCGGTGGTGGGCTTGAGGATGATGTTGCCCGGCTTGACATCGCGGTGAATGACGCCGTTTTGGTGGGCGTAACCCAACGCCTCCGCGATTTGCGCCCCCAGTTGCAACGTTTGCTCGAGAGGTAAATATTTGTTGAGTCGCTGGAGTCGGCGCAGATGGTCGCGCAAGCTTCCGCCGCTGACGTGTTCCATGGCGATGTACAGCCCTTGTTCGCTCTCGCCAAAGTCATAGATGCGCACGATGGAGGGGTGTTCGAGTTGGGCGGCGGTTTTGGCTTCTTGGGTGAGCCTGGCGCGGAATTCAGGCTGGCGGGCGTAGTGGGCGTGCATCACTTTGAGGGCGATGACGCGGTCGAGGTTGGTGTCGTATGCTTTGTAGACGGTTCCCATGCCGCCGTCGCCGAGGAGTTCGTCTAGGCGGTATTGTTTGATTGTTTGGCCGATTAGGTCTGGCATAGTTACCTCGCTGGGATGGTGTGTGCGCTGATGGGTGGTGCAAGTGAGACGTAAAAACTTAAGAAGTGAGCCGTTTTTAGAGACTGAAGGTTTGGCGTATCCAACTGATGAATGATTGGGCAGACACGGCCGTGGTGGTCAGTAACCCCGTTTTAGCAGCCGACTCACCCAGCGGACGCCCAGGTTCCTCTTGCCACGCCAACCACGTATGAATTTCCGCCTTGCTTTGCTTGCGGGGGCTAAAGAGTCGCATGGGCACATCGGCCACCGCCTGACGCGCATGATCCCACAGGGGATTGGGCTGAGGGATAAGCTGTTGGGTAGTGGTCGGGCAATGACTGATAAGTGTACAATTCGGACATGATCCAAGAAACAATCACCTACGAATGTACGCGGTGTGGCAGTTTAGATATTGTCAAAAACGGCCGCACAAAAAAAGATAAACAGAAATTCCGTT
>JBGTIZ010000286.1:0-28716 GCA_041745395.1 Promineifilaceae bacterium (SeqCode) | reverse complement strand
TTTTCGTTTGGGCAAATGCCCAAACGAAAAAACACCCTCCATAATGGCCGAGCCGCCGCAGGCGGCGAGGCGTGTGGCCGCTCGTTCATCAATTCACTGTAAAGGTAACTTGAACCATGCCCACTTTTTACTTCTCACGGCAATTTTTAACTCTCCAAAGCCGTTACTACAAGCGGAGCCTACTCACCAGTCCGAATCGTCACCGACTCAATCATATCCCCCTCAGGTGCGTTCGGGTTAGCCTGCGGGTCGCGGGGAGTAATGGCTTGCACCACCTCCATCCCTTCAACCACACGGCCGAAAATCGTGTAGCCGCCATCCAAAAACGTCGCGTCTCCCAGCGTCACATACCATTGGCTACCATTCGTATCTGGGCCAGAGTTCGCCATCGCTACCATACCTGTGTCCGCATGGGTCAGGTTGGGGTCAATCTCGTTGGGAATCATATAGCCGGGGTCGCCCATGCCTGTGCCCGTCGGGTCGCCCGTCTGAGCCACAAAACCGGGCAACACGCGATGGAACGTCACCCCATCAAACCAACCTTCGTTGGCTAAAAAGACAAAATTATTCACGGTAATGGGCGCAGATTGCGGCAATAGCTCAATGACAAATTCACCCGCACCGTCAGCCATTGTCACCGTGGCGAAATATTGCGCCGTTTCGTCAATGGTCATCTCGGGCGCTTCCTCATATTGAAGCTCCTCTAAAGACGCCATGCCGCGCAATTGACTCAAAAAATCGACCCAAGCTTCGTAAGGGGGCGCACCTTGGAGCAATTGTCCATTGACGATGAGCGCGGGCGTGCCGGGCAACCCCGCTTGAATCGCCTGATTTTGCTCTTCAGCCACCAGTGCGGTGTAGGCCCCGCCATCTAAATCAGCGGTAAACTGCTCGACATCAAAACCCAAATCGTCAGCGGCGTCAATCAAAAAGTCACGCACTTCTTCTTCGCTGGTCAGGGCATTTAGCTCGCTCTGATTTTCATAAATGGCATCGTGAAAGAGCCAAAAATCACCCTGTGCGCCCGCCGCTTCGCTGGCCTCGCCCACTAGCCCGGCAAAAGGATGAATGTGATCCAGTGGAAAATGGCGATAAGCGACGAGAACTTCGTCGGGGAACTCAGCGGCCAGACGCGCCAGCATCGGTGCCACGGCCGCGCAGGCCGGGCATTGAAAGTCGCTGTAATCAATGATGGTCAGCAGAGGGTTATCGGCTCCTTTTAACCAGTCGTCATCTTGCAGGGTGGCCACAACTTCAAAGGGATCACCAGCAGGAGGGGATGCAGACACGGCCGTGTCTCCTTCATCCTCTGGCTCTGGCTCCACTTCTACCGCTTCTGGCTCATTCTCTTCTGCAATCGGCTCAGCGACCAGCTCGGCCGACTCTTCCACCGCAGGCGTTCCCGCCGCGCCACACGCGGCCACGCTTAACATAAGTACCATCATTAAAAGAAGCCGTAATAGATGCTTCATAGTCATCTTCTCCTTGTGTAAACGAGTGAAAAGTGAACGGTAAGAAGTAGCTGGGCAAACAGTCACCCACTTCCTACTTTTCACGTCTTACTTCTTACCTGATTTGTCTTTAAATCTACAAGACCCAATGAGGCCGCCAAAAGCGGCATTCTACCACGTTCACCCACAACACGGTAAAATGATAGGAGTAGGCTTAACCGTCCAAATAATGGCACCATTAAAAAAGGAAAAGGAAACCATGTCCCTACTCACAACGACTCGCCCACTCCTCGGTTTATGTGGTTTGATAGCTTTGTTATTGGGTGCGTGTAGCCCCATAATAGCAGAACCTGAGCCGACGGCTCCACCCGTGATGTTGCCCACGGCCGTGTCCACGGCCGTGCCCATCCCCACCGACCCACCCCCCTTAGCCACTCTGCCCCCCACCTCCACCCCCATTACGGAGACAGAGACACGGCCAGACCCAGAGACCAGCGGCAACGTTTGGGTCATTCATCCCCAAGGGTTGCAGTGCGAAAGCAACCAATTTGAAGACCTCAAAGATGCCGTCAACAGCCTATCGACCAAAGACGTGACTGTGCTGGCCAGTGAAGAAGTTAGCCTCAATGTCATCACCGTGTGCGGCGCACCGACCAGCATTCATTATCGGGTGCAAATCGAGGTGAGTGACTTGGACACGGCCGTGGGGGCAGGCTGGACAGAAGAGTGAGAAGTGAGAAGTAAAAAGTGAGAAGTGCGCTTCGCGCCAGCAGTGAGTGCCCTAAAAAAGGTCAAATCTCTCGCAAAGGCGCGAAGGGCACCAAGTTTTCCTCGAGAAGTTTTTCTCTTTGCTTCTCTGCGTCTTAGCGAGAGCCTGCTTTTTCCAGTAAGCTCGGTACTGACTACTCCACAAACTAAACTATGGAAATTCTAGGCGGCCCTCTTTATAGCGTGGCCGGGGCGGGTGAATCACACGGCCCCGGCGTGACGACCATTATTTTTGGATGCCCCGCTGGGCTAAAAATAAGCCGGGAGCAGGTGCAGGCGTATCTGGACCAGCGGCGGCCCGGCAGTAACAAACATGGCACACCCCGCCGCGAAGCAGACAAAGTCATCTTTTTGAGCGGCCTTTTTTGGCACGAAAATCATGACGCTCTGCTCAGCGGCCCGGCCGTGCAAATCACCCTGCCCGACGGCCAAACGCAGGAAACAACCAGCTACGAAGTGGGCTACACCACGGGCGAACCCATCGCCGCGCTGGTGCTGTCTACCTCGAATCGCTCCCGCCATTATGACCAGTTTGCGGGCGCAGAGGGTGAGGTACGTCCGGGGCACACCGATTTAGTCAAGCATCACAAAAGCCAAGGCTTTGTCGATTATCGCGGCGGCGGTCGCTCCAGCTACCGCTCCACGATTTCAGACGTGATTGGCGGCTCTGTAGCGCGGCTCTATCTGCAAGAAAAATTTGGCACGGTCATTTTGTCCTCGATTGTGCAGGTGGGCGAGCTAAAGGCGAAGCTGTCGCTCAGCGACTGGTTTAACAGTCCCACGGCCGACCTCGAGCGCATCGCCACGGCGCAACGCATCATGGATAAGGCCGTGATTCATGCGCTGGATGCGGATTTTGCGGCAGAAGCGGGGGAGCTTATCAAGCAGACGCGCATTAAAGGGGATTCGATTGGCGCGGCCGTGGAGGTCGTGGCGGTCAATGTGCCCGCTTTGGTGGGTGAGCCGCTTTATCAAAGTTTGAAGATACGGCTGATGGGGGCGTTGGGCGGACTGAATGCGGTGCAGGCGTGTGAGATTGGGGCAGGCACGGCCGTGGTTGGGCGGCGCGGCAGTGAAAACAACGACCCCATCCGCGCCAGCGGCTATCAGGCCAACAGCCACGGCGGCCTGATTGGGGGGATAACCACAGGCATGCCCCTCGTCGCCCGCGTCAGCTTCAAACCCACCTCGACCATTACCCACCCCCAACAATCTGTCCGCAAAAATTTAGAAGAAATAAACTTTGAACTGCACAAAGGGCGCCACGACCCCTGCGTCGGCGTGCGGGCGGGCGTCACCCTCGAGTCCCGCCTCGCCATCGAACTGCTGAACGGGGTGCTGATGCACCAAGCGGGGCGGGTGCATCGGCAAGATTTTGATTTATTTTAGCGATGAGTGCTGAGCGATGAGTGAAAAAGTGGCGGCTGAGGATGAAGACGCGGTCGGGCACGATTTTTTCTGGAGAAATGTGTTGTCATTAAATTGGCTTTTTGTCGTTAACTCAGGCATGAATGCCAAACAAACTGTCACTAAACTCAGCACTCATCGCTCATCGCTCAGCACTTTTTCAAAAGGAGTTTTCCCATGACCGAACTATTTGACCTGAGTAACAAAGTGGCCCTGATAACGGGCGCATCACGCGGGATTGGCGAGGCGATTGCCAAGGCGTATGCGGCGGCAGGGGCGAAGGTGATTTTGTCGAGCCGCACGCAAGAGACGCTGGATGAAGTGGCGGCGGAAATCAAGGCGGCGGGCGGCGAAGCGATTGCCATCGCGGCGCATACGGGGAGTGATGAGGCGATTAACGCGCTGGTGGAACAGGCCACGGCCGTGTATGGCGGCATTGACATCGCCGTGAACAACGCGGCTACCAATCCCCACTTTGGCCCTGCCATCACCGCCAGCGAAAGCCAGTGGGACAAAATTCTCGACGTGAACGTCAAAGGGTATTTCCGCGTTATCAAGGCGGTCGTGCCCAGCATGAAGGCACGGGGCGGCGGCAAAATCATCAACATGGCCTCGATTGCGGGGCTGGAGCCGCAACCAGCGATGGGCGTTTATTGTGTGAGTAAGGCGGCCGTGATTATGTTAACTCAGGTGCTGGCGGCGGAGCTGGCGGCGGATAATATTCAGGTGAACGCCATTGCGCCGGGCTTTATCAAGACGAAGTTTAGCGCGGCGATTTGGGCAAATGAGGACGTGAACACGGCCGTGACCAACAGCATCCCCCAAAAGCGCATCGCCGACCCCGAAGAGCTAACGGGTATGGCCCTTTATCTAGCCGCGCCCGCTTCCAGCTTCACCACGGGCGCAATCATGCTGATAGACGGCGGCCAAAAAATCGGTCATCCGTTTGGGTAGTCAAGATGTTCAACTTCTTTAGAGAAGTTGAACATCTGTCAGCCATATAAATTGTTGAACGGTTGAATGATTAACTGAGGCGTTCCCAAGACGCGCCGTTACCCATTCGTCAATTCGCCAATTAAGCAGTTCAACAATTCATTTGAACGATTACTAACCATCTAACCCCACCCAAAACCAATCTCATGAACTTCACCATTCCCCCCCACATCCAATCCCTTATGTCCGAAATAAAGCAGTTTGTCTACGACGAACTGATTCCCCTCGAAAGTCCCGCCCTGTTTGGCGGGGAATTTGCCGCTTTGTTGCCCATCCTGCGCGAAAAACGGCAGATGGTCAAAGAGCGGGGCTGGTGGGCGCCGTGGCTCCATCATGAATGGGGGGGCATGGGCCTGCCCCTGACCGAGTTTGCCCACCTGAGCGAAGTGCTGGCGCACAGCCCGCTGGGGCATTATGTCTTTAATTGCCAAGCGCCCGACGTGGGCAATATGGAAGTCCTGATGATGTTTGGCAATGAGGCGCAACAGGCGCAATATTTGCAACCGCTGGCGGCGGGGGAGATTCGCTCCTGTTTCTCGATGACGGAGCCAGACCGGGCGGGTTCAAATCCGACGTGGCTCGATACCACGGCCGTGCGTGAAGGCGACGAATACATCATCAACGGCCGCAAATGGTTTACCAGTTCGGCTGACGGGGCGGCCTTTGCCATTGTGATGGCCGTCACCAATCCTGACGCCGAACATCGCCACGCCAAAGCAAGCATGATTATCGTGCCAACCGACACGCCCGGTTTTAATCTGGTGCGCAACATCCAAATTATGGGGGACGTCGGTTCTGACCACGCCAGCCATGCCGAAGTCGAGTATGTCGATTGTCGCGTGCCTGTGGAAAATCTGATTGGGGAAGAGGGGGCGGGCTTTATGATTGCCCAAGCGCGGCTCGGCCCGGGGCGGATTCATCACGCCATGCGCTGGATTGGCATCGCCGAACGCGCTCTGGATTTGATGTGTCAGCAAGCGGCCACCCGCGAAGTGGCTCCCGGACGTTATCTGGCTCAGCAACAGACGGTGCAAAACTGGATAGCGGAAAGCCGGGCGGAAATTGACGCGGCGCGGCTGATGGTGTTGCGCTGTGCCCACCTGATTGATGAGCAAGGGGCAAAAGCGGCTCGCAACCAAATCTCGATGATTAAGTTTTTCGTCGCGCCCATTTTGCAACAGGTGCTGGATAGGGCGATTCAGGCGCACGGCGGAAAAGGCATGACGGATGATTTGCCGCTCTCTTACTGGTATCGGCATGAACGCGCCGCCCGCATTTATGATGGCCCAGATGAAGTTCACAAATGGGTGGTCGCCCGCGAAACACTCAAGCCATATATGTGAGGAGCTTTCAGCGTATCACGTGTCACGTGTCATGTTTCACGTACTTTTTTTTTGGCGTTGTCTTGTTTCCTCCAGATGAGTAATCTCTCAAATTGTGGACTGGACAGGTCACCCCCAGAGAAAAACCACTTGACACATGAAACGTGAAACATGACACCATTCAAAAACACCAAAACCCCAAACACTCATTTGTTTGGTCTTTTAGTGAAACAGTTGTTACACTAGATTGTGTTACTTAAAAAGTGCAGAGGAATTTGAGGTGCATCTGGTAGCCTTCCGCTACTAGGGTTAAATGCGAAACTGGTGTGAATCCAGTACTGTCCCCGCAACTGTGACGGCGTGTATACGCCGAAGTCAGGTCGCCAGCCTCAGATTTGGTTTCGGCTCTCGTGGGTAAGAGTTGGGAACTAACCAAACTGGGCGACCCTAACTCTAAATCTAAGCAAGGGTTCCCATCGTCGTTAGCTCTCAACTCGGTGCTGTTTGTCTTCCCAGACAAATGGCACCGAGTTTTTTGTTTCCCAAAAAGAGTAACGAGCGATGAATGCTGAGCGATGAGTGAACGTCACACTCAGCACTCATTGCTCAGAACTCAGTACTCTCCTTTCCCCACCGCTGGCTCCGCCCTCTTCACGACGGTTTTACTCACTTAATTTCATAACGTTGTGGAGGAAGTATGTTTCGTTTTAGATTGCCCACGGCCGTGTTCACGGCCATTTTGTTCATTCTGGCCGCTTGCGCCCCCAGCCCTGCCGCCCCAGCCCCAACCGCCCCGCTTAGCCAAGGCAACGCCGAAGCCGCCGCCCAAGCGGGGCAATGGCTGGTTGCCACCCATCAAAACGACGACGGAGGCTACACCGCCTTTAGCGGCGGCGCGAACCTCGCCCCGTCCAGCGTACCGGGCACAGTAGATGCCCTCTTTGCCCTAGTCGCTAGTGACGCGAGCGCGATCAGCGAGCCAGCGGGCTATTTGCAAGCCAACTCGGCTGATGTGGCCGATTTTGTAAGCCAAGGAGGAGGCAATGCGGGCAAAATTTTGATGGTGCTCACGGCCGTGGGCCAATCTCCCCGCGACTTTGGCGGCTATAACCTCGTCATCAGCACCACCCAGCAAATTTCTCCGACAGGGCAAATCAACGCCACCACGTCTTATAACCAAGCGTTGGCGATTTTGGGGCTAAGTGCGGCTGGCGAAGAGGTTCCCGCCACGGCCGTGGCGTGGCTGGTTGCCCAACAAACGGCGGCTGGTTCGTGGCCGGATGGTTTTGGCACGGATGACAATACGGACGCAACCGGTTTGGCCGTGATGGCTTTGGTGGCGGCGGGAGCAGAGGTGGGGGACACGGCCGTGTCTTTCCTGCGCACCGCCCAAAACGAGGACGGCGGTTGGGGTTACGCCAGCGACAGTCCGAGCAATCCCAACAGCAGTGCGCTAGCTATCCAAGCCCTCATCGCCTTGGGCGAAGATGTGAGCAGTGCCGAGAGCGCGTGGGCCAAAGCTGGCGTCGCGCCCTTGGACGCCCTGCTCTCTTTCCAGAGCGACACAGGCGCGTTCCAAGCTGATTTTGGCGATGGACCGTTCGATGATTTTTATGCCACGGTACAGGCTCTCCCAGCCGTAGCGGGACAGGCGTTTCCGCTGGTGCGCGAGTAGCAGAAGTGATGCGTAAGAAGTAAAAAGTGAGAAGTGAGAAGTTGGGCTGTCTGCTTGAGTACTCTTGAATGAAGGGCAAGACACTTCTCACTTTTTACGTTTCACTTTTCACTTTTCTGAAGGCCAATTGATGGCAAAAATTATTATGTTAAATAAGGCAGACCCACATCAACAACAGTTATTCATTTTCTGGCTCCTTCTGGGGGTGTTGACCTTGCTCCTGTTGTCCCCACGGGCGTTGACGGCACAAACAGAGCCGCCCCCCCTCCCCGACAACCATTTGGCGGGGCTGGTGGTTGATTTTGGCGGAGGACAGATTGAAACGCGCTGTGTCGCTTTTGCCGAGGAAAGTATCAGCGGCTACCAACTGCTAGAACGTTCGGGCTTGATGTTTGGCATGGATGCGTCCTCTGGTATAGGGGCGGCCATCTGCCAAATTGGGGAGACGGGTTGCCCCAGTACGGACTGTTTTTGCCAATGTAAAGGAGGTGGCTCGTGCGTCTACTGGACTTATTGGCAGTTGAATGAAGGAGAATGGGGGTATGCGCAGGCGGGGGCAAGTATGGTGCGCATGACGGACGGCGCGGTGCAAGGTTGGCGGTGGGGGGACAAGTCCACGTTAGAGGAGATGACCCCGTTGAGCAGTAGTTTTGAGCAGATTTGCGCGGCTGAGTTAGGGAGTAGAGACACGGCCGTGTTTCCCCCTTCTAGCACCACGACCAACACCCCCGAAAAAGCAATTATCAGCCAGCCAGACGCACCCATCTGGCCCGCCTATCTCGCCTTTGGGCTGATGCTTTCCCTCTTGGGCGTGGGCTTGGTCTGGCTACAGCGTGAGTGAGAGAGTGGAAGAGGAGGGCGTGAGTAAGAGAGAAAGAGAGGAAGAGAACGCCGCGCCCTTCGCACCTCGCCTTTCGCACCTCGCCCCTCGCACCTCGCACCTCGGCCTGAGAAAATGGTTGAGCGGGGCGTTGTTTGCCCTTGCGGGGGGGATTGGGGTGGTCGCTTTGGTGTGGCCGTTTGTGCGCCCCGTTAGCCAGAGCGGCACAGTGGGCACAGATTTGGTGCTAACCGTGATTTTGCTGACGCTTTGCCTCGGCGTGTTGCTGGTAGAGGTGCAGGGGCAGGCGGTGAATGCCAAGGTGGTGGCGACGTTGGGAGTGTTGGTCGCACTCACGGCCGTGTTGCGCTTTATCGAAAATGCCATCCCCGGCCCCGGCGGCTTCTCCCCCATTTTCGCGCCCATTATTTTGGCGGGCTACATCTTTGGGTCACGCTTTGGTTTCCTGATGGGCACGCTCACCATGTTGGTGTCTGCCCTGATAACGGGCGGCGTGGGGCCGTGGCTTCCCTACCAGATGTTTACGGTGGGCTGGGTGGGGCTAACGGCAGGCTGGTTGCCCCAATTGCGTTCGGCCAGAGCGGCTCTGTTGATGCTGGTGGCGTTTGGTTTTTTGTGGGGACTGCTCTATGGGGTGATTATCAATCTGTATTCATGGCCCTTTATCATGGGGCAGGCGGCCACCAGTTGGGAAGATGGACTGGGCGTGGCGGAAGGCGTTCAGCGGTATGCGGCGTTTTATCTGCTCACGTCGCTGGTGTGGGATGTGACGCGGGGGGTGGGCACGGCCGTGTTGCTCCTCGTCCTCGGCCTGCCCACCATGCGGGCGTTGACCCGCTTTCAGCAAAAACTAAGCTTTACGAATGAGTAATGAATAAAAAAGCGATCTCCCCCACACTCCTTTACTCATTGTTCATTACTCATTCCGCCATGCGATATGATGTGCGGGGGTGGATGGTGTGGCTGTTGGTCACGGCCGTGTTGATTATGGTGGCGCGGAATCCGCTTTACACTATTTTGTTGCTTTTGGCGGTGCAACTCGTTAAAAAGCGGCATTATCAGCCCGAAAACCAAGCGTTTCAGCTTTCGCTGTGGCGCTTTGGCTTGGTAGTGATTACGCTCTCGGCCTTGTTTAACCTGCTCATGGTTCCTTTTGGGCAGACGGTGCTATTTACCCTGCCCGAAAGTTGGCCGCTCATTGGCGGAGCCAAAACGATGGAAGCGGCTCTGTATGGCGCATCCAACGGGCTGGTTTTGGTCACGTTGCTGGCTCTGTTTATGGCCTTTAACCAGATTGTGCCCGTTTCAGATTTGGTCAAACTGATGCCCCGCGCCCTGCCCGACGTGGGCGTCGTTTTGCTGGTCGCCCTGACCTATGTGCCCGAAACGCAACGCCATCTGCAACAGGTGCGCGAGGCGCAAGCGATTCGCGGGCAGGAAATCCGCAGTTTGCGCCAATGGCGACCGCTCATTTTACCCCTGTTGATTGGGGGGCTGGAGCGGGCGATGTCGCTGGCGGAGGCGATGGTGGCGCGGGGGTATGGTTCGTTGCAAACAACACGGCCGTCGATCGGGTTGCAAATGGGGTTGTTGGTGGGGTTGCTGGCCGCGCTGGGAGGGTGGCTGGCGGGGCAATATGTGGGCTGGGCGGGCTGGCTGTTGCTGGCGGCGGGGGTGTCGCTGGTTGTGGCTTTGGTGTGGGCACAGGGACAACGGTCGGTGAGAACGGTGTATCGCCCACGGCCGTGGCGATTAGCAGACAGTTGGCTCGTCCTAGCAGGTTTGTCCCCCGCCGTGATTCTGCTCTTTGTCCCCAATCTACAACTCGCCTACACCCCCTATCCCGCCTTCACCTGGCCGCCCTTCTCGATTATCGTTGGCCTCACCCTGATGCTCGTCGCCGCTCCCGCCCTTTTACCAAGGAAGCTATAAGCTACAAGCCGTAAGCCGTAAGCTACGCGCTTTGTTCCTTGCTCCTTGTTCCTTGCTCATTGATTATGATTAAGCTCCAAGACATTTATTACTTCTATCCTGATTCAACCACGGCCGTGTTAAACGACATTTCGCTCGAGATTGAGCCGGGGGAATTTGTGCTGGTGGTGGGCGAGTCGGGCGCGGGCAAGTCCACACTTTTGCGCCTGTTTAACGGGCTTGTGCCCCACTTTAGCGGGGGAAAAATTCAGGGCACGGCCGTGGTCAACGGCCACGATGTCATCCACAGCGGCCCTCAAATCCTGAGCCGTGAAGTCGGGTTTGTGCATCAAACCCCCGAGGCGCAGGCGGTGCTGGACAAAGTCGAGCCAGAAATCGCCTTCGCCCTGGAAAACGCCGGCATCCCGCCCGCCGAGATGCGCTTGCGCGTGGAAGAAGTGCTCGATTTGCTCGACCTGACTCCCCTGCGACACAGGACGCTGGTCACACTCTCGGGCGGGGAGCGGCAACGAGTGGCGATTGCCGCCGCGCTCGCGTTGCGCCCTAGCATCTTGGTCTTGGACGAGCCGACCAGCCAGCTTGACCCGCAGTCGGCGGCGGATGTGCTGAAGGCGTTGGTGCGGCTGAACGAGGATTTGGGCTTGACGATTATCGTGGCAGAGCATCGGCTGGAGCGGGTGTTGCGCTATGCGGACAGATTGATTTATGTCAACCACGGCCGTGTGGCCGCTGACGGCCATCCTCAAGAAGTGCTCAACCAACTCCCCCTCGTGCCCCCGCTTATTGAACTGAGCCAAAAACTCAACTGGCGGCCGCTCCCGCTGACCATCAAAGAAGGGCAACGCCACGCCCGCCGCCTAATCGTAACCCGCCAGCCCCCGCCCGCCAGCCCGCCCCGTAGCTCTCCCCCTGAGCCACTGCTAACCATCAAAAATGTGGGGCAACAATACGGCGACAAGGTGGCTTTACGGGATGTCTCGTTGTCTATTCAAGCGGGAGAGATTGTGGCTCTGCTGGGGCGCAACGGAGCGGGTAAATCGACGCTGTTGCGCGGGCTGGTCAATTTGCATCCGCTGGTCAAAGGCGAGGTGCGTTTGCGGGGGGAATCAATCCACGGCCGTGCCACCGCAGACCTGTGCCGCACCATCGGCTATCTGCCCCAAAACCCCGATGATTTGCTCTTTGCCGAAACGGTGCGCGAGGAATTATGGGCGACGCTGACTAATCACGGCCTGCCGCTGGATGAAGCGTGGGTGGCGGAATTGCTCGAAGAATTGGGACTCACGGCCGTGGTAGAGGCTTACCCGCGTGATTTATCGGTCGGCCAGCGGCAACGGGTGGCTTTGGGAGCGATTATGGTCACGCGGCCACAAGTTTTACTGCTAGACGAGCCAACACGCGGGCTGGATTATGGCGCCAAGCGGGCGTTGGTTGGCCTGTGGCAACGGTGGCAGGCGCGGGGAATGGGTCTGCTCCTAGTGACGCATGATGTGGAACTGGTGGCGCAGGTGGCGCAACGAGTGGTGGTCTTGAGTGAGGGGGAGGTGATTGCAGAAGGGAACACGGCCGTGGTCTTAAACGCTTCGCCGCTTTTTGCCCCACAGATAGCGCGGCTGTTCCCCCAGCAAAATTGGCTTACCATACAAGATGTTTTGGCCCATATCTAACCTTATTTTTATGGAACACACCCCTGTCTTACGCCCCAGCTTACGCTAACTCTTTGGGGTTAGCCATTTGCTTGAAAACGCATCCGCCCCTATGGTACTGTGTACCTACTACCCGCTCTGAAGTCCACCCAACCTAACATCACTCCCCGCACTTCACAACTGATTGTGGCTTGAAAAATTGACCCACGGCCGTGGGTCATGTGCTTCCTGCTGTTTGTGCCCAACTTAGACATACCCTTCCCCACCACACAACAAATAAACAGCCAGCTTAACGCCATACTTTTGCCGTAATACAAATCGCAAGAATAGTACTCTAGTATCATAACTATTGATAAAACTTGAAATAAATACCACCTTTTCCTTTTTTCCTATCGTTATTTTTTTGTAACTACCAACAACCAACAAGCCCGTTGCCTGAGCCTGTCGAAGGCAGAAGAGTGAGCTTCGACAGAGCTTCTGCCCTCGAGGGCTAGTCACTTTGAAACTTCAAAATACCCTTCCCGAGTTACTGAGAAGATACGTACTGGAAACCTGTTTGGCGAGCATTGATCTCCCCCACGTGGGGGAGATCAATACTCACCAGATGGGGGTTATGAGTCCTTAATGGCTAGTGTAGACTTTTAAAATTGTAAAGTAAGTAAGTAGGAGTTGGTTTGGAAGTTATTGCGGGCTTGTTAATTTAGTCTGCTGTTCAATCTCTATCCCTACTACTTATCCAACAAGTCCACAGCCTGAAGCTCTGTCGAAAGCAAAAGGACAGGGTTTGACAGGCTCAACCCTCAAGTACGTTAGCACGCTAGTAGTTACATTTTTTATTCTAATAAATCGACACCTCAATTTTTAAAGGATGATACCAATGTTAGACCACACCAAAGACGGAACTTGGGTGCAAACTACCGGAACATCTCTCGCTTGGAGCGAAACCAAGAGTCTCTATTTTACGGCCAAGCGCGTCATGGATCTCGTGATAGCAGTTTCCTCTCTAATCGCTTTATTGCCCTTACTGGCCATCTTGTATATCGCCATTAAGCTCGACGACCCTCAAGGTTCTCCCATTTACAAACAGGAGCGCGTCACATCTAAACGAGCAAAGCAAGCCGATGGCACGCATATTTGGCAAGAAGTACCATTTACTATTTACAAATTCCGCAGTATGCACAGCAACTGCTCATCCAGCATTCATCAGCAGTTTATGAAGGCGTACATCGAAGGGGACGAAGCGACGATGGCCGCCCTACAGCAAGAAAAAGCCAAAGAGGAAAGCAAGTTTAAGCTCAATGGCGACCCGCGCATCACGCGCATGGGCAAGTTTTTGCGCAAAACCAGCTTGGATGAACTGCCCCAGCTTTGGAATGTCATGAAGGGCGATATGAGCATGGTTGGCCCACGGCCACCTATCCCCTATGAAGTAGAAATGTATCGCCCCCACCATCACCAACGTTTTCAAACCGTGCCTGGTATTACTGGTTACTGGCAAGTGAAAGGGCGCAGTTCAATTGGCTTTGAAGAGATGGTTAACTTGGACTTGGAGTATATCGAAAAGCAATCGATCCGGATGGATTGGGAAATTTTGCTCATGACGCTCCCCGCCGTGCTCCTTGACCGCGAGGCAAGCTAAAAAGTTTGTCTTTGTTATACCCAAATAGTAAACCTAAATTAGGGGGCACTGAACTTGCTAGCCCACGGCCTCGACGCCAAGTGTGGACAAAAATCTACGGGTCGGCAACGCTATCAGTGCCTCCTATTTTTATGAATGGTCGATGCACCTCTCTCCCCACCTAACGCGCTACTCCAAAAGATACAGAAAAATTTTCGAGAAAAACTCCGCGTTCTCCGCACCCTCAGCGGTAAATCCTTTGTGCAAGCAATCTGTGATCAATACAGGTTTGGGCAAAGATTATAGATTCCTTGTGGGTGGGTTAAAGAGGTAGCAGAGCGGTCGGCTCGAACAGTGGGCGCTGAGATTTGATAACACAATGACACAGTAGATTATTTAATTTGATGAGGTAACAGGTAAATCATGGATAAGTTAAGAATTGGCGTTATCGGATGTGGTTATTGGGGACCCAACCTCATTCGTAATTTTATTGAACTTCCCACGGCCGAGTTGGTCATTATTGCGGATCTCCAGAAAGAGAACTTAGACCGCATGATCCGCCGCTTCCCCCAAATCACGCAGACAACCCAAAACTACAAAGATTTGTTTGACCTGGATCTGGACGCGATTGTGGTGGCTACGCCCCCCCAAACCCATACCAAATTGGTCACGGATTGTTTGCAAAGCGGGCATCATGTGCTGGTTGAAAAACCCATCACGCTGAATGCCCAAGAGGCAGAAAGCCTGATCCACATTGCGGCAGAGAATGGCCGCATCTTGATGGTAGGGCATACGTTTGAGTACAACACCTCTGTCCGTATCTTAAAACAAATGATTGACTCGGGTGAGCTGGGCGACATTTATTACATTGATGCGGTCCGCGCCAGTTTAGGTTTGTTTCAAACACACGCCAATGTGCTGTGGGATTTGGCCCCGCATGACATTTCGATTTTTCATTATTTACTGGGCGAGACTGCGCTTAGTGTCAGTGCCAGGGGCGCGGACTGCGTGGGCACAGGCATTGAAAGTGTGGGTTATGCGACCCTAAAATTTCCTAATAATGTATTGGCGCACATTCGCGCCAGTTGGCTAGACCCGAGCAAAACGCGCCGCATCACGGTGGTGGGTAGCGAGAAGATGGTCATTTATGATGATGTGGAGCCGCTGGAAAAGATTCGCGTTTATGATAAGGGGGTAAAGGCCATTCGCCACACGGATACGTATGGTGAGTTTCATTTTGCCTATCATTATGGGGACATAACGACGCCGTATATTCGGCATGAGGAGCCATTGCGGGTGCAGTGCAATCATTTCTTGGACTGTATTCGCAAGGGGGAAACACCAGCCACGGATGGCTATAATGGCTTGCAGGTGGTGCGGGTGTTGGAAGCGATTGATGAATCGCTGAGACGTGATGGTGCTCCGGTGACGTTGCCGAGTGTCGCGCTTGCTTATCAAAACGGCCGCGTAGCAGAGCCTGTTTAGGCTACGGTTTACGGTTTCAATCAGTTGATTTATGAGGTTAACGAAGACAATGAAAGTACCTTTTGTTGATTTACAAGCACAGTATCAATCGTTGGCAGAAGAGATGACCACGGCCGTGGGTGGAGTCATGGAGCGATGCGATTTTATTCTAGGCGGCAAAGTCACCGAATTTGAAGAAATGTTTGCCGACTACTGCGATGTCGCCCATGGCGTGGGCGTAGACTCAGGCTATTCAGCCCTAGAACTGCTGGTCATGGCCTATGGCATCGGCCCCGGCGACGAAGTCATCACAGCCGCGAACACCTTTATTGCCACCACGCTCGCCATTTCCAACACGGGCGCGACCCCTGTCCTCGTGGATTGTGACCCCCGCACGTTTAACATAGACCCGACCAAAATCGAAGCGGCCATCACGCCGCGCACCAAAGGCATTATGCCTGTGCATCTGTACGGCCAACCAGCCGACATGGATCCGATTATGGCCTTGGCCGAAAAATATAATTTGGTGGTCATCGAAGATGCGTCGCAAGCGCACGGGGCGCTTTATAAAGGGCGGCGCGTGGGCAGTATCGGCCACGCGGCGGGCTTTAGCCTGTATCCGGGCAAAAACTTGGGCGCGTATGGGGATGCGGGCATTGTGGTGACAAACGACGCCGACATCGCCGAAAAAATACGCATGTTACGTAACTTGGGCATGAAAATAAAGTACCATCATGAAATCAAAGGGTTTAACCGTCGCTTAGATACGATGCAGGCGGCCGTGCTGTGCGTCAAACTGCCTCATTTGGATGGCTGGAATGAAAACCGTCGCCGCGTCGCCGCTGAATATGATCGAGCACTCGAAGGGTTGCCGCTCACACGGCCGTATGTGCCCGGATGGGCGGAACCTGTTTTTCATCTGTATGTGGTGCGCGTGGCTGACCGCGAGGGG
This sequence comes from Promineifilaceae bacterium (SeqCode), assembly GCA_041745395.1. Taxonomy (GTDB): domain Bacteria; phylum Chloroflexota; class Anaerolineae; order Promineifilales; family Promineifilaceae; genus Hadersleviella. The sequence continues at coordinate 12,647 of JBGTIZ010000286.1, read as the reverse complement.
TTGCAAAAGCATCTAAATGAACGGGGCATTGCCTCGGGCATGCACTATCCCATTCCGATTCATCAGTTGGAAGCGTATGAGGAATTACCGTATGAGACGGGTGATTTTCCTGTGACAGAAGGGTATGCGTCGGAGATTTTGTCTCTGCCTATTTTTCCAGAGTTAACGACGGAGCAGGTGGGTTTGGTGGCTGAGGCCATTAGAGAGTACACGGCCGTGGTCGTGTAATCAGCCGCAGTTACGCCCGCCAAGCCTAGCAAAGCCATCTTCCACAAGCACAACCGCATCCAGTCACATTCTGTTGACTCTTGTCGGATTATCTCAGGTGCAACGCAGTTCTAAAAGTGCGTTGCACCTCTGCCTCTAGCCAAAATGTCAACACGTACTAAGTCAGACGGTTAACAGTACGCCCCCTCCCCTCAAGAGCTACCTCACCAGTCCGTCTTAAACGTCATAACAGCAAGATGAAAAAGCATTCAAACAGCTAACCATTTTGCTAAAATGAAACGATTAACATGGGTACAAAAGTACTATGAGTGGGCTAAATCCGTTTGTCTCATTTTCATTGCCCACATTAGATCCTAAGGAAAACAAACAGTGAACGCAGACATTCGCAACATTATCACAGTTCTGTGGCGGTGGAGTTGGCTCATCGTTATCTTGGCGTTAGTCGCCGGGGTAGCCGCATGGCAAAATGAGCGTCGTGCAGAACCACGCTACATGTCGTGGATCACCTTGCAAATTAGCAGTCCCGATAATGCGGGTATTTCCATGATGGATGAATATAGCTATCGGAATGACCGCGACGAAGTAACGGTCGCGCTCAACAATTTCCGCATGTTATTGGAAAGTTATGAAACATGGGAATTTACCGCAGAGCGCTTAGGATTTGAGCCAGCGTACGAGATGGAAGTGCGCTCGGCTTTAGATTCCGATTTGGTCTTTGTCAATGTGACTGCGGACGACCCCGTCTTGGCCTCCCAAATTGCTGGGGCGCGGGTTGAGGCGGCTATAGCATACTTTGGCGAGGTGCGGTCACGTGCGGCGCGTGAGTCGTATGCCCATTTTCGCACCCAAATGGAGCAAAACAGCGTCGAGTTGCAACAAGCAGAAACCGACTTAACCGATTTTCTGGCAGAGCATGGGCTGGCTGGCTCGTTAGAAAGTGAACAGGAGTTGCAAACCTCTATTTTGCGCCAGTTAGAAAACGAGCGGAATCGGTTACAAATAGATGGGTTGCTCAATGATGAACGTCGCTTAGGTGAGCTAGATTTATCGTTGCTAACAATTGAGACCAATTTACAGCGGCAACAAATCGCCCGGCTACGGCTGGAGCGCGATCGCCTTATCGCCCTAGAGGGCGCAGAGGCGGCGGCGGAAGAGACCACCACAGAGGCTACCACGGCCGAGGGGGAGGCGAGTTCGTCAACGGTGACGGAATTGGACAACGCGCTGTATGAGGCAGAGCAGATGCTACAGGCGATGCTTTTGCGCCAAATGGAAACGGAGCGGGTGATAAGAGAGGGGGAACAGGAAAGATTAGGCGGTGAAGAGGGAAACACGGCCGTGGTTAACCGCCTAGACACCCTTATCGCCAGCCAGCGGAGCAAGCTCCAAACTTTGGTCGAACTCCAGCCCGAATACAACACCCTCAACGCCAACATCCGCCAACTGCGGGACACAACCACCCTGCTCAACCGCAAGCTAACTGAAACAGCCCAAAAAGAAGCCTTTGCTAGCGAAGTCTTCTTTATTCAAATCATTGCTGGGCCATCCGTTCCGGGTACCCCCATCAGCCGCAACAGTATTCTGCCCATTCTGATTAGTGTTATCGCCGCCGTCAGTCTAGGCGTTATTCTGGCGTTTGGTTTTGAATATGTGCGCCATTGGCGGCCAACCACACAGGGGCCATCAGAACCACAGTCCGCACCTGTTCATTCGGCTCAACTCGACTCTGCCGAATCATCCTAAAAAGATACTTGAAGCGTTACCCTTTTGCCCATGTTCTCACTCCCAGATGCGTTGCCAACGCGCCCCATCAGCCGCGCCCTAGCGTTTATTTTTCCACTCGACCAGTGGCCGTTCTGGGTGGTCGGCTTGGCCTTGCTTCCCATCATCATGGGCACAGGTCTAATCATTTATGTCGGAGGGCAATTCGCGGCCGTGGCTCTGCTGGCGCTCATTGTGGGGCCGCCCTTTCTCGCTTTGCTGTGGACACGGCCAGAATTGGGACTCATCCTGCTCCTTTTTTTATCCTCCAACTTTATTGAATCAGACCGCTTTGATATTCGCTTGCCCATTGGCGGCGGTCTGGATCTGCGTGACCTGACCATGCTGGGCATGTTGGGACTGGTTGGTTTCCGTGAACTGACGCGGCGCACGCTTAGTTTGCCATGGCGACCAGTCAGCTTACCGCTGGCCCTTTTTATTATCATGGCCTTTGTCTCCGCTTTTTATGCCCTGTTTGTGCAAAACGTGGCTCACAATTGGGCTTTGAATGATTTACGCATCTTGCTTAACTACACCCTCTTTTTTGTCACCGCTTGGTCACTGCGCGAACGCAAACAGCTTCTGGTTCTTTTGGTGGGTATCTTTATACTGGCGGATATAACCGCCCTGATTATTATCGTTCAGCAGTTTTTAGGGTCAGACAACTTGTTACTGCCGGGCATGGTGGATGGCAGTTGGGAGATTTGGGGACAGCCAGATGGCAGTGTACGCATTATTCCCCCAGGCCATGAGTTAATGTATTTTGCGCTGGTGGCTCTTTTCTGCCTGACGATTTTAGGTGGCAATAAACGGTGGTTGCAACATCTATTTACTGTGCAATTTGTGTTGCTGAGTATGGGTATGTTGTTGACGTTTACCCGCTCGGGGTGGGTGGCGACGGGGATTGCGTTTATCATTGCCACGGCCGTGGTTTTGCCCCGTTATAAAAAAAGAGCGGTCCAGTTCACGGCCGTGGGACTGCCCCTCCTACTCCTTACCCTAACCATCTTCCTCACCATTCCCCTCGAGCAAATCGAAGAGACGCCCTTTGTGGGCACGATTATTAGTCGTGGGCTATCCGTTTTTGAAGAAGACACCACCGAAACAGACTCCCTCCAATGGCGCGCCTTTGAATACGACAAAGCCGTCGAATCCATCGCCCGAAACCCGTGGTTAGGCGTTGGTCTGGGTAATAGTTACAGAGACATCACCGTCTTTCAGGGAGAAGCCCAAGGGCTATGGACCGACCGTAGCATCGAAGCGGGCCTCGTCTCCCGCTACACTCGTTACCTACACAGCAGTTACCTCTCTATCATGGTCAAAATGGGTATACCCGCTTTTGTCATCTATCTGACCTTCATCATTTCCTTTATCTTGAATGGTTTCTGGTTCTATTTCAGAGCCAAAGACCCGCTTAACAAAGCCCTTGTTCTCGCGGTCACGGTCGGTTTCATAGGCGTGCTACAATGGTCAATCTTCCATTCACGACTCATCGAATCCAGTAGTGTCGCTACCATCAGCATCTTCATCGGCATGGTAGCTGGACTATACGAATTACAGCGCAGTCAATTACTCAATGAATCCCGAGTCACGCATTCGCGCTGAAATCTCCCACTCTTCATGCCTGCGGTTAACCTGACTTATTTTCAGCAAGCTCAGCAACAAGCAATATCCTAAACCAACACCCAAGGCTAACAATCCTGTGTCCCTGCCTAAAAAACCTGAAGAAGAAGTGCTCGAAGAACACGAAAAGCAAGAAGGCCTAGACGCCCTCAGCGAGCCACCCATCAATCCCGAAGACAACGAGCAACCTCGTCACACAGGCTTCTTCAAAGGCGTGATGTTTACCAGTGCTGGCTCCATCACGGGCGTTATTGCGCTCTTTTTGGAAACGGCCATCGCCGTGCGGCTCATGCTCCCTGAAGAGTATGGCGTGTACGTCTTGCTGTTAGCCGTGGTCAATTTTTGCGTCATGATGATGGATTTCGGCCTAAAAGTGGCCGTGACGCAATTTGTCGCTAGTGCCAACGAAGAGCGCAAAGCCCGCATCGCCAATACCGTTTTCGTTTTTCGCCTGCTGGTCGGCTTGGCCTTAGGCGTGCTGGTGTGGCTGTTCCAAACGCCCTTGCTATGGGTAGACCCCTCGGGGGGCATTTTGCTTTATGCCAGCTTTATCCCCGCCATGTTCTTAGTCACCAGCATGGATCAGCTCTTTATGGGCATTTTGCAGGGCTTTTATGCGTTCAAGAAAATTGCGGTGGCTCAAATTTTGCGGAGTGCCTTGCGGCTGGGGCTAACATTTGTCTTGCTTTACTTTTTTAACTTAGGCGTGCTGGGGCTAATTTGGTCGTGGATTATCTCTTTTGCATTTTCCACCATTTACCAATACCTGGTCGCACCCATGCCCAAACGGTTTATCTTTTACACCCCCGTGCTAAAAGATATTTTGCGCTTTGGCTTCCCTCTGCAACTTATCAACTTTCTGTGGTTTTTCACGGGGCAAATTCAAATTTTGCTCCTCAGTACGCTAGCAGGGCCAGCCATGGTCGCCTTTTATTCGGTGGCGGCCAAAATTCCGCTGGCTTTGGCTCGCTTGTCAGAATCGTTTGTCTCGGTCTATTTTCCCACCATGTCCACACTACTGGCGGAAAAACGGTACAAGCAGGCGGGCTGGGTGCTAAATCAATCTTTGCGGCTGAGTTCGTTTGTAGTGGGGCTGGGCGCATTGGTCGCGGTGATGTTCAGTGAAGAGATTATGGTTCTCTTTTTTTCAGCCACCTATGCTCAAGCAAGCAGTACGTTTGCGGTGTTGATGATTTCGTTTCATATGATGTTTTTGGTTAATTTATTGGGCTTTACAATTACGTCGGCAGGGTATCCCCGTTTATCGCTGGTGGAGAATTCGTTACGCACGGCCGTGGGAGGCATCAGCGGCGTTCTCCTCAGTCCCCTCTTCGGCGCACTCGGTGGAGCCATCTCCAACGCCCTCTCCAATTACCTCGCCAACCCCGTTATCCTGCTACTCCTGCGGGCCAAGGGCATCAAAGCGCACTATCGAGATTACACGCTACACACCCTCCTCCTGTGGTTATGCGCTATTCTCTTCTGGACCAGCCAAACCGTGACCGCCGAAAATTTCATTCTGCTCTACAGCAGTAAACTTGTCATTATCCTGTTATTTCTCAGCCTCAACCTACTCCTACGCACCATCTCATGGCAAGATTTCTTTTCACTCATTCCACCCAAATTCAAAGCACGCATACCCACCATCTCCACTCGGCCAACCAACTAACCAACAACCCAACCCTCTAACCAACAAACTCTCTTATGAAAGCTACTTTTATCGCTTGGACACGCTACAACCGCCGCTCCGCCATTTTGGCCGAACAGTTCGGGGCGACCATGCACCACATCTACCACGGCCGTCCCGAAGACACCAACGCCCTCATCCGCTACCTTGTGCAAGGGTGGCGCAGTTGGCGCGTGCTACGCCAAGAGCGACCCGAAGTCGTTTTTGTGCAAAATCCGCCCATCTTTATCATTTTTGTGGCCTATATCTACAGCCGCCTGTACCGCGCCCGGTACGTCATAGATTCCCACACGGGGGCCTTCATCGCCGACCCGTGGCGTTCCCTGCTCTGGCTCCACAAATGGTTTTCCAAACGCGCCGCCGCTACCATTATCCACAACCAGGATCAAGAATCTTTTGCCCAAGAGTGGCAAATTCCCTACTGTGTGATGGGCTTCACGCCCGGGACTTACCCTGTGGGCAACCCGTACCCCTTGCCCGAGGGGTTCAATGTCGCTTTTGTGTGCAGTTTTAACGGGGATGAACCGGTCGAGCTAGTCTTTGAAGCCGCGCAAAGCTTGCCGGGGGTCAACTTTTTCATCACGGGGGATTATCAACGGCTTTCGGCAGAGCGGCAGGCTCTGCGCCCCGCTAACTGTCACTTTACGGGCTTTATGGATTATGACGATTATGTAGGGTTGATGCGGGGGGCTGATGCGATGTTGGTCTTAACCACGCGCAACAATACGCTCTTGCTGGGGGGTTTTGAAGCGGTCTCGCTAGAACGGCCGTTGATTGTCTCTGACTCGAAAATTTTGCGGGATTATTTTCCGCTAGGCACGGTATACACCCCCAACACGGCCGTGGGTATCAGCCAAGCTGTCCGCGAAGCAGAGGCACGACACGCCACCCTGCAAACCGGAATCCGCCAGCTCAAGCAACAGCTTGACCAAGAATGGCTTGAAACCAGCGCCCAGTTAGCCCACCTAATCGACACCCCACCACCCGCCCTCTCCAAAATCTGATATGACCCTCGAGCTATTCAGCCTATCACACCCCATTCTCAGAACAATCATTCTGCTCTACCTACTGGCCGCCTGCCAACCCAGCGAAGCCATTCCCCCCGACCCCACGGCGACCGCCCCCGCCACCCTGACGCCCACCCCGCTTCCGACGCTCACCCCCACGGCCGTGCCCACCCTACCGCCGACGCTCACCCCACCCCCTTCCGACACAGACCTAGCTATCAACGCCATGACGACGGCGGAGACCACAGGTGGCCCCTTTTATGTCTCCCCCACAGGGGACAACAGCGACGGCCAAAGCTGGGACACCGCTTGGACAGAGCTAAACCAAATCGGCTGGGAGCAAATCCAGCCGGGGGACACCATTTGGCTAGATGGTGGGCCAGATGGGCTGGTTTATACCAGCACACTCACCCTCGGGCAGAGCGGCACAGCCGACCAACCCATCAGGATTGCCGTCAGTGATGAAGAGGGTCGCCACGGCCGTGTGACCATTTTTGGCGGTCGTGAAACCCCTTTACCCCACTGCGGCCAAATGGATTACGTGCCCCCCACCAGCAACGTGCTAGATGGGGGCATTTTTGCTAACAACCAAAGCTGGGTCATCATTGATGGGCGTCGCTGGGGGGGTATTCACATTCATGGCTTCGCTCGGGCGGGCGTCTGGCTCACGCCCGATAGTGCCCACCTCACCGTGCGCTACGCCCAAATTTATGACAACGGCCGCACCCGCGACACCGACACGGCCGTGACAGGCTGGATCCCCGACGAACCAGGCGTGCGGCTAGCCGGCGCCAATCACACCTTTGAGCGCGTCATCATTCACGACAACGGCCAAGATGCGTTCCAATCCCTCTGGGACGACAACAAAATCGCTAACTTCGCCCTGCGGGAATCATGGCTCTATAACAGCCGTGCCCACCCCGAAAACGCCGCTCTTGCCTTCAACCATTGTGTCCACCCCGACGGCATCCAAATTTATGACAGCGGCGACGAGGGCGTGGTCAGCGGCATCACCATCACCAGCACCATCATCGGCCCTGGCTTCATGCAGGGCATCATTTTGGGACAACAGGCCACCACGCCCGACAGACCCGCCGTTATCGTTAATGATGTGTTGTTACAGGATGTTGTCTTTAGCAAGGCCACCCACAATAACGTCATGGGCTACCCTGAGGTCAGCTCTGCCAATTGGGTCATGGAGCGGCTAACCATTCACAGCCCGCAAACGATGTGGCAATCTGTTTTCTTGGAGGGAGAAGGCCATACTCTGCAAGATAGCATTATTGTCGGCTCACGGCTCCATCTGCCAAATGGGTTGGCCTCTGAGGCCAATAATTGTGTGTGGCAGGTGGCGGGCGATCGCCTCCCCACGGCCGTGGTGGCCGACCCCCTCTTCACGGCCGTGGCTGAAACAGACGCCTTTGCCTTAGATGATAATTATGAACTCCGCCCTGAATCACCCTGCCACGGCCGTGGGTCACGCCTCACCTCCGCCGCTCAACTCCTTAGCCTAACCAATCCTGAATAAACCATGCGCCTCCTTTTTCTCACCCCCGACATCCCCTACCCGCTCAACAATGGCGGCAAAATCCGCAACTATCATCTCATGACTCAGCTTGCCCAACGGCACGAGGTCACGCTCTGCACCTTTGACCTGACGCCGCATGTCCACGGCCGTGTGGATGCCCTGCAACAAGCCGGCGTCCGCGTCCTGCTCGCCCCCCTCGCCCCCCACCAGCAAAACAAACGGCTCTACCAACTGCGCTCCCTGCTTCACCCCCAGCCCTACCAATACTTTGAGCGGTACAACCAAGCCATGCAAGACCTGCTCACCACCGAGCTAGCCCGCCAGCCCTACGACATCGTCCAAGTCGAATTTGCCCAAATGGGCTACTATGACCTACCCACCAGCGGCCAAACCCAAACCATTCTTGACCAGCACAACGTCGAGCATGAAGTCATGTACCGCACCTATCGCAACGAAAAATCCCCCCTGCGCAAGCTTTATAACTACGCCGAATGGCGCAAATTTAGCCGCCAAGAAATCGAAATTTGTCGCAAATTCGACCATATTCTCACCACCTCTGCCCGCGACGCCCGCATTCTGGGTGACGAGCTACCCGGCAAACCGTTCCACGTCATTCCCAATGGGGTAGACAGCCATTACTTCACCTACGACCTCCAGCAAAAGCCAGAAGCGAACAGCCTGCTCTTCACTGGGAGCATTGATTATTATCCCAACACCGAAGGGTTGCTTTACTTTCTGCACGACATTTGGCCCCTGCTCCAACAGGCTCAGCCCGACATCAAATTCTACATTGCGGGCAAAAACCCCCCGCCCGAAATCGTCGCCTTTGGGCAAAATGACCCGCAGGTCATCGTCACAGGCATGGTGGATGATATGCGCGACTATCACCACAAAGCGGCCGTGGTTGTCGTTCCCCTGCGCATCGGCGGCGGCACGCGGCTCAAAATTCTCGAGGCAATGGCCATGTCCCGCCCTGTGGTCTCTACCAGCGTGGGCGCGGAGGGCATTGAGCACACGGCCGAGGAAAATATTCTCCTGGCCGACACGCCCGAGGCGTTTGCCCAAGCTGTCCTCACTCTCCTAGCTGACCCTGACCTGCGGCAAAAGATGGGACAACACGGCCGTGGACTCATCGAAAAACAATACGACTGGCAAGCTATCGCCACCCAGCTCGAACAAATCTACCAACCCTAAACCACCCACACCTAAAACGTGACCCATGACACTTGAAACTCCTCTGCCCCGCATCCTCATGCTCCTTGAGAACAACCCCTACCCCCAAGACGTCCGCGTCCGTCTCGAGGCGCAAGAACTCGTCCAAGCTGGCTACCAAGTCACCATCATCTGCCCCAAAGCCACCGACACCCCCCAACCCGGCCGCGAAACCATTAACGGCGTCGCCATCTACCGCTACCCCGCCCCCCCCGAGCTAAACAGCTTCCTTGGCTTTGTGGTTGAATACGGCTACTCACTCCTCATCGGCCTCCTCTACACCTTCCTCGTCCTCTTCCAGCGCGGCTTCGACATCATCCACGCCCACAATCCCCCCGACATCTACGTCTTCATCGCCCTCCTCTTCAAACCCTTCGGCAAAAAATTCGTCTTTGACCATCACGACCTCACCCCCGAAGTGTACCAAGCCCGCTACGACGACGGTGGCAACCAGCGCGTCCACCAAATTTTACTCTGGATGGAGCGCGTCACCTGCCGCACCGCTGACCGTATTCTCTCCACCAACCAATCCTATCGCGCCATCATCAGCCACCGCCACGACCTCCCCCTCGACCGGTTCACTATCGTGCGCAACGGTCCCCAGCTTGAAAAATGGCCGACCGATTTGGCTCCCGACCCCGACCTCCGTCAACGCGCCACAACTATCCTCGGCTACGCGGGGGCGATGGGCAAACAAGATGGCCTCGACTACCTCCTCCGCGCCATCCAGCATCTGGTTAATGAGTGCGGTGAAACGGCCGTGTTAGCCGTCATTATGGGTGATGGGGACGAACTGCCCGCCCTCAAAGAGCTAGCTCAAGAGCTAAACATCGCGCCATACGTCTGGTTCACAGGCTGGGTCACAGGCGACCGCTTCCGCCGCCTGCTCGCCACGGCCGATATCTGCGTAGACCCAGACCCTAAAAACAGCTTCAACGACCACAGCACCATGATAAAAATGATGGAATACATGGCCGTTAGCAAACCCATCGTCGCCTTCGACCTCATCGAGCATCGCTACACTGCCCAAGATGCCGCCCTCTATGTTGAACCCAACGATGAGCTTAAATTCGCCCAAGCCATCGCCGCCCTCATCCACGACCCAGAAAGACGCGCCGCCATGGGCCGCCTCGGACGCCAACGCATCGAAACAGAGCTAGCCTGGCGTTATTCCGCCGTCAACCTCCTCACCGCCTATCACCAACTCCATCCCACTGCCTAAGTAATCATCTAAATATTACTTCCCGTTACAGCCCCGCTTCGGCGTGGCCTGCGGCCACGACTCGCTGGAAAAGGGGTTTTTTTCGTTTGGACGAACGTCCAGACGAAAAAAACCCCTTTTATATTGGTCGAGCCGCCGCAGGCGGATGGCCGCTATCTGCTCCCCAATCAACTGTAAAAGCAACTTGAACCATGCCAATTAACTGGACGCTAGACATCGTCCCCTAACATTAATTTTGACAGCTTTAATCACATCGGAGGCATCTCCCCCATCTGTACTACTCCTCTTTAAAAATATCTCCCCCATCTGTACTACTCCTCTCAAGCGGGTTCGTAAGGTACGGAACACAGGTGAAATTTACTTTACAAGCAGAAGCATAGCATTGCTCTTAAATAGGCCCCATCGTACCCAACAGCATTAAAGTTTGATTCCAAACACCCAACTAGGGGTACGAAAGGAAAAGAACTAATGAAGAACAATCTACTGCTTGTCCTCAGCTTTGCCCTCTGCGCGGTACTCATCTCCGCCTTCGTCATCTACCCCACCACTGGCTACGCCACCACCGCACCCACCGACGAAACCGCACCCAGCCCGGATACTTTCCACGTCCAAACGTATCACCAGTACATGCCCATTATTAGCAATTACAGCGAACCAGTTCCCCTCCCTACCCAAACTCCAATTTCCGAACCACCCAGCACGCCCGTACCACCCAGCACGCCCGTTCCCCAACCACCAACACACCAACCAACCAATACACCCATTCCCCAACCAACCAACACACCCGCTCCCCAGCCCACAGCCACACCTTACCTGCCCCCTACAGGCAATGTATGGTATGTCTCTCGCAACGGCAACAATAGCAACGGCCAAGGCTGGGCTACGGCTTGGAACGAATTAGACCAAATCAACTGGACCCAAATTCAGTCTGGCGACACCATTCTTATTGACGGGGGGCAAGAATCGATGACCTACCGTACCGCCTTAACCATTGGGCGCAACGGCACAGAGCAAAATCCCACCATCATCAGGCTTGCCAGTGAAAGCGGACGCAACGGACAGGCCATCTTCTTTGGCGGACGCAGTACCCCCCTCCCCTATTGCGGCCAAAGTAGCTACAACTACCAAACAGAAGGGGTTCTCCCCCAAGCCATCACCGTTGAAAACGACCATTGGATTGTCATTGATGGCACAAAATGGTCAGGCATTGTCATTCATGGCTACAATGCCTCTGGGATTCGCTTTTACTCGAACAGCAGTAATATCACCGTGCGCAATGTGGAAATTTACGACAATGGCTCTGCACAGCAGACGGGTGGCGTTTGGAATCCAGACCTCCCTGGCGTGCGCTTGGCTGGCCCCAATATGACCTTCGAACGGGTCATTATTCGTGACAATGGGCAGGATGCATTCCAATCTGCACATGGAGATAATCGCATTGGCGACTTCACTCTGCGCGAATCATGGCTTTACAACGGCCGTGTTCACCCTGAAAACCCGGATATCGCCTTCAATCATTGTCGCCACAGCGATGGCATCCAAATTTATTCAGGCGGACAGATCTCTGGCGTCACGGTTGAAGAAAGCATCATCGGCCCCGGCTTCATGCAGGGCGTCATTTTGGGGCAAACAACCAACAGTTTCGGTCAATGGGCACAAGTAGATAATGCCTTATTCCGTGATGTCATCTTTGCCAAAGCGACCAACAACAACATCATGGGCTACCCCAATATATATAATCAAAATTGGCGTTTTGAACATGTCACTGCCCATTGTCCCAATACCGAGTTCCAATGCATCTTTTTGCACGGTAGCGGTCACGTCATTCATAACTCCATTTTTGCCCACTCCAACCTTTATTTGCCGTCGGGCTTAGCCGGCACGAGCAATAATTGTCAATGGCAAACAACTGGATACACCATTGGCTCTAATCAAGATCCTCGTTTCCAGCAAGTAAACAATAGCCCGTTCTCTCTGGATAATTATGCCCTACAAGCAGGCTCCCCTTGTGCGAATAGTGGCTCACGACTTACCTCTGTCCAGATGCTTCTGAGCCGACCATAGCCGTTCGCCTTTGAAAAACAAATCGTTACCCACCTCTCAGCCCAGTTCTGAGTGCCCTGAAAAAAGAGGTATTTTTGCAAAATCTACCAGAGGTGGATTTCCGCGAAAAGGGGCTTTTTTCAGTAGGCTCAGTTCTCTTTTTTGAAGGTCAACGATTTAGTTCGGTAACAAAAGTCCAGACCCTAAAGAGAGTGTTGCATAAAATAGGGTTGGATGAGCCAAGCGCCCATCCAACCCTTTTATTTTTCCCCCGCTACACCATCCCCCCGCCAAAAACGCCCCTTAGACCCACTTTTTCCGACCCAAACAGGCTTT
>JBGTIZ010000285.1:0-14084 GCA_041745395.1 Promineifilaceae bacterium (SeqCode) | reverse complement strand
TGAACCCTCTTTTGACCATCTTGATTAAGCCATCTGCTGATAAATGCTTTCTTATCTTCATTATGTAGCCTCTTGTTTCTTTAAATCTTTACGAAAACGCGGTTACCATCATATCAGATTTTACCTGCGGGAATTGCTGGGGTAAAGATAACATTGAAGGGGTTTCTGAAACATGCCGAAAATTAACCAAGTAAAAAGCGTAAGGAAATAACATGGCTCAATATGATTATGATTTATTTACGGTTGGGGGTGGCTCGGGTGGGGTGCGGGCTAGCCGTTTCGCGGGGAACTTTGGAGCCAAGGTGGGCATTGCTGAGGAGCGGTATCTGGGGGGGACGTGTGTCAACGTGGGCTGTGTGCCCAAGAAATTGTTTGTCTATGCGGGGCAATTTGCGGAAGCGTTTGCGGATGCGCGGGGGTTTGGCTGGGATGTGCCCTCAGCTCGTTTTGATTGGCAAACGTTGCTGGCGAATAAAGATAGAGAGATTGCGCGGCTAAACGGTATTTATGACGAGTTGCTGACGCGAGCGGGAGTGGATGTGTACCACGGCCGTGCCCAACTGCTCGACCCCCATATTATCTCCGTTAACGGGCAAACCTACACCGCCGCCAACATCCTCATTGCGACGGGCGGCTGGCCCCGCTTACTCAACATTCCCGGCATCGAACACGTCATCACCTCCAACGACGTTTTTTACCTCGACGAACTGCCCCGGCGCGTGCTCATCATGGGTGGCGGTTATATTGGCATCGAATTTGCGGGCATTTTTTGCAATTTGGGGGTCGAAGTACATCAAGTCTACCGCAAAGAAATGTTCCTCATGGGCTTTGATGATGACCTGCGCCACGCGCTGTACGAAGAAATGACCAGCAGGGGGATAACGATTCAGGGCAATACCACGGTGAGTAAGATTGAGTTGACACACGGCCGTGAAAAAGCGGTCACCCTGTCTACTGGAGAGACCATCGTGGTGGATGAGGTGCTGTTTGCCATCGGCCGTGTGCCCCAAAGCGGCGGCATGGGCTTGGCCGAAGTAGGCGTCGTCCTTGACCCCTTGGGAGCCATTCGCGTCAACGAGCATTATCAGACAAACGTGCCCCACATTTACGCCATCGGCGACGTGACCAATCGCAAAAACCTGACGCCCGTCGCCACGGCCGAGGGCATGATTGTTGCCCGCCGCCTGTTTAACGATCAAGACAGTCCCAGTCAAATCAGCTACGACAATATTCCCACCGCCATTTTCAGCCAGCCCCCCATCGGCACGGTGGGGCTAAACGAGCAAGAAGCCCGCAACCAATATCAGAACGTGGTCATTTATCGTACCCGCTTTCGCGCCATGAAAAACACGCTGAGCGGCCGCGCCGAACGCACCCTGATGAAGCTTGTCGTAGACGGCGACAGTGACCGCGTGCTGGGGGTCCATATGCTCGGGCCAGACGCGGGCGAAATTATCCAAGGCTTTGCCGTGGCCCTAAATGCGGGCGCGACCAAAGCGGTATTCGACAGCACAATTGGCGTTCATCCCACCTCCGCCGAAGAGTTTGTAACCATGCGCACGCCGAGTTAGCGGGTCTCTCTAACCACTAGCGTTCTCGAGGGCTGAGCTTGTCGAAGCCCACCCTTTTGCCTTCGACAGGCTCAGGCAACGGGCTTGTTGGGTTAGCAGTTACCCTGCCCTCACAAGCTAAGCCGCTTCTCCTATTCTCTCTCCTAGGAAAAAAACCGACATGATTATTGTGGAATCCATCATCGCCGCCGTCATTCCGGCCTTACTGTATGCGTCGTTTATTTACTTTATTGACCGTTATGAGCGGGAGCCGCTCTGGTTGCTAGTCACGATGTTTTTGTGGGGAGCTGTACCCGCCATTTTTCTGGCGTTGATTTTGAACGGGGTGTTTGGCCTGCCCTTTTATTTGACCCTGGGGGATGAGTGGGGGGATATGGCCACGGCCGTGTTAGTCGCCCCACTCGTCGAAGAAACGGTCAAAGGATTTGCCCTGCTCATCCTGTTCTGGCTGTGGCGACACGAGCTAGACACCCCGCTCGACGGGCTGATTTACGGGGCCATGGTCGGCCTCGGCTTTGCGATGGTCGAGAACGTCTTCTATTTTGTAGAGCAATACCAAACGGGCGGACGGGAAGCGTGGCAATTTAACATCTTCATGCGCGCCTTTGTCTTTGGGCTAAACCATTCGCTCTACTCCGCTATGGCGGGGCTGGGCCTAGCCGTGGCGCGGCTGTCCAGCAAAGGATGGATACAGGTCGTCGCGCCTATTGTGGGCTGGTCCACAGCCGTGATGATTCACTTTTTGCACAACCTCTTTGCCTCAGCCGGCGCGTTTTTTGGGGCACTGGCCTGTATTCCTCTGCTCGCCAATGCGTGGGGTGGGTTGATTATCACGGCCGTGATTGTCGTCTGGTCACTCTGGCAAGAGCATTTGTGGCTCAAAAAGTACCTCTTTGAAGAAGTATCGCTAGGCGTGCTGACGCCTCTGCAATACGCCGCCATTAGCTCCGGCTGGCGACGCTGGACATACCGTGTTCAGCTTCTGTTTAGCCACGGCCCCCGCGCCGCCCGCGCCGCCGACAAGTTCTACACCCGCGCCAGCCAGCTTGCCTACAGCAAACACCATTACCGCATCACGCCCGACGGCCCCGCCCACCAGCGCATCATCGACCTACGCCAAGCCGTCATGAAACTCGGGAAAAACATGTTTTAAGGGCGACGTGCGAAGGGCGAAGGGCGACGTGACGCCCCTTTGCTCATTGCTCATTGTTCCTTGTTAATTGAACATTGCTCCAGCCGTCCACACGGCCGTGCCACCCCGGCGGAACCACCAGCGTCGTGTCATATTGCACCAACACGGCCGGCCCGCTAAATTCCGCCCCCAGTCGGAGCTTTTCACGGTCATACAAAACCGTCTCCTGCGCCTGCTCGGGACGAAACCACACCAGCTTTGTGCCCAAAACAGCCTCGGCTATCTGAGAGGCGGGCACAGGCTGGGGGTCTGTGTAGGGCAACGGCGGCGGACTGCTGGGAGCCACGGCCGTGAGCCTGAGCGTGACCAATTCCACCACCCCCTTCTCCTCCTGCGCGTACCCATACCGCGCCGCGTGCACCGCATGAAACCGCCCCACCAAATCCGCTAGTCCAGCAATACCCGCCACCCCTTCTGGCAACAAAATTGGCAACTCGTGCGACTGCCCCTGATAGCGCATATCCAGCGTATAACGCAGAGCAATGTGGGCAAGGTCATGCCCTTCCGCCCCCATTTCCGTTTGCGCCCGCGCCACCAGCGGCGCAAACTGCGCTTTGAGCCAAGCCCCCACAGTCAATTCGCCAACCCACTCTTGGTCTGCCGTCAGCGTGACCATCACCGTTTGGGCATAATCCTTGGTGGGCACAGCCACCAACATGCCCAACGCGGACAGCACCCCGGGTAAGGCAGGCACTAAAACGCGGGGAATGCCCAGATTGGCGGCCAAATCGCAGGCATGGAGCGGCCCCGCTCCGCCAAACGGCACGAGCGTAAAATCACGCGGGTCGTAGCCGCGCTCGACCGAAATTTTGCGGATGGCGCGTTCCATGTGGGCGTTCGCTACCTGCAACACGCCCCACGCCGCTTGTACCGCCTTGGCAGAATTAGCTATAGAGTCGCTCATCTGGTCGGCCAGTTCATGCAGGGCTTGGGCGGCGGCCGTCTCGTCTAGGCGCATCGTGCCGCCCAGAAAATGGGCGGCGTCGAGGCGACCCAGTACCAAATTAGCGTCGGTGACGGTCCCACGGCCGTGGACGTGCGCAGGCAGGGCACGAGGCGTTTCCGGCTGAGGATAACAGGCCGGGCCAGGGTCAGCCCCCGCGCTTTCTGGTCCCACATGCAGTGCCCCGCCCGCATCCACATAACCCAAACTGCCGCCCCCCGCGCCCACCGTGTGAATATCAATAATAGGCAAACGCAACGGCATCTCGGCGATGCGCCCCGTGGACGTGGTGGGCAAGCGGCCGGGACAGAGAGCCACATCGGTGCTGGTGCCACCCATATCAAACGTAATAATGTGGCTATGCCCCGCCTGTTCCGCCACGTAACGCGCCCCCACCACGCCCCCAGCGGGGCCAGAAAGCGCAGTCCGCGCCGCTTGCACCCCGGCCGTGTGCGCCGTCAGCAAACCGCCGTTGCTCTGCATGATGGACAGCGGCCGTCTGCCCAATTTCTGGGACAGCCGCGCCAAATAACGGCTCATCAGCGGCGCGACATAAGCGTTAATCACGGTGGTGCTGGTGCGCTCATATTCACGGTATTCGGGCAAAATGTCGCTGGAGAGGGAGATGTGATGGCCGGGCCAATGGGCTTCTAAATAGGCTCGAATCGCTTCTTCGTGAGCGGGGTGCAGGAAGCTGAACAGCAGGCAAACAGCGACCGCTTCTATCTCGTCAGCGATGAGTTGGGGCACAATGTCCTCTAGGTGGGCGAGGTTGAGCGGCTCTAAGATTTGACCCACGGCCGTGATTCGTTCCGCCACCGTAAACCGCCATTTTTGGGGCACAAGCGGCTCTGGCTGGCGCGGCACAAGGGCGTACAGGTCAGGCCGGTTTTGCCGACCAATCGCCAGCACATCCCGAAACCCGGCCGTGGTAATCAGAGCGGTACGCGCCCCGCGCCGCTCCAGCAGGGCGTTGGTGGCAACGGTACTGCCATGCACCACGGCTCTGTTTTCACCCAGCTGATGATGCGCCATGCCCGCCAAAATCGCGGTGGAGGGGTCGTGCGGCGTACTGCGCTGTTTGTGCCGTTGCCACTGCCCGGCCGTGTCTAGCCAGACAAAATCGGTGAATGTGCCGCCTGTATCAATGCCAATTTTTGTGTCAGGTTTCATTTCTTTAGGTGCGAGGGGCGAGGGGCGATGTGCGACGGGTTGCTCATTGTTCATTGCTCCTTGCTCATTGATAATTGTGTGTAGGCGATAGTCCACACGGCCGAGTAAAAAGCGTGTAACACGGCCGTGAGGGGCAGGGTGAGCAACGCGCCCAGCCACGCGGGCAACGGGGCTTGAAGCAAACCGAGTACGCCATCAGCCAGCAGGCGAATAATGATAAGCACGAGGCCAACCAGCAAAAAGTTGAGCCATTGTTGCTTGAGCAGATGCCCAGCGTAGCGAATACTCGACTTGGTGTGGCGGTCATCAACGGCCGCTACACGAAAGGCAACGAGGCGAAACAGCAGGGTCAGCAGGCCAATGGGTACGGCCAAACAGAGCAATGAAACGGTGCAAAGCAGGCTCAGCGCGAGTGGCCCCGCGATGGCTTGCAGGTTCAATGTGCCGCTGAACAAAATATAGGCCATGCCGCCCAAAACAATTAACTCGGCCGTGAGTAGCACGATGAACAGCGGGAAAAACAGCAGGGTATCGATGGCGATGAGCCGCAGGAGCAGGCGGCGCATCTCGCGCAGGAGGGCAAGCGGGGAGAGCGGGGTCTGTCCCGTTTGGGCGCGGCCAATAATAAGTATCAACCCCGCTTCGGCGAGGGTGGTCACGAACCAGACGACGAGCAACACGGCCGTGAGACCGACCACAAAGCGGGTCACGCGCCAAAAATCACTGACCGCCTCCAGCACAGGCAGAATAATGGCCTCTAACTCGGCCAAGGCGGCGGGGTCTGACCATTGCCTAAGCAATGTCTCGGGCTGGAAGCCACTGGTGGG
Source organism: Promineifilaceae bacterium (SeqCode) (assembly GCA_041745395.1). Taxonomy (GTDB): domain Bacteria; phylum Chloroflexota; class Anaerolineae; order Promineifilales; family Promineifilaceae; genus Hadersleviella. The sequence continues at coordinate 8,378 of JBGTIZ010000285.1, read as the reverse complement.
GGGCAACGCTTGCAAGGCGAAGAAACTGGGCAGAACGTAAATGAGACCCAACACCCAGAGCCACGGGTTATGGCGCAAATGACGCACGGCCGTGGTAAATAGCGTTCCAAAATCCATTGCTCTTTTCCTCTTTTTGGCGTCTGTTTTGGCGCGTGTACAGGTCAAAACTGTAACACGCACGAGGCGGCTCGGGCAAGCAAAACGGCCGTGATCAGGATATTGACCACGGCCGTGTGTCTCTCTAAAAACCAGAGCAAAACGGTCTAAAACGTTTCCATATTCGGCTTGTTCAATTTACCTGTGTCCATAAATTCCGTATACGCCAGCGTGAACACTGTTGAACGATACGCGACCAAAACCGCGTTGACCATTGCGCCGACCAAAACGAGCAGGAAAACACCAAACCCCGCCACCACGGCTGAGCCAGCCCCTACCGTTTCTGACGCAATCAGCGAATAAATCAGCGGCGCAAACGTGACCAGCAGAATGGGCAGGTAAACCACGAATAGGAGGACAATTCCCACCACAAACGAGAGGGCAAAAAACAGGATGGCCAGTAAGAAAATAGGGGTGAAATTATTTTTCAACGTTTGCCAACCATGTTTGATGCCGTCAATCACGCCCAAATCATGCAGAGTGACTCCGCGCTGGGCAAATGGATAAACGAGCGTCACCCACCAGTTATAAGGAATGAGCAGACAGAGCAACGGGAACAAGCAGGCAAACAGCATGCCGAGCGAACCCAGAATCGCCTGTTCACTGCCCTGACCAATAGCCGCCCCCACCGTGACCAGTGCCAGCCCACCAATAATCACCGTAAAAATAAGGTTGGGCAGGAATTTGAGCAATAAATTGATGCCGACGTAACGCCACAGGGAATCCATACCTGTGCCCATCGCTTCCCCAAAGCTCATCTGTTGCCCCGCCTCAATGTTAAAGACGGATTGAATCATGCCTGCTTCGGCCACCTGGCGAATAAACCACATGACGATAAAGAACGCGAAGAGACAGCAAATGAGCAAAAAGGTGATGCCCAAAATGCCTGCTACCGTTTCGGGCATACCCGCCAAGGGGTCACCACCCCTGAATAGTTCTTCAAAGAAAGCTTCTAGTTCTGCTTCGTCAAAATCACCAAAATCAGTTGCCGGGCCGCTACCCGTGCTGGGAGCAGGGCTAGAGCCACCGCCAGAGGGGAAGCTGAAATTACCACCCCCACCACCGCTACTGCTAACTGAGCTACCGCCCAGCGCGGCTAGAAAACCGAGTGCCCAGAGGAATTTATTATTCCAGACGATGCTGGCGGCACGTTTTAATATTGCTGTGTAATCCATGTTGTCTCCTTAAGGTTAATTTGGCTGGCGTGTTAGTAAGCGTTCAGCTAGCTAAACTGCATGCCAAATGCCATATTCTGAAATACCGAACGCTTACGCTGGTTGGTTGATTAGTTTGCTGACACACTGAAACCCATTACGTTAGATTTGTCTAAATGTTGCGCCTAGTTTACTCTTTAGGACAAGAATGCAAAACAAGTTTGAGCGTAGAAAAGACCCCAAAGGTTTTGGAAACCTTTGGGGTCTGGGCATTTTTAATCCAGAGCGGCTATTTAGTTTTTACTGTGTCCATATTTTACTCGAGAGCAAGCCTGCTTTATGACCCCATTAGCGGAAAACATCCAGCGTACCAACACTATTTTGTATTGCGCCAATTGGGCAGAAGTGGTTGCCTTTTACCGTGACCAACTCGTGCTTCCCGTGGCGTGGCAAAACGAATGGCTGGTCGAATTTCAGCTAACTAGCGACAGTTTTGTCAGCGTGGCCGACGCGCGGCGAGCAACCGTAGGCGCGACGACGGGGCAAGGGCTAACGTTGACGTGGCGGGTGGTTAATGTAGCCGAGGTGTGGACTGCTTTGCAAGCGCGGGGCGTGCATCCCAATCCCACGCCATTGCAGGAGAAGTGGGGGGCACGATTATTTTATATTTTTGACCCAGCGGGGAATCGGGTGGAGTTTTGGGAATAAGCGGGTAGATGGGTCAGCAGACAATGGAGAAAAAGCAGGATGGTTGATGCGCGAGATTTAGCGGTTAGCTCTTGGTCGTGGCACGCGCCTTATTATGCGGGGACGTGGTCGCTATTGGATTTGCCAACCACGGCCGTGGACATCCCTCTCACCCACATCGAAGCCAACGACTTCATGCTTCCCCCACCCCGCCTCAGCCGCTTGCGCCAGCCCCTGCTCCGCCTCCTGCCCGGTGCCCCGCCCGAGCTATGGCGATATAGCCGCCCCAGTTTGCACCAACTCCGCGCCAACGCCCAAGCACATGGAACCAAGCTGGTTGCTTGGACCATCAACAGCGACTTTACCGTCCCTGCCCACCATTGGCCTGCTCAAAGCCTCTACCTGCGGCGCGGCTTGGCGGCCGCTCGCTTTTTAGAGGTTCCCCTACTACGGCTCAATTTGGGCGGCACGGCTGACACGCCCGCCAGTTACGACCCGCGCCTCGTTCAGCGGCTAAGCAATTTCGCTCAAAACGCGCTTAACCAAGTCTCTGGCTTGACGCTAACCATCGAAAATCATTGGGGGGTGAGCAGTGACCCAGCACGACACATTCGCCTGTTGGATGAAGTGGCGGCGCGGCTGTCGCCAAGCCAGCGGGTGCGGTTTGGAGCCTGTTTTGACCCCGCTAATTTACCAAACGCGCCCGAGCGGCCAGCGTGGTGGGCCGCTTTGGCGAAGCGAGCGAATCATTATCATCTCAAGACGGGGCGATTTGATGAGGCGGGGGAAGAGTTGACGTTACCCCATGCGTCTTTGGTGGCGTTGCTCAAGAAGGTGCATTATCACGGCCGCGTGACCATCGAATACACTGGGGACGAGCCGCCACTAGCTGGCGTGCGGCAGAGCGTGCGCTTGTGGGAGAAATTAACGGGGTGATTGGCTCCTAGATAGCAAAAAAGGTCAATCTTCTTGGGGGGAAGAAGTTGACCTTTTTTGCAGTTGCGGGGACAGGATTCGAACCTGCGACCTCCGGGTTATGAGCCCGACGAGCTGCCTCTGCTCTACCCCGCGTCGAATGAAGTGAAATTATAGCGCAGAGTTGGCGGGTGTCAAAAGACACGGCCGTGTATTAACCTACCACTCACGTAGTTTGTGGTAGCCGTTCAGCATTTCAGCCAGTCAGCATTTCAGCTTCCTTTGCACAACACAGTTTGATCATACTTAGCGCGACCAAACGTCCTGCAAAGCGTTTGTTAACCTAAAGTAAGCGCAATTGGCACGAAATTTAGGAGGCTGACGAGCTGAACGCTTACCTGAAAACAACAGTCGTTTTGCTATTTGCTAACCACTTAACACCTATGCTACCATCAAATCAGTATGGCAACTATTGAACAGATACGGGCAAAAATTCATCAACGTCAATACTATCTATCTTCCCATGCTGAAGAAGAGATGCTGGATGATGATTTAGAAAGGCGCGATATTGAACATGCCATCTTAAAAGGCCAGATTGAAAAACGGCTAACCCATGACATACGTGGGACACGTTATCGTCTTGAAGGGCCTGTCCCAGACGGCCGTTTGATTCATGTGATTTGTCGGTTCCATGCAAGCCGTGATTTGTTGATTATCACGGTATACGCCCTAACGGAGCAATTATGATTTGTGAATTTTGCAATGGCGAGACCGTAGAGAAAAAAGTAAAGCGGCTTCATTGGCATAAAAAACAGCTTTACATTGTAGAAAATGTGCCCGCGCAAGTCTGCCGTGAATGTGGCGAGCGTTATTTTCATGCACAGGTTTTAGATGAAATTGACCTCATGCTAGAAACGGGCTATGAGGTCATAAACCGCATGGAAGTAGAAGTAATGAGTTTGTAACGGATAGCTCCCTACACCCATAATGGCCGTTTTGCCAAGAAACCATCATTCTAGGTTACAATGCACCCATGCCACAAATAAAAACCATTTCGCAAAATCAATATCCAATTATCTACGAAGGTGGGAAAGAAACGGCCGTTGTCATTGACATTGAGACCTTTCAACAAATCAATCTCATCCTCGAGAACCTACTCAATCGTGAGGCCGAGCCAGAAGATGAGCTTATAGCAGCCACTCATGCTCTGTGGCAACGTATGATTCAACAGGCCAAAACGGCAGAGCCAGCTACAGATTGGGTTACAGAGCTGTATGACCTATAACGTCCAGCTTACGGTTTCACCAAACCAATGATGCTAGGCAATAGCTAAAATAAAAGGCGCAATCTTGGAGATTGCGCCTTTTGTCGTTAGGGAGACCACGGCCGTGTCCAAACCCTATCCCAGCCGAGGCAACTGCTCCAGCGGAATATCCCGCAGGCGGGGATTAGCCGCATCACGGCCAGAGACAATCGGGTCAGTGAGTCCCCAATCCAGAGCCAACTCTGGGTCATTCCACGCCACGCCAAACTCATCCCCATTGTCGTAATAATTATCCACCACATAGGTCAGGGTGATGCGCTCACTGAGGCTGGCGAAGCCGTGCGCTACGCCGATGGGAATAAAAAGGCCAATGCGCTGGTCGCCGTTCATGTCTATGGTCTGGGTGGCGCGAAAGGTAGGAGAATCGGGGCGAATATCGGCGAGGGCGGCGCGTACACGGCCGTGGTACAAACACCAATAATCCACCTGCCGGAAATGATAATGCAAGCCGCGCACCACCCCGCCAATCGATTCCGAGCAGTTCATCTGCACCATGTCCCAACTGCGCTGAGGAAACCATTCGCGGCGAAACGTTTCCATGAAACGGCCGCGCTCATCGCCAAAAGCGCGGAGGTCAACGGTATACAGACCGTGAATAAGATTTGATTCGTGAATAGAGGGCATGTTATGTCCTTCGGTTATAATGGAGTTGATTTGGTAAAGAACGCTATTCTAACGCAAGCGGCGCGAAAGCTGTAAGCGGACTGCTCAGGAGGAACAACAATGATTAATGTAGATGGTTTGCACTTTAAGGACGACCACGGCCGTGTTGTCATGCTACGCGGCGTCAACTTGGGCGGGAGCAACAAACTCCCCGTTGCCCCTCCCGCCAGCACCCACATCCGCCACAAATTTTACGACCACCGCACCGTTTCCTTTGTGGGTCGCCCCTTCCCCGCCGCCGAAGCGGACGAACATTTTGCCCGCCTGCGCCATTGGGGCTTCAACTGCTTGCGCTTCTTGGTCACTTGGGAAGCGATAGAACATGCTGGCCCGGGCATCTACGACCTCATCTATCTCGATTATGTGCAAAAAATGGTGGCCAAAGCCGGCGAATACGGCTTCTTCGTCTTCATAGACCCCCACCAAGACGTGTGGAGCCGCTGGACCGGCGGCGACGGTGCGCCCGGGTGGACACTCGAGGCGGTCGGTATGGATTTGACCAAGCTCCACGCCACGGGCGCCGCCTTTTTGCACCAAGAGCATGGCGACCCCTGCCCCACGATGCGCTGGACAACCAATTACGGCAAGCTGGGCACAGCCACCATGTTCACGCTTTTCTTTGCGGGGCAAGATTTGGCGCCCCAAACCAAAATCGAGGGCGTTTCCGCACAAGAATATTTGCAGAGCCATTACATTAACGCCATTAAACAGGTCGCTCTGCGCGTCAAGGATATGCCCCATGTGCTCGGCTACGACACGCTCAATGAACCCTCCAGCGGCTGGATTGGCGTAGCTGATTTGCACCAACCAGCGGGCATTGTCCAGCAAGGGGCTTCCCCCACGCCGTGGCAGGCGATGCAGGCGGCGGCGGGCATCGCCACCGAGGCGGATCTGTTGGAGCTATCTCTGCAAGGGTTGAAAAAGAAGGGGCGAGAACTGCTCAATCCGGGGCGGGCGCGGCTGTGGCGTGAGGGTCACGCGGGGGTGTGGCAGGAGAATGGCGTCTGGACGCTGGGGGCGAATGATGAGCTGGAACTGCTTCGTCCCAATCATTTTGTGGAGCTACACGGCCGTGCAATTGACTTTAACGAAGATTACCTGCGCCCCTTTATCCTGCGTTTTGCCCGCGAAATCCGCGCCGTACACTCCCAAGCCATTATCTTTGCCGAGGGCACGCTGGAAAAAGGGTTGCCCGAACTGCAAGATTTGCTGCAGGCGGTCAACGCCAGCCATTGGTATGATGGAGCCGTGTTGTTTATGCGCGAATATCACGCCAATTTTGGGCTAAATGCGCACACGCAAATGCCCGTGATTGGCAAAGGGCAGGTGCAAAAGTCGTTTAATCAGCAGATTAGCCGCATCAAGGCGGAAGGGAATGAGCGGGTGGGTGGCCCCACTTTGCTGGGTGAATTTGGTATCGCCTATGATTTGAACGAGCGCATTGGCTTCACCGAAAACAATTTCGCACCGCACATGGGCGCACTCGACCGGACGTGGCGGGCGTTGGAAGCGAATTTACTGCACGGCACCCAGTGGAACTACACGGCCGATAATGACAATGAGTATGGCGACCAGTGGAATGGGGAAGACCTTTCTATTTTTAGCCGTGACCAGTTTTTGCCCGAGCCGTTGCATGACCCGCATGATTTGGATGAAGGGGGAAGAGCCACGGCCGTGTTTGTGCGTCCCTATCCCCGTTACACCGCTGGGGAACCACTCGCCCTGAGCTTTGACCCGTTCACCCGCGTCTTTGAATTCATCTTCCAGCACGACGACAAATTCCCGCTGGGGGAAACGCCCACCGAGATTTTTGTACCTGATTACCATTACAGCGCGGGCTTGGGCGTAGAGATTTCGGACGGAGAGTGTGAATACGACCAAGAGAACCAGCTTTTGCGCTATTACCACACGGCCGAGCGGGACACCCACACCATTCGCCTCTTTCGCCAGCGCGGCCCGGCTGAGGTGCTGACGGGCGCAATCAAACATGATGAGATGAGCTACCCGCTGGAGCATCGCTTTGTCAAAATCAACGGCGTGACCCTGCACACCGTACAGGTCGGCCCCGAGGAAGGGAAACTGGTCGTTTTGCTCCACGGCTTCCCTGAATTTTGGTACGGCTGGCGGGAGCAAATCCCGTTTTTGGTGCGGGAAGGGTATCGCGTCATTGCGCCAGACCAGCGCGGCTATAACTTGAGCGACAAGCCGACGGCTTTGGCGGATTATGATTTGGATAAGCTGGCGGCGGATGTGGTCAGTTTGTTGGATGCCCACGGCCGTGAGCAAGCGTATTTAATCGGGCATGACTGGGGGGGGATGGTCACCTGGTGGGCGGCGGCTAAATACCCCACCCGTTTCCCCAAAGTGGCCGTGCTAAATGTGCCCCATCCCGCCACCTTTATGAAAACGCTCCAGAGTAATCCCAAGCAGGTCGCTAAAAGTTGGTATGCGGGCTTCTTTCAAATCCCGGTCGTGCCTGAATCCCTCTTACATGCTCAAGATTTTGAGCGGCTGGCCACCATGGTGCAGGATTATGTGGGGATGCATGATACGTTCACGGCCGAGGATATGGTGCAGTACAAAAAAGCGTGGGGACGGCCGCACGCCCTGCGGGGCATGATTAACTGGTATCGCGCCATTGCCCAGCATCCAACCCAGCTAAATGACCCGCGCATTCGCGTGCCTCTGCTGATGATTTGGGGGGCGCGGGATATAGCTCTAGGTCGGGAGATGGCGACGGCCAGTGTGGAGGATTATTGTGACCACGGCCGTGTGGTCTTTATAGAAGAGGCCACCCATTGGGTGCAACACGACGAACCAGAGCGAGTGAATGGGTTGCTCGCCCGTTTTCTTGAGGGAGAGTAAGAGAGGAAGGGAGTAAGGGAAGCGGGTTAGATGCGCCATTGGTCGGGGGTTTTGGACATGCGTACCAACTTGCCAATGATTTGGTCATAGGCACGGAAGAGGTCGCGCCCTGTTTCGGGGTCAATATAGGTACAAGCGACAGCGTACTGTAACCAAACTTGGGTCTCGGCCGCTTCGGCTTCCGAGTCAGACAGTTTGTTAATAAATGCGGCTGGGTAACGCCGTTTACGCCACGCTTCCGCTAAATTGGCGCAAACAGCACGGGAAGAACGTCTAACTTGGTCGGTCAAAGCATATCGTTCTTCTGGCGGGAAGGCTTTGCTCAGCTCAAAAATACGCATAGACGCCTCAAACCCCATCTGATAGACCTCTAGCTCAAACTGCGTCCTAATATTTTGGCGACCCATCTCTGAGCCTACTGCAAAAAGGTCAATTTCACCGCGGAGGGCGCGGAGAGCGCGGAGATTTTCTCTTGGAGAGTGTTGCATAAAATAGGGTTGGATGAGCCAAGCGCCCATCCAACCCTTTTATTTTTCCCCCGCTACACCATCCCCCCGCCAAAAACGCCCCTTAGACCCACTTTTTCCGACCCAAACAGGCTTTTTGACCCAAAA
>JBGTIZ010000284.1:0-2472 GCA_041745395.1 Promineifilaceae bacterium (SeqCode) | reverse complement strand
CAGAACAAAGGGGCGCATCTGTTTGCGTAAAAAGTGAAAGTAGGAAGTGAAAAGTGAAGACGCACTTCTCACTTTTTACTTCTCACTTGCCACTTCTAACTGCTCAAGCTGACCGTTTAGCCAGCCAATCGTATAGCTAATCACCTCGGCCTGTTGCGGTTCATTGTGCGTTTCGTGGTAAAGGTCAGGCCACTCTTTGAAGGTCAGCTTGTCGGCGGGGACGGCTTGGGCAAATTCAGTGCTGGCCGTGTGCGAAGTCACGAGGTCGGCCGTGCCGTGAACGAGCAAAAGCGGCAGAGGGAACTCGCGGGCGCGGCGAATGATTTCTTCGCCGCCTTCGTTCACGCCAAAAAAGAGCTTGGCCGACATTTGGCCGTGGTTGTGTGGGTCGCTGTTGTATGCTTCGTCCATGGCTGGGTCATGGGTTAAGACCAGCGGCTCAAACTCATTCGTAATCGTAAAGGTGGAGATGAGTTTGCTAATCAGCTTGGCGCCCGTCACTTGGCTTTTGGGCGGCGGCGTGGTCAGGCGGAGCCAGGGACTGGTGCCAATGACTCCGCGCAAAGTTTGCGGCTTATAAAGCAGGGTGTAACCCAGCACCATATTGCCGCCCATACTGTGCCCGTACAAATAGGTGGGCAGATTAGGAAAACGGCGTTGCGCCTCGGCGATAAAGGTGCCGATGTCGCGCAGGGATTGGTCGTAGGCGGGGGTGTACCCTCGTTTGCCCTGTGAACGGCCGTGGCCGCGCTGGTCTAGAGCGACGACGATAAAACCGACGTTGGTCATCATTTGGGCGACGTGGGCGTAACGGCCGCTGTGTTCCCCAAAGCCATGCACCAAACAGACAAGGGCGCGGGGCGGTACGTTCGGGTTAATAGATTGCCAGCTTTGGGCAAACAGTTGGTTGCCATCGCTGGCGGGGAAGGCGAATTCGAGATTTTTCATGGGTTTTATGTTTTTGAGTCTTGTGGGGTTTTTAACACAGTGTCATGTTTCATGTTTCACGTGTCAGGTGTCTTTTCTCTGAACGTGGCTTGTTTAGCCAAGACGATTGCTAATTGACCTCGTGAATTCCCAAAGAGCCATGTTTGTGCAAAGTGGGATGGTGTGCTGATGGGCTGACAGACTAAACGACTCACATGTTATAATGCTAGCATGGATGATATTGTAATCAATGAGAAGGTCATTTTACCAGAAGGTGAGCTATCGTGGCAGTTTACGCCTAGTAGCGGGCCTGGTGGGCAACATGCCAATAAATCTGCGACGCGGGTTGTGTTGCGTTTCAATGTGGCGACGTCGCCGACGTTGCGCTCATCGCTGACTGCGAATGAATTGATAGCGTTGGTGAAGCGGTTGAAGCCGCGCCTGAATCGGGAGGGGGAGTTGATTGTGGTTTCGCAGGAGTCGCGCAGTCAGCATCAGAACCGACACACGGCCGTGGCTCAACTCCAGCAAATTTTGTCCCAAGCCCTGATTCCCCGCAAAAAACGGCGTTCCACTCGACCCAGCCGCGCCGCGAACGAGCGTCGTCTGCAAGCGAAAAGCATCAAGAGCCAGCGCAAAAAATCACGCGGCCGTGATTGGTTTGAGGGATAGGGAGGCATGAAAAGTAAGAAGCGAGAAGTGACAGTAGCTTCTCACTTCTCACTCGTTTTGTGCAAAAAATTTTGGCTCTTGGGGTATTTATGGCTAGACAGGTCACGTCCAGAGCCAAGCCACGTGACACATGACACGTGAAACCATGCCCCTGTTGGAAAGCGTCAAAACTTTCTATTCGCTTAGTCCGCCGCTTCTTGCGACTGTTCTGCGTCCCATTGGCGCACCATCACGCGGAACAAATCTGATTCGGTGATGATGCCCGCGAGTTTGCCCTCGCTATTAACAACAGGGATGCCGCTGATTTTCTCGTTTAGCATGAGCCGCGCTACTTCACCGATGGGGGTGTCTGGGGTAATGGTGACGGGTTTACTGGTCATAAAATCTTTGAGTTGGAGCTTACCCAATAGGTAATTCATTTCCCAAATGCTGAGCGATGTGGCTTGTGATGGCCGTGCGCCGCGAATGTCGCCCCGAGTGACAATGCCGATGAGCTTGTGGTGTTTGTCCACCACGGGCAGACGGCGAATTTTATGTTTTTTCATTAGTTCGTGGGCATCTGGCAGAGGCATGTTCATTTCGGCCGTGATGACATCGGTGGTCATCCAATCTTTTACTTGTTGGTGCATGGCGGGGTCTCCTTGTTGGGTGAAGTGTGAAATATTGGGGGTATTGGTCTATCAGTTTGTCAGTTAGCTAAACGGCTACCTGTTTATATTGTATCTGTTCTGGTAGAGAGTGTTGCATAAAATAGGGTTGGATGAGCCAAGCGCCCATCCAACCCTTTTATTTTTCCCCCGCTACACCATCCCCCCGCCAAAAACGCCCCTTAGACCCACTTTTTCCGACCCAAACAGGCTTTTTGACCCAAAA
>JBGTIZ010000283.1:0-11467 GCA_041745395.1 Promineifilaceae bacterium (SeqCode) | reverse complement strand
GGTCCGCCCAAACGAAAAAACCCCCTTTATAATGGCCGAGCCGCCGCAGGCGGCGAGGCGTGTAACCGCTTGTTCATCATCAATTAACTATAAAACCATGCCGAAAATGAATAACCACTAAACAGTTTCCTTATCCCCCCCCATTCCACACCCGCGCTTTGACATTCCCCCCACCCATAGCTATACTTCTCGTTCGGATAGCTGGTGATCCGCACCACCAGTAACTTTATAAAACCCACACGACCGACACCTTCGCGTGTCGGTTCTTTTTGGAGGTATGCAGTGTACGCAATCGTTGAATGTGGCGGACGGCAGTACCGCGCCGAAGAGGGTCACACCTTCTCAGTCGAGAAGCTAACCCTAGAAGTCGGAGAGCAGGTTGAACTAGAAAACGTTCTACTCCTGGCCAACGGCGAAGAAATTCAGGTGGGACAACCCACCGTGAATGGCGCGAGTGTAAAAGCAACTGTCGTCGATCAATACAAAGGTAAGAAGATTTTTGTTTGGAAATATAAACCCAAGAAGCGGTATCGCCGTCGTCAGGGTCATCGTCAAAAGTATACGCGCCTGCGTATCGACGAAATAGTAGTAGCAGGTTAAGGAGAGAATAACATGGCTCATAAGAAAGGTGCAGGCTCAACAAATAACGGCCGTGATAGCAACTCCAAGCGTCTCGGCTTCAAGAAATTCGGTAGCGAACACGTCATTCCAGGGAATATCATCCTGCGGCAACGTGGCACTCGTTTTCTGCCCGGCCGTAACGTTGGTATGGGCAAAGATTACACCATCTTCTCTATGGTAGATGGCTATGTGACCTTTGACGTGAAACACGGCCGTAAATACGTCAGTGTGAATCCCCGCGAGGAGGTCAGCGCATGAAATCCGAAATCCATCCTGAATGGCATCCAGAAGCCAAAGTTATCTACAATGGCGAGGTCGTCATGACCGTCGGGGCAACCCAGCCCGAAATCATCGTGGATATTTGGTCTGGCACACACCCCTTCTACACGGGCGAATCTCGCTTGATTGACACCGAAGGACAGGTTGACCGCTTCATGCGTCGCTTGCGTCGGCGAGAAGAGATTCAAACGGCCGTGGACGAAGGTGAAGAGGAAAGCGACCCACTTGTGTGGACAGTGGACGCTATGTCTTTGGGCGACCGCTCTGAAAACGCGCTGACGGAAGCCGGTTTAACCACCGTCGGTGACGTGTACGCGAAGTTCCAAGAAGGGGAAGACGCTTTACTGGCTATCCCTGGCGTGGGACAACGTGCCCTGATTGACATCAAACGGTTCCTGCGAGCCGAAGGCATTATTGAGTAACACGGCCGTGGTCTAACCACCCAGCCATGCCTACCAATAAAAAATAAGAAAGCAGATGCGAGATCGCATCTGCTTTTTTTGTTGTACAATCGCAGACAAATAGTAACGAGCAATGAGCGATGAGCGATGAGTCCACGGTCAAGAGGGTACGGAGAACGGGGAGATTTTCTCGAGAAGGCTCACCCCTTTTCTTCCCTCGTCCCTCTTCCTTCGTCCTTTTTTCGATTGTTGTGTTAGAGAGGAGAAAACCAGTAAATGAAACATTCAACAGGTCGCATTGAGGTGGTGTGCGGGAGCATGTTTAGCGGCAAAACAGAAGAGTTAATTCGTCTGGTACGCCGCGCCATTATTGCCCGCCAAAAAGTACAGGTTGTCAAGCCCCAAATTGACACCCGCTACCACGTCCAAAAAGTGACTTCACATAATGGACTCGTCGTAGACGCCCAGCCAGTGGCCGACACGGCCGAGATTCGGCGCGTGCTCAGACCAGACACCACCGTGTTAGCCATTGACGAAGTGCAATTCTTTGACCTAGACATTGTCGCTTTGTGCGAAGAGCTAGCCGAACAAGGGATACGCGTTATCTGTGCGGGGCTAGATATGGACTTTCGCGGCGAACCATTTGGCTCCATGCCCGCCCTGCTGGCTCGCGCTGAGTATGTTTACAAACTGCAAGCAATTTGTGTGCAATGTGGCGAATCCGCCTCACGCACCCAGCGGCTCATCAACGGCCAGCCCGCCGCCTATGACGACCCCATCGTGCTAATTGGGGCCGATGAAGTGTATGAAGCCCGCTGTCGCCACTGCCATGACGTCTTACCTGTCCGTACTGAACCAGTTATCGCCGTGCAAAACGGCCGTGTCCACGGAGAAAACAACCATGCGTAACTTACAAAACGACATTGATTATGTCCTTATTGACGAAGAAGAATTAGACGACCGCATTACAGAGTTGGCCCGCATGGTTGAGGCAGATTTAGACGAAGATGCGCATCTATTGCTCGTCTGTGTGCTAAAGGGTGGTTTTATGTTCTTGGCTGATTTTAGCCGCGCCCTGACCGTGCCCCATGCGATTGATTTTATGGCTGTTTCCAGCTATGGCGACAGCACCTCTTCCTCGGGCGTGGTGCGCATCAACTTAGATTTGAAGCAAGAAATCAACAAGTATGATGTGCTGATTGTAGAAGATATTATTGACAGCGGTCTGACCCTCGACTATTTACGCCGACTCCTGCTCGAGCGCAATCCGCGCTCTCTGCGCATCTGCACCTTATTGAGTAAACCATCTCGCCATCAGGTTAACGTGCCCGTAGATTATGTGGGGTTCGAGATACCAGATGAGTTTGTGGTGGGTTACGGCCTAGATTATGCCGAGATGTATCGTAATTTGCCCCATATTGCCGTTCTACACCCTAGAGTTTTTGGCTAATAAGGTCGCATGTTTAATACCCATGCACTAAATACTGAATACTCTCCCACTCTCTGGCGCATCCCATGACCAGCCACACAGACTTAACACCATACGAAGGGCGGTGGGTTGCCATCGCCCACGGCCGTGTGTTAGGCGTCGGCTATACTGGCGTAGAAGCCCTGCGGCTCGCACGGCGCAACCACCCCAAGCTACGCCTCGAGCTAACCTACGTCGCTAAACAAAGCGGCGCACGCCTTGCCCTCGACCCGCTCATCCACAAACTAAAAGATGTGCTGGCGCGGCAAGACATGCCCGTCTATCTGGTCGGCGGCGCGGTACGCGACGCCGTGCTGGGGCACATCAGCCATGATTTAGATTTTGTTGTGCCCAGCAACGCCATTAAATTGGCGTTTCGCATCGGGGACGCGCTAGGTGTGCCCGCTTATGCCCTAGACAAAACGCGGGACGTGGGGCGCGTGGTGCTGGCCGAAGAAGGAACCTATCTGGACTTTTCCAGCTATCGCAACGGCAGTTTGGAAGCAGATTTGGCGGCGCGTGATTTCACGATTAACGCTCTGGCGATGCCTGCTTTGGGCGAAACAGAAATGAGCTTGATTGACCTGTTTGATGGCTTGCAAGACCTCAAACAGAAGCGGGTGCGCCACGTGAGCGCGGAAAACATGCGCCAAGACCCGATTCGCGGCCTGCGCGGGATTCGCATGTCGCTCAAGTATGGGTTCACGCTCACGGCCGAGACCGAAGCGTCGGTAAGCGAGACGTTTGCCTTGCTGAGCAACGTCTCAGCTGAACGGGTGCGGGATGAGCTGAATAATTTACTGCGGGCAGATGGGGCGGGCATGGTGCGGGAACTGCGGCGGCTGGACGGCTTGGCCACGGTTCTGCCCGAGGTGGCCGCTCTGGACGGGGTGACGCAATCCGCGCCGCATCATCTAGATGTGGGGGCGCATACGGAGGCCACACTGGCGTGGCTGGCGCAGGTGGACACGGCCGTGGTACAGCAACAGCCTACCGACCACCCTCTCCTGCAAGAAGCGCAAACCGCGCTGGCTCCCTATGCGCCCGCCCTGCAAGCTCATCTAGCTCGCAACGTGACGGGGGATTTACACGGCCGTGTTCTGTGGCAATGGGCGGCTCTGTTGCACGACATCGGCAAGCCCGCCACCCGCACCGTAACCGAAAACGGTCGGATTCGCTTTTTGGGGCATGAAAAAGAGGGAGCTAAATTGGCGGCGGCGCGTCTGCGTCGCTTGCGCTTTAGTCGGGAGAGCAGTGAGTATGTGGGGCGGATTGTGGCGGGGCATATGCGGCCGCTCATGCTGGCGCGGGAAGTGGGGGGGGAGGAAGGGGGAGGAAACACGGCCGTGTCGCGGCGAGCCATCTTTCGTTTCTTTCGGCGCACCGGACCAGCCGGGCTAGACATCTGCCTACTCGCCCTCGCCGACCATCTCGCCACCTACGCACCCGACGACCCCCAAGCCACGCCCGCCGGAGCGGCTCTCTTAACCGTCGTGACCCTGCTCATAGACGCCTATTTTAATCGCTACACCGACACCGTCGCGCCCGAGCCATTGGTCACAGGTCGGGAGTTGATGAAAGCGTTGCCCATGAAAGGGGGGCCAGAGCTAGGGCGCCTCTTGCGCCACATCGAAGAGGCCCAAGCGGCGGGAGACGTCTCGACCCCAGAGGAAGCCATCGCCCTAGCACGGCAAGTCGCGGATAGTGAGAAGTGACAAGCAAGAAGTAGAAAGTGAGAAGTAAAAAGAAAACCCCTCAGTCAAGCATAAAACGCTTGACTGAGGGGTTTTTCTATTACTCCCCTACTCTCTTACTCACCTACGTAGGCATAGCGCGATAGGTAAACGGCTCCAAATGGGCGGTGAACCCTTGGGGAACGCCTTTCACCAAGACGCTAATCGCATCGTGAGAGTGCAGGGATTCTTTGTGCGAGGCAAAGATGCGAAAGTCGCTAATCAAGCTGTCTTGGCTTAGCCCTTCGTACAGGAGGCGCACGGCGTCTTCCACAAATTTCAGGTTGGCCGCGTTCAGTTCGGCAAAGGCTTGCTCATCTTCCCGCTTGACCATGACCTGCGTTTCGGTTTGCAGGGCTTCCCGCGCCGTTTCGATTAAATCTTCGATGTAGAGACCATCATCATATTCGACCGAGATTTTGGCAACCGAACGCTGGCTGTGGGGCACGGCCGCGACGCCGCGATACAGATTGGCATGGACGCTTAGCTCGTAGCTACAGGGACAGGCGGAGGAGTAAACAAAATCGAGATGCATGAATTGACGCACTCCTTCACCAGGGGTAAACGTGGTTTCTAGCACGACGGGGTAATATTGGAAACCAGAGAGGCCGCTCCGCAGGCTTTCTTGGCGCAAAGGGAAGTCAAAAGCGATAGCGATACGCGCTGAAGAACTGTCGAGACTTTCCATATAGCTTTTGACCACCTGTTGGAGCGTCTGGGGGTTTAGTTCAGCCGTTTCGTATTCGTAAAAGGTGCGCATAATACGGCTCATGTTGATGCCTTTTTTGTGGGCGTCAAGCGAGACGGTGCCGGTGATGGAGCAGTGGACGGTTTGGGTATCACCGTCGCGGGTGATGATTTCCATGGGCACTTTGAAGTTGTGGATGCCGACGTGCTGAATAGCCACGGCCGTGCCTTTGTTCAAATCCGTATTTTGCATGTCTGGCAAGGATTGCTTGTAGGCGGGCGTGACCACAAAGTTGTCGTCATATCGTTCCGTCAAATCGCGTACAAGGCGGGTATTGGCTTCTTGCGCCATTTCAGGCACGACTTGCTCGGCGGGGGCGTCAGCAATGAGGGCCGCGATGCCGTGGCCGTTTTTATGGGCAACGCCATTTAACTGCCCATTGCCATTGGTGTGAGTCTGATACTGGCCGTTACTTCCATTGCCATTTATTTTGTTGACTAACATGATGTATCTCCTAACTTTAGAGAAATGGCTAACGGCCAAACCAGTCGTTTGCGGGACGTTAGCTCAAATTAAATTCGTACTGACAGGCAGGGCACGTTTCATCGGCCGCGCCGATAACTGCTTCACAGTTGGGGCAGAGTAACTCAAATTCGGTGCCGCAACTGGTGCAAACCACATCGTTCTCGCCCACGGCCGTACCACATTCGGGGCAAAGCAGTTGTTGACAGTAAGGACATTCCTCCAAGCCCTTGGGCAAAATATTTTTGCATTGGGGGCACGGAGCGGTTGTTACATCTGGACGACACCGGGGGCAAACTTCTTCCCCTTTTTTAAGAACAAGTTGGCATTGGGAGCAAATGCGCGTCCCGCAGGAGGGGCAATCGCTTCGCAAGCTATCGAACTGGGTTCCGCAGGTACTACAGGCAAAGACATAAACGATCTGTCGCCCCGAAACGAGAGTATGTACCACGCGGGCTACGTCACGTACCTCAAGCGGTAGCTCGGCGCCACAGGCGGTACAATCTTCGTCGAGCGGCTCCACGGCCGTGTTGCATTCCAAACAGTAAGGTAGAAAAAGCACGTTGCAGTTGGGACAAATCTGCGTGCCCGTAGTTAGCTCAAAGTGACAGTTGGGGCAATCAAAGTAAAGTAATGTGCCGCAGTGGGGACACGTTTCATCATCTTCATCTATCGCTTGAACACAGTGCGGACAAAAAGCGTTTTCACAATTTTCGCAATACGCTTCATCCACATAGGCGGGTTCACCACAGACGGGGCAATCCACAACCGCTTCTTCGTCGTCATCTAGCCCGCCTGCGCCAGATAGGGTGTGGGCGACGGTGGCGCGGGCTAGGGTGGAGCGGGTGTTGATGAGCCGAGGGGTGGTATCTATTTTGGCCTCGATTTCCACGGCCGTGTCGGTCAGCGCATAGCCGCACGTGGGGCAGTTATCCGTATCCACGGCCGTGAGTTCATAGTTACAGCGCGGACAAAGGAGCGCAAACTCCACCCCACACTGCTGGCACTGCGTGGCGTCCGCTTCTAGCGGAGCGTGGCATTCAGGACAAAACTCTTGTTCACAATGTGGACAAAAATCTGCATCTTGGTCGATTTTTTGTTGGCAGGCCGGGCAATTTTTTTCAGACATAGTTGATTGGCGGGTTTTTGGGTTGTTTGCTCTGCCAACGGCTACAATAACCGTTCATTATAGTAGCTGGCAAAGTGTATATTTCCAGTAAATGTGGGCAGATATGACAGTAAATAAAGATTTTGCTGATATTCTGTTTAGGTTTTGTACAGGATTGGCGAAACAATCGGTTGGTGTGCTTTACGGCAAGCTGACACGCTTAAAAGTTTACAACATCGCCTAGACCACGTATAGCTTTGTCCCATTGGGCGACAAGGTCTTTCCCGGCCGTGGTGAGTAAGAAGGTGGCGGCGGGGAATTTTTGGTTGGTGGTGATTAATTTTTTGTCTAAAAGGCTTTGGACTAGCTCATAGGGCACGGCCGTGGGTGGCTCATCGGGGTTGGCGGGCCACCGTTTGTACTCTTTTTGTCCATCTAGGTGACGATGTGACTTGAGGGTATCACCCTGAGCCACGGCCGTGAGAAGCTCTTTCTCGGCCGTGGACAGCTCCGCCCCACCCAACCACCATGTCTTTAGCTTAGCAATCCAGCGTCTCATCATCACCGTCACCAGCCCCCCTGCCAACTGAACAGAACAGAAAAAGGGAATGGGCGAGACCCATTCCCTTTCTCTCTTTCTCACTCACGCCCTCGACAAAATTCACCTAGCCCAAATTATTCACATACTCATGCAGACGTCTTTGCGAAATTTTGGTGTACTGGTCACGGATAATCTCATCCATTTCCTCTGGTGAGAGACGCACACTCAAAATCTCGAGCGCATCCTCTGGCGACTGTCCATAAGCGAGCTTCTTCTTGCCGTTCTTCATATCAAACACGTACATATAGTGCGGGTTGCTAAAGCTACTCATTGTTTTTACCTGCTGGCCTAAGCCTTAATCAACGCTTCCATCCCGGCCGTGGCGCGTTCCACTTCGGAGCCAGCCAAACCGCGATTGATTTCATCATCATATTTGCCCGCGAGCAAATCGCGGTAAAACTGATAATTCACCCCAATCACTTTTTCATCATCAGGGAAGCGATGATAATTCTCTTTGGTCATGCGACTTTTGCCTTCGGCAATAAGCTGGTAACCCAAGGCTGAACCAGGATAAGGGGCGTAAAACGAAATCGATGGATAAACATAGCGCATCCGCTTGAGCATCCGCATCGTCTTAAACGCATCTTCTGGCTCTTCGCCAGGAATACCGAGCATGATGTTTGACCAGAAATAGGGCACCGTCTTGCCCTTCGCCTTTTGCTCATCCGCAATGCGATTGAGCATATCAATAGCGAAGAAATTATCCTCTTCCGTGCATTCTTTGTTCAGCAGGCGCAAAATCCGGTCACTGCCTGACTCAAAACCAATGGAGATGGTCGTCCAGTTGGTCTCTTTGACCAGTGCCTCGAACAAATCAGGCCATTGGCGTACCGTATCGGCGCGACCCGCCGCCCAATAGGGCCAAACTTTGTTCGCTTTGCGCGGATATTTCTCAATCCACTCTCTGAGCCAGCTCGGATTCTGAAAGAACATGGAATCGTGAATAACCAGCGACCCCACGCCATATTTACGATCCAAGAAATTCAGCTCGTCAATGATGGAATCTACAGAGCGACGCCCCATGTTGGGGATATAAGAGTTTTCGTTGCAAAAGACGCATTGCCACGGGCACACGCGGCTGGTCAGTAGAGTAACCACAGGCGGCGGCCCCCAGCCACACTCTGGCTCGAGCGGCCAGTTAAAGTTTTTCTTGAGCTTGCGGCTGGCGGGTTGCGGCCAAAGAGTGCGGTCTATAATCGGCCACTCTTCCATTGATTTGGCCCCTTGCCCCATAACGAGACGGGGATAATTGTCGGGATTGCGTACCAAATCAAGGATGATTTTTTCGCCAGGGCCTTGGCAAATTTTGTCGAACTCTTTAACAGCCATCATTTCGTCAGTTGCCACGGTGGCGTGCATCCCACCTGTCAAAACAAGCCCGTTGGGGTTTAGCTCTTTGAAGATTTGCGCCGCTTTGTAGGCCACAGGGTAGGTGTAACTGCGCACGTTCATGAGCATCATGTCGTACCCTTTAAGCTGTTTTGCCAGCTTGTCCCACGAGGTGACGGCACGAGTGGAGGCCAAATCGGTCATGATGCCGTTTTCGTGCATGATGGTGCGAAGCAGACCTAAGCCGTGGTCTTGCCATTGTTCGTGTGGGCCAGCGGGGTTAACTAGGTCACCTAGGTCGCCTAAGTCTAGCCACAAAATACTGTTTTTCGGTTTTTTATCGTTGCCAAAGGGCCAGAAATTCATGCTACAACCTCTTTTCTAAACTTATGTATCACGAGTCATGTTCATGGTGTCACGTTGCTAAGTTAGCTGGCCGGTGAAGCTGGGGTTGCGGGTTTGTTGTGCTAAGCGTTCGGCCTGCGTGCCACAAAAAAGACCGGCTGAATGGCTGACGAGCTGACTCATTGAATGATAGAACGCTTGTTTTTGGGGCGGGGAGAAGGGGCTGAGGGAGTTTGAATGACGTAGAAAAGGGGTGACAAATGTCACCCCTCTCCAATTTTTATGTAATGGGATGGCTTGATTTAGCCTGCGCTGGCGCAGGTGCCACAACCCGCTTCGGCCGACGCGCTTTCTTGGCCTTTGGCCTTGAAAGAGGTACCACAGCCACAGCTAGAAGCGGCGTTGGGGTTCTCAATTTTGAAGCCGCCGCCCATGATGCTATCTTCGTAATCAATGGTGGCGTTCTCGAGGTACATCATGCTGGTGGGGTCTACGAAAATGCGGTAGCCGTCTCGCTCAAAAATGTTGTCATACGGCCGTGGTTCTGCTTCGAGAGCCATACCGTACTGCATGCCGGAGCAACCACCACCAGAGACAAACACCCGCAGGCCGTAGTCTGGGACGTTTTTCTGGGTAAGTAAATTTTTGACCATGTTCCCAGCGGAGGGAGTAACGACGATTGTGCCAGTTTGTTCAAAAGTGCTTGCCTGCATATTAGCCTCCAAAAATGATAGTTGTATCTAAGCCTATAGGTTAGATTCAGATGGCTAGATTGTAGCAATGATATAGATGAGAGTCAATTTTTATCAATTTTATCTTAAAAAGTCCGTGGGGGGTAAACCCGCTATCTTTGCAGTTTTCACGTTAACTGATGAACACGCCTTGCCGCCTGCGGCGGCTCGACCCAAAAAGGGGTATTTTTTCGGTTGGGCGAACGCCCCAACGAAAAAATACCCCTTTCCAGTGAGTCGTGACCTACGGTCACGACGAACCAGCCTGTAAAAAGTGCGAACATAGTTTGAAACCACGGCCGTGGAAAGATCAACTGCTTATCAGGCCAGTTAGACCCGCGTGACGTAAGAGCCATCAGTCGTGCTGACCCGAATGGTGTCCCCTTCCTTAACGAAGAGCGGCGTTTTCACTTTCAATCCCGTATCGGTAATAACCTCTTGGGTAGCCCCTGTCGCCGTATCCCCTGCGACCGCATTTTCCGATTGTACAACCAGCATGTCGAGGTTGTTGGGCAGGTTGTAATCGACAACCTCCTGCCCAAAGAAGAGCAGTTCCAACTCCATGTTTTCACGCAGATAATCTTGGTGGTCTACAAACATGTTATGCGCCACAAAAACCTGCTCATAGGTGCTGGTATCCATAAAGACGTAGAAAGTCCCATCGTCATACAGATATTGCATCGCTCGTTTGTCCACGCGCACATCTTCCACGCGGTCACCCGAGTTAAAGGTCATTTGCACAGTCGAGCCAGAGCGCACGTTGCGCACCGTCACCCGAATGGTCGCTTTGCCACGGCCGGGTTTGTTGTGACTATATTCCAATACTTTCAAAAGTTCGCCATCTTGGGTGAAGGTCACGCCACGGCGCAGTTGATTGACATCAATCATCGTTGTGTTACTCCTAATCTGAAGGGTTGTTGGTTGAATGAATAAGGAGTAATGAGTAATGAGTAATGAATAAAAGGCGTTCTAGCTTGGGGCTGTTTTCTCAAGAAATGCGACGCCAAACAGCGCGCTCAACCGTCGCCACCAACCTCATTTATTCATTACTCATGGGGCTGTTTTCTAAAGAGAAGCGATGCCAAACAGCATGTTCAACCGTAGCCACCAACCTCATTTATTCATTATTCATTACTCATTACTCATTACTGAGTGCCCTGAAAAAAGGGGTGTTTTCGCCAAATCTACCAGAGGTGGATTTCCGCGAAAAGGGGCTTTTTTCAGTAGGCTCATTACTCATTACTCATTGAAAATGGGTCTGGTCGGGCGCGTCGTTGCCACCAGAGAGTCACGGCCGTGAGGCCAGTCAGGAGAAGCAAGCCACCAATAAACCACAGCACATCACCTTGAGAAGTGGCACTGTTCAGACTAAAATCACCGAGTTCAATGGCTAGAAGTTCATCCATGCGTGTATCCTCTGTATGGGTTGACTAATCTACCCCGAGTTTAGCATAAAGGTTTAGGGGCGTCATACCATTCTCTATCCCCTAATGGTTCTACTAGAGAGTGTTGCATAAAATAGGGTTGGATGAGCCAAGCGCCCATCCAACCCTTTTATTTTTCCCCCGCTACACCATCCCCCCGCCAAAAACGCCCCTTAGACCCACTTTTTCCGACCCAAACAGGCTTTTTGACCCAAAA
>JBGTIZ010000282.1:0-9797 GCA_041745395.1 Promineifilaceae bacterium (SeqCode) | reverse complement strand
ACGCGGATCTTCCACTAACGAAAAATATTCTTGTATGGTTGCTATAGCTTCGTGTGACATGGTATCTCACCTCAATATTAGGGAATACCCTATGATTCACCAGTTACAGCATTATGTCAAATGAGTATGCAATCGCCCTATGCACGTAGTCGGCGTGCTGGCCGCTGAGCAGGCAGTCATTAAACACGGCCGTGTCCAGCCCCAACACCTGCGCATACCCCAGCAGTGCCCCTTCACTCAAATCCAGCCCCTCCTCATACAAATAATCATGATACTCCCAAAACTGCCCCTGATCCCCCGCACATTGCGCCGCCTCCGCCGCCTTGGGCGAATTGGCCGTAATCACCGGAAAATGGCGAAATACAAAATGCACCTGCTCACCATACTCGGCCTGAATCTGTCCCTTGATACCTTGGTTATGCCAAAAACGGCAGGAGCTACAGCCAAAATCACCAAACTCGATAATAGAAACGGGCGCGTCCACGGGGCCATCAATATTGGTTAGCGCAATCCGCTCCAGATCACTCGTGGGAACCACCGCCGATTGGCGAAAAATAGCAAACGCCACCAGCACCACCGTGGCTAATACACCCATAATCACGTATCTAAGTCTGTGTACGCGCTTCTGGCGCGTCTGATCCTTTTCTCGTTGAGTTACTTTTTTTGATGTCATAAAATGATTATACCTCCACTTTTTTGGACACACCCACCCCCCGCGCTCTTACCTTATCAGATATAACTTCACATCCTCTCATTTTAGCCCTTCTCCTCCTTGTTGCACCTTTCACAAGAGATGGGTAGCATTCCTTATACAAACTGCCCAACACGCATTGTGGTGCGTCGGGCTGGTCACAGTGACCAACGCCCGACCCCATTTAGAACCAGAGGTTAACCAGATGAACTATGATTTAACTGCTGAACAACAACAATTCCGGCATGTGGTGCGGGAATTTGTAAACAATGAAGTCGCCCCCCTAGCGCGTCACACCGACGAGAGCCATGAGTTTAACTGGACAGCCACCAAAAAGATGGGGCCGCTGGGTTTGCTCGGCTTGCAAGTGCCCGAAGAATATGGCGGGGCAGAGATGGATACCGTCTCGGCCTCCATTGCGATTGAAGAACTCGGCCGTGTGTGTGGCTCCACCGCGCTGGCTATCTCCGCCCACAACTGCCT
This sequence comes from Promineifilaceae bacterium (SeqCode), assembly GCA_041745395.1. GTDB lineage: Bacteria > Chloroflexota > Anaerolineae > Promineifilales > Promineifilaceae > Hadersleviella. The sequence goes on along the minus strand of JBGTIZ010000282.1, from coordinate 8,623 downwards.
TGGCATGGGGCCACTGGTAGACTTTGCAAGTGAAGAACTCAAACAAGAATGGCTCCCCCGCCTCGCCACGGGTGCAGGGCAACTCGGTTGCCTCTCCCTGACCGAACCCGGCGCGGGGTCGGATTTACGCAGTATCACCACCAAGGCGGAGCTAGACGGGGATGAATGGGTCATTAATGGGGCGAAAATGTGGGCGACCAATGCCTCGATTGCGGACACCATTATCCTGCTGTGCCGCACCGAAGAAGAGGGAGGCAGTCGCGCCCTGAGCCATATTCTCGTGCCCACGGCCGTGTCTGGTGTCATCATCGGCCCCCCCGAGCGCAAAATGGGACTAAACGGCTCCCCCACCCACGCCGTCACTTTTGACAACGTGCGCGTGCCCGCCACCAATCTAATTGGCGAACGGGGCAAAGGATTAACCCAAACCCTCGCCACCTTGACCAAAGGGCGCATCAGCATCGGCTCGCTGGCCCTCGGGCTGGCGCAGGGCGCGTATGACAAAGCGCGGCAATATGCCCGCGAGCGGGAAACGTTTGGCACACCCATTGGCAATCATCAGGCGGTCGCCTTCATGCTGGCCGACATGGAAACAGAAATCACGGCCGCACGGCATATGCTCTATTGGTCAGCGTGGCTCAAAGACGAGGGGCGTCCCTACGCCAAGCAGGCGGGGATGGCTAAACTCTTTGCCACCGAAATGAGCGAGCGCGTGTGCCGCAACGCCATTCAGATTCACGGCGGGTTTGGCTATAGCAGTGAGTTTGAAGTGGAGCGCATGTACCGTGATACACGTCTGATGTCTATCGGCGAGGGCACGAGCGAGATTTTGCGCATGGTTATTGGCCGCTACATTATGGATGAGGCGTAAGGGGAGAGGGAGAGTAAGAGAGCAAGTGAGAAAGTGAGGAAGAGAATGACGAGACACCTTTGCCTTTTGAACCTTGCACCTTGCACCCTGTACCGTGCCCATGAATGATTTTTTGCGCATCTGTGAAGTGGGTTTGCGGGATGGCCTGCAAAATGACCCGACGGTGGTTAGCACGGCCGATAAAATGCGCCTAGCCACTGGGTTGGTGGACGCTGGCTTGACTTATATTGAGTCGGCGAGCTATGTTCGTCCCACGGCCGTGCCGCAAATGGCCGACGGCGACGAAATTATGCGCCAATGCCGCGCCCGCTGGCCCCAACACCTCTTCACCGGCCTCGTTTTTAACCAGCGCGGCTACGACCGTGCTCTCGCTTCCGACTGCCGCGCCATCGCCATCGCCCTCACCGTCACCGAATCCTTCTGCAACGCCAACAACCGCATGACCATCCCCCAATCCCTTGAGGTCGCCAAGTCGCTCATCCAGCAGGCGCACCGCGACGGCATCTGGGTGCGCGTCTATCTCTCCACCGCGTGGGTCTGCCCCTTTGAAGGCCCCACCCCACCCGACCGCACCATCGCGCTGGCCGAAACGGTGTGGGCAATGGGCATTGATGAGCTTTCCATTGCGGATACGATTGGGTACGCCGACCCCGTTTCGGTCGGTAATTTGATGGCGCAGTTGGGGCGACGGCTGGAAATGTCTAAACTAGCGGTGCATCTGCACGACACGCAAGCGTTGGGTCTGGCCAACGTCACGGCCGCGATTCAGGCAGGGGTACGCATCGTGGATTCTAGTCTGGGCGGCTTGGGTGGCTGTCCTTTTGCGCCAGGCGCGGCGGGCAACTTAGCCACCGAAGATGCCGTTTTTTTGGCCTATAAACTGGGCTTGGGCACAGGCGTGGATTTCCCCAGCCTCATGGCCCTGCTCCCCGAAGTAGAAAAAATGGTCGGCCACCCCGTCGGCGGCCGCATCCGCGCTTGGTACGATACAAACGATAGGATGGACAAGGAACAATGAACAAGGGACAATACACACACTTATTACTCATCGCTCATTTCTAATTACTTGTTGATCCCCCATGCTCCTTGCCCCAGTTAACCCCCATATTTACATCCAAGACGAAGCCACTTGGCAAACACATTTGCCTGACCTGCTGGCGGCTGACCAGCTTGCCTTTGATTTAGAGTCGAACAGCATGTATGCGTATCGGGAGAGCATTTGCCTGATTCAGGTTTCGACGCGCACGCAGGATTATATTATTGACCCGTATGCTCCTGTGGACATTGCCCCGCTGGAGGAGATTTTCGTGAACACGGCCGTGGAAAAAATCTTCCACGCGGGCGAATACGACCTCATGCTCCTGCAAAACGAACGGGGCTGGGTCGTCAACAACCTCTTCGACACCATGTGGGCCGCCCGCATCCTCGGCTACGACAAAATCGGCCTAGCCAACATGCTCGACGCCCTGTTCGACCTGAAACTCGACAAACGTTTTCAGCGCACCAACTGGGGGCGGCGACCTCTGCGTGACGCCGAACTCGCCTACGCCCAGCGCGACACCCATTACCTCTTTGACCTGCGCGACCGGCTTGCCGCCGACCTGCAAGCGCAAGGCTGTTGGGTCGAAGCGCAAGAGCTATTTCAAGACCAAACTATCATCACCCCGCGTGATAACGGCTTCGACCCTGACGGTTTTTGGTCGCTCCCTGGCGTGCGCGAGCTATCCCGCCCCCAGAGAGCCGTCCTAAAAGAGCTATATTTGCTCCGCGATGAGATTGCCGCCCAGCAAGATTTACCGGTGTTCAAAGTGATTCACAACAATGCCCTCGTCGCTCTGGCCGCCCAAGAGCCAACCCATCCCCAAGATTTACATACCGTCTCTGGCCTGTCGCGGCGACAAATTCAGCACAACGGTCGCCGAATTCTCCGCGCCGTCGCCAAAGGGCTGAAAGCGCCGCCGCCCAAACGACCCCCATCCCCGCCCAAGCCGCCCGATGCGGTTTTATCCTGTTATGACACGCTTCACCGCTGGCGCAAAGAGCGCGGGCTAGAGCGCGGCGTCGAGTCAGACGTTATCGCCAGCCGCGACGCGCTGTGGTCGATGGCTGAGCATCGCCCCACCACCATAGACGAGCTAGCGCGGCTCAATGTGTTCGGCCCGTGGCGACTGGCCGAGTATGGGCCGGAACTGTTGGAAGTGATAGGCCGGTGTTAAATGGTCAATAGCTAATGGGCAATGGTCAACGGCGTATCTTCCCAAAATATAGGGGGTTTCCACCACGAATTTTTGAGAAGAAGATCCCTTACGGCTTGTTTAGGAAGGGTCATGGTAAACAAAAAGGGCGCGTTTCTCCTCTTAATTAGGAGAAACGCGCCCTTTTGTTTATTTATTTTGATCTGCTGGCAAGCTCACAGCTGATAGCTAAGAAAAATCCTAGCCGCTCAGCATCCCTTGCATCTTCATCACCGTGCTCATGTCGCCCGTGACTTTGATTTTGCCCTGCATAAAAGCGGCCATTGGGTTCAGGCTACCGTCGGTTAAGGCTTTGAAATCTTCAGCGGTCATCATGATGGTGGCCGTGGGGTCTTCAACGGTGCCTTCGCCATAGTTGGCCTCGCCATCGGCAAAAATGAGGTGGTAATTACCACCATTATCACCAGAAAGCTCGAAGAGAACAGTGGCGTTAAAGTCACTCATCGCTTCGCTGTCATAGTTCTCAGTAATGTGTTTGAAAATATCTTGTAGAGCCATAGTGAGTTTCTCCTGTAGGTAGAAATTTCTTGTTTTGTTAGATAGTGACGATTGTTTGTGATGCAGTGCGTCATAAAGAGTATATAGTCGCTTGGATTCCTGTCAAGTTTTTCTTGCGGTAAGCTATGGAGATGAAGAACATGATGACCATTCATCTGCTGTTTGAGCAAAAGTTGTCTAAAATGTGTTCGTTAGTTAATGCGTGTCATCTTTACCTACTATCCATCACTCACCACCACCTAGCACCTACTATGATGTCTTCTCTGGAAAAAACCTTCGTCGCGGTGATGTTGACCACGGCCGTGTTGGGCACAATCTGGTATATCTATCTCGAGCTACAGACGCAAACCGTGGGCGGGGTGGGCTGGTCGCTGGTGGTGGTGGTTTGGTTTGTTATTTTGCGTCGCCTGTTTTATTTGTGGCGGCGCGGCAAGGGGGAATAACGAGTGCGTGTTGTTTAACGGCCGTTTAGCTGGCTGGCTGGCTAACGGGCTGATTACCTGAACGCGCACGAAAAAGGCTGACCGCCAAAAGAATAACGACCAACGCTGACGCAATCCACGCGGCCGTGCTGACGCTGGTCGTGTCGCTATGCTTGATGGCGATGCCCACAAACGCCCACACCAGCACCAGCCCGTAGGCTAGGTCGCGGCGGGTGAAGGCCAGCAGTCCGGCCAGCAGGACGCCCGTTAGCAACATGATGATTGTCCACAGTTCTGGACTGAGGGGGCCTCCGCTCCAGCCGAGCGAGTCGAGGACGGAGGTGGTGTTGGCAATGGTGGCGACGCTGACCCAGCCGAGGTAAATGCTGAAGGGGATGCGGACGAGCCATTTTTCGGCCGTGGACACGGCCGTGTGTCCAATCTCTAGCTTGACATAAATTGCAATTAGCGACAGCAATAGCGCGACCATAGCCACCATGGTCAGCACAAAATATTCGTAATGCCACAACACAATCCAGACGCTATTGGCGATACAACTGCCCACAAACAGGTAGCCGATAGCCCGCAAGCGCGGGTTTTCACGCTGAGCGGGCAACGCCTGAAAAACGGCGTAGGCGAGCAACCCCGCATAAATCAGCCCCCAGATAGAAAACACATATCCGGCGGGCACAAAAAAGACCTCAAAACGATCAGAAATCTCGCCCGTTGTCTGCCCATTGATGGGCAGAACATTCGCCAAGCCGTTCATCACAATCGTGCCTATCACGGCCACGATGACCAATAGTTGTCTGACGCTGTCTCGATTCATTTTTCCTCCGTAATCAGTAACGAACTTGAGAAGAAGTTCCATTTTTACCCGTCGAATCGTTCGACCCACCAGAGAACTGAACGACGGCTCGCTCCTTACTCCCGCAAAATCCCGTTGACCTCATCCACCACACAGACACACGCTTCGCGCACCGTGTCGCCCCGCACCATGTAACCATCATATTCCCGACCCGCGCTTAACGCAATCCACTCATCCATCACAAACGGTATCTCCCCATCAGCCGAAATCCAGTGGCCGTTGTAGCGACGCGCCAGATGCAGGTGCGTGCCATTCGAGAAGCCGCCTTCACAGGAGGGGTGGCCGATTTTGTCGCCCGCCTGAAGCTGGGTGCCGACGGGAACGCGCTCCGATCGGTCTACGTGCCAATAAACGGCGACCCAGCCCGTGCCAGGATTCCCGTCGCCGTCTTTGTCTACGAGGACGCCGCCCATATCGCTGAACACGACCACGCCCTCGTCCACGGCCGTGACCCAAGACGGTGACAAATAACAGCCCAGTTGCTCCTTATCTGGCGCAAAATCTAGCGCGGCCCAAGCCGACCCCGACGCCCAGCCGCCGTGCGGCCCACCCGTGAAATACCATATTTCACCCGTCTGCCACGGCAGGACATAGCGGGGCTGAGCCAAATCAGGCGGCAAAAGCGGCTCAAAGGTGAAGGCAAAGGGGGAGCCAAAGAGGCGGTCATACGTGCCATAAAAGCCGCTGGCTTGGGTTTCAACCAGCCACGTCTCCAAATTGGCCGTGTCGTGCGCCCCGAGCCATTTTTGTACCCCGGCCGTGCCGTGGTTAATCGTAGGAGCAAAACCAACCCGTGTGCCGTTACCCAGCGTAAACGCATTCAGCCCCCCTTCGCGCCGGCCGTAATACCCCATGTTCATCTGGTTGGCCGCCCAACTCAACTGCTGATACAGTCCCTCGTATCCTGGCCGGGCCAAGCCCATCATAAATTCGCTCCGCGTGGGGGGATTAGCGCGGCTGACCCAGCCTGTGCGAAACTCGAGCGCGGCCAACAACAGGCGTGGATTAACGCTAAAACGGAGGGCGACCAGCTCGACAATTTCGGGGCCAGCGAGGGTGCGCCCTTCCACTTGGTCGCGGTATTGCAGGAGGTAGCCGCCATACGCTTCGCTAAATTGGCGCACGTCAAAGCCAGCCACGGCCGGGCCGTAAACCAACTCGCTGTCAGGGATAATCTTGAAGGCGGGGCTACTGGCCTCGACTTCGCTGGGAATGAGGAGGACTTGTCCAACCTGCAACACGGTGTCGGCCGTTAAGCCGTTGATTTCCAAAAGAAAGGGAAGGTCTACTTGATAGTAATTGGACAAAAAGCCGAGTGTTTCTCCAGGGCGAATGGTGTGGTTTGCCAGCAAAACGTTCTCGCCGTCGGATTCGACCTCGTTGTGGGGGGGGTCGGGTGTGGGCAGGACGCTGTAGCCCGTGGCTCGGGTGGGCAACGGCCGTGGCGTGGGTGTTTGTTCGGGTTCTGTCTCTGGTTGTAAGGCGGGGGTGAGGGATTCTGGGGTAGAAAGCACCACGCTGTCGGCGGGCACGTCCACGGCCGTGGACATAATCGTCCCTGGGGTAAACGGCGTCGTTGAGGGAGATGTTTCCCCGCCACACGCCGTGAGCAGTAAAGTGAGAAACAGGGCATAAACGAGTAAACCGCGCACATTTTTCATGCGCCCGATTGTAACCCAGAGGGCGGGTAGGCTAAAATAGCTGTAAGTTATGAGCTATAAGCTTTTAGCTATAAGCCGTAAGCTGTGAGCCATAAGCGAGAAGTCGCGTCCGTCTGACAGCTCTTGGTTAGTAATCGGTCATTTTTAACATAGCGATTTGCAAAATAGATGACGTGAGGCATTAACCGAAACAGATAAATTGGTGAACGGTTGAACTGATGAATTGGTGAATGATTAACCGAGGCGTTCCCATGACGCGCATTAACCATTCTGCAATTAAGCAATTTAACAATTCACCCATTCTGATTGCTAAACGCCTGCGTACTTTTTGACCGATTACTTAGCATGCCAACCACTTTTTACTTCTTACTTTTCACTCTTTTACCCACCACTCCACCCCTATGACTACTGCAACTTATGTCCAACGTTTGCGCGTCACGTTTAGCAAGAAGGGCGCGACCCGCTACATTAGCCATTTAGATATGGCTCGCACTTGGGAACGCGCCCTGAATCGGGCGAAGATGCCCGTGACTTATTCCCAAGGGTTTAACCGCCATCCCAAAATCCAGTTTGCCACAGCCACGCCGCTGGGCATGACCAGCGAATGTGAGCTGATGGATGTGTGGCTGGATGAGACGGTAGCTCCTGCCGTGGCGCAGGAGATGATGATGTCTCGCATGGCGCCCGGTATTGCCGTGCTAGACGTGCAGGAAGTGTCGCTGAAGGGGGCGGCTCTGCAAACGTTGACGCGGGAAACGGTGTATGAGGCGGTCATTCCGGCGGAGGTGTTGTCGGCTGAAACGCTGGCGGAGCGGGTGGCTGAGTTTCTGGCAGTGGAGCAGGTGTGGCGGGAGCGGCATGTGAAGCGGAAGGTGAAACGGTATGATTTACGGTCGCTGGTGCTGGGATTAACGGTTGTGGACACTCCCACGGCCGTGGACGACCCCCAACTTATCATGCACCTCATGCTGGAGCCAGGGCGCACGGGACGACCCGACGAAGTGTTGCTCGCCTTGGGCGCGGATCCGCTTGATGTGCGGATGCACCGCACAACGATGACGCTGGCTGATGAAGAAGGGTAGCTGACATGTCTAGTTGGCGTTGGCTGTGCCTGATAGGGTTGTTTTTGGCGGCGTGTCGCCCAGCGGCGTCGCCCGCGCCGCTATTACCAACCACGGCCGTGTCACTGCCCACCTTGTCCCCCGATCCCACGGCCATCCCCCGGGACAGCGGCTGGCAGGAGCTTCAGCCCGGCTTGCGTGAGCGACAAATCAACATCATGAGCGAGAACCACGGCCGTGTGTTAGAAACCGCCTACCTCCTGCAATTAGACCCCCAACAGTGGCATTTTGATATTGCTTACACCCCCGGCCGTGACCAACTGCTGGCTGACTGGCAAACCCAAACCAACGCTCCCGTTATTCTCAACGGCGGTTATTACACCCCCGAACTGGTCGCCACAGGACTCATTATCACGGAAGGGCAGGCGCAAGGGGTGGGCTACGGCCCCTTCGCGGGCATGTTGACCATAGACGCGCAGGGCTTCCCCGACCTGCGCTGGCTCAACCCACGGCCGTATGACCACGCCACCGAAAACGCCCAAGCGGGTCTGCAATCTTTTCCAATGCTGGTCAAACCGGGGGGGGAGCTAGGCTTTGCGGCGGACGTAGACAGCGGGGCGCGAGCGCGGCGCACCGTCATTGCGCAAGATAAGGCGGGGCACATTTATTTCATCGTCACGCCACGCGGCTATTTCACCCTGCACGAACTGAGCCGTTTTCTGACTGAAAGCGATCTCGATTTAGATATTGCCCTCAATCTGGATGGGGGGCCTTCCTCTGGTCTGTTGGTCCAAGGCGGAACAAGCATCCCCGCCTTTGCGCGGCTCCCAGCGGTGATAACGGCGCGTCCGCGTTGAAGCGAGAAGTAAAAAGTGGGCATGGTTCAGGTTACCTTTACAGTTACAGCAGACACACGCCTCGCCGCCTGCGGCGGCTCGGCGATTCTAAAGGGTGTTTTTTTCGTTTGGGCGTACGCCCAAACGAAAA
>JBGTIZ010000281.1:0-7458 GCA_041745395.1 Promineifilaceae bacterium (SeqCode) | reverse complement strand
GCGGCTGAACATACGCCGCATTTGCTCTTGCAGTTCGGGAGGCGGGTCACCCCAGCCTAGCACATTAAAGTCGGCGGGGTCGTGGGTGCCGTAGACGAGCGCGGAGAGAGCCTGAATGCGCAGGGAACTGCTGGCGCGGGGCACTTCGGTTACTTGCAGGCGGCCATCTTGGCTGGTAAACGAGAACGCTTTTTCGTTCCAGTCACAGAGCGGGTCATCAACCACGGCCGTGAACGTCCCCTCACCCACCTTAATCCCCGCCAACCCCTCTACCTCGATAATCCGCCCCATGGGGCGCACATTCGCCTGCCACTGCAAAGCTAAATCAGGCCACCACTTTTCAGGCCGTCCCTGCGGGGGAATATTGAGGCTGACCTGTTGCACTTGGTCAATATGCCGCGCCAGCCACTCCAACAGCAAATATTTGCCCGTGCTGGTGTGATACAAAAAGCGGTCAGCGTAGAGCGTGCCCTTGTATTCATCAATGGTGTAGGTCATTAGCCCAATCAACGCGCCGTTGTCATGATGTGCGAGCGCAACCCACGGATCATACCACGCTAGCTTGACCCGTTCTGACGCTTCAGAGCGCAGGGCAAAGCCATTAAACTGCTGTTGCTGTAGCTGGCTAAGGTAGCCACGCACCTCGTCAAAAACGTCACTATACCGGTGGCGGGTCACACGGCCGAGTAACGGAAAATTGAGCAGAGAGGCCAACGGCCGTGGGGAGAACGAGACCGTAAACGATTGCGGAAAAGTAACATATCCCTGCCGCGTATAAAACGACTCCCGAAACGGATAAAGCGACGAAACCACCTGCCCATCTTGATGCAGTTCCGCGCACAGCTTCAGCGCGAGTTGCCGCGAATACCCCTGTCGTCGCCCCTCGGGCAGGATAGCCACATCCCAGATACCGCTCATGGGGAGCAGTTTGCCGCGCACATTTTGCGGCATGGTGCTACTAATGGCGCCTCCCACCAGTTGCCCTTCTCGAAAGAGAAGCAGATTGATGCCCTCCCCCCAATAAGCTATCAGCCGCTCCTTTTCCTCGGTCGTGGGCGGCCGAAGCGGGGGCGAACCGCCCAGCGCGTAGTCAAGTTTGTATTTGTGTTCAACCATCTCCGCATTGCTAACACGTTGGATTTCAATTTTGTTCATGGTTGGATCCTTGAGTTACTCTAGCCGTTGATGTGTTTATTAGTTAGTTTGCCCTAACGCCTTGCTCAGCCCGCTAACCACTTTGTCTGGCATGAGGGGCAGGTCATCAAACCAGACGCCCGTTGCTTGATAAAGGGCGGCGGTCACGGCCGGGGCAAAGGGGATGTAGGGCATTTCAGCCATGCCGCGAATGCCCCACGGGCCGAGCGGGTCTGGTTCCTCCACGATGACCGTTTCGACGCGCAAGGGCACATCCTGAATGCCCGGCATGAGATAGGTGCTGAGGCGGGGGTTTTGAATGTGCCCGTTTTGGAGCTGTAGATTTTCGGTCAGGGTGTAGCCGTGCGCCTGCACCACACACCCCTCCACTTGTCCTTCGATAAGGTTGGGATTGACCGCCCGCCCGACATCGGTGGCGCACACGACCCGCGTCACCTGAATGTGCCCCGTCTCGGTATCTATAGCCACGTCTACCGCTTCGGCAACATAGCCATAGGTGAAATTGGGCTGGCCTTTGCCCGTTTCTTCGTCAAGTATTTCGGTGGCGGGGGGAGTGTATCGGTCGTGGCCGAGGGCGGGGCGTTCTTCATTGTGCCAGTTGGCGAGGGCTTTTTCGGCCGCGCCGCGAATGGCGTTGCCGGCCATCCATGTGAGGCGCGAGGCGGAAGCGGAGCCAGAGTCGCCCGTCACGGCCGTGTCAGAATAAATTGTTTCGACCAAATCAAACGCTACGCCCACCGCCTCGGCGGTCATCTGTTTGAAGGCAGTGTGCGCCCCTTGCCCGACATCCGCGCCCGCGTGGCGCAACACGACGCGCTCGATTTCACGGCGGCCGTGTAGCTCGATGGTGGCTTCGCACCGCTCGGGGAAGCCAAAGGAGTAGCCGATGTTTTTGAACCCACAGGCGAACCCACGGCCGTGTTTAACCGCCCCCGCCTGACTGGGCAAGGTGTGAAACGGCGTGTAATGTGCCTCAGCTGGAGGCGTGGTTCCCCAGCCCGCCGCTTCCGCGCAAGCTGTCAGCACCTTGTCCAAACTAACTCCCTTGGGGAGCGGCGTTTGCAACACGGAATGATCCCCTTCGTGCAAAATATTGCGGCGACGTAGCTCGAGCGGGTCAATACCCAGCTTGGCCGCCAATTTATTCATCTGGCTTTCGGCCACAAACGCGCCTTGCGGGGCACCAAAGCCGCGAAACGCGCCGCCGGGGCAGTTGCTGGTGTATACGCCGTAGCTGTCGGTTTGCACATGGGGGATTTTGTAGGGGCCAGTGACCGTGACGTGGGCGTTGCCCAGAACTTTGTTGGTGGTGCAGTTATACGCGCCTGCGTCGAGGATGAGTTCTGTTTCCACGGCCGTGAGTTCCCCCGTCTTTTTTGCCCCCCAGCGCGTGCGAATCTCGCCCCCGTGCCGTTTGTGATGGCCAATAATGCTCTCTTCCCGCGACCAGACGATTTTGACGGGTCGCTTGATGCCCATCTCATGCAGGCGCACGGCGGCCAGAGCCATGACGATTTGCACCGACATATCTTCCCGCCCGCCAAACGCGCCGCCAATGGCGGGATAAATCACCCGCACCTTATCCAGCGGCAAATTCAGGGCGTGGGCAATCAGCCCTTGGTCTTCATGCACCCATTGTCCCGCCACCTCGACCGTGACCCGCCCTTCGTCGTCTATGTAGGCGACGCCTGCCTCTGGTTGTAGATAGGCATGTTCCTGCATCGGCACGCGATAGGTGCTTTCTATAATGACGTCGGCTTCGGCCCAGCCCTGCGCCATCTCTCCTTTGCGCACTTTGTAATGGCGCAAAATATTACTGCCGTGTTCGGGGTGCAAAACTGTCTCGTCCCGCATCGCTTGACGCGGGTCGGTTAGTACGGGGAGCGGTTCCCATGTCATTTGGATAAGGTCACGCGCTTTTTCAGCCGCTTTGGCCGTTTCAGCCACAATCAGGGCCACTCGGTCTCCTTCCCAGAGGCTGACGTCGCTGTTTGCTTTGGCACTGCCGAGGCCGACAAAGACGGGCTGGTCTTTGATGACGAGGCCGTGTTCGTTGACGGGCACGTCTGCGGCGGTCAGGATGCAAATCACGCCCGGTACTTTTTCCGCTTGGCTCAAGTCAAGCTTGGTCAGGCGGGCGTGGGGCTGTCCCGTAAAGAGTAGCTTGGCGGCCAGCATCTCTTCGCTGTGGATGTCGCCAGGATAGAGGGTGGCGCCCGTCACTTTGCCCGGCGCGTCAATTTTGTGGAGGGATTGTCCGATACTCATGATGAGGCGTTCCTTTTTTGGTGCGAGGGGCAAAGGGGGGTGCGAGGTGCGAGGTGCGAGGGGCGATGTGCGATGTGCGACGGTGGTTTCCTTGCACCCTGCACCTTGTTCCTTGCACCTTGCTCATTGTTCCTTGCTCATTGCCAAGCCTAGGCGGTAGCCGTGGGCGTAATCTGCTTGTAACACGGCCGTGTTTCTGGTGGTGCGCCCCGTTTGCATATGCTTGGGCGGGGCGATTTGCTGGACGGTGACGCCAGCGGGCGGTGCGTTGAGAAAGGCCACGGCCGTGAGGTAATGCTGATATTGTTCCTCAAATGCGTGCCGAAAGCGAGGGTAGCGGCGGAATATCTGCCCCGCTAGCCGAAAGCTGAGTTCTTGGGATTTGTGGCAGTCGAGCGGTCGCGTGCGGATCACGACCAAGTGGGTCGCGCCGCGCTGATAGGCGGCTATCACGGGGAGCGGGTCGCTGACGCCGCCGTCGGCGAGGACACGGCCGTGGATCTGTACAAAATCACGGTACAGCACGGGCACAGCGGCGGACGCTTTGGCGTAGAGTCGCCAGTTTTCGGCCGTGGGGTGCAGGTAGAGGGGTTGGCCTGTGTCGACATCGGTGGCGACCATCAGGAATTCTCGGTTTTGCTGATGGAGCCGAGACACGGCCGTGTCTAAATCGAGCGGTTCCCGTACGCTCTGCGCCCACAGCCAATCCAAATCCATAAAATGCCCCCCGCGCAAAAAACGCCACGGATTCATGAACTCTGGCTGGGTGGCAATTTGGGTAAAGATGCGATAATTGCGCTCATATTGCCGCGCAATGAACGATCCCAAATTGAGCACGCCCGACGAGACGCCGATGTACATATCAAACGGGTCATAGCCCGTGCGCAGAAACGCATCCAGCACGCCAGCGGCAAAAATGCCGCGCATCCCGCCCCCTTCAACGATGAGGGCGATTTTGGGTGAAAGGGTCATGGTGCAAGGTGCGAGGGGCGAGGTGCGGACAACGTACTCATCGCTCAGCACTTTTTTTCGTTACTCAAACGTTACGCGCCGCTGATTGTGTTCGGGGTAAGGGTACTCCATCTGGAGCGCGGTTTCGCGGGCGACGGCTTCGCCATGGTAGCGGGCGACGACTTGCAGAGCCATATCTATGCCAGCGGAGATTCCCGCTGAGGTTAGCACGTCCCCTTGTTCGACCCAATGTTGGTCTCGATTAACGGTGACTTGCGGGAAGCGGGCGGCCATCATGTCGAGCGATTCCCAATGGGTGGTGGCGGTTAGGCCGTCGAGCAGACCCGCTTGCCCGAGGACGAGCGAGCCGGTGCAGACGGAGGTGAGGGTTTTGACTTGGGTGGCCTGGGTTTTTATCCAGTTGAGAATGGTGTCGTTGTTTAGCAACGGCCGTGTGCCGCGTCCGCCGGGGATGAGCAAAATGTCGAGCGGGGGACAGTCGTCAATGGTGACATGGGGCACAACTTTCATGCCGCCCCGCGTGTGAACCACGTCGGCCGTTTTAGCCACGAGCAGAGTTTTGAAGGGTGATTCTGGCTCGCCCCGCTGACGGCGCGTTACGGAAAAGACTTCAAAGGGGCCGCAAAAGTCTAATACTTCGACATCGTTGAAAATAAGAATACCAACATGCGTTTGGGTCATTTAAGAAATCTCCTTGGGTGAGGGCGCAGGGCTAAGGGCGAGGGACGATGATTTTGCCTTTTTTACATCTTTCGGCGCGGCGGGCAGGGTGACTTGGACGGTGGTGCCGCTGTCTAGCTCACTTTGGATCTCAATGTGGCCGTTGTGAATCTCGGCGATGGCGCGGGCGGTGGTTAGCCCCAGTCCTGTCCCGGGAATGGTGAGTTGGCTGACGTTTTGCCCCCGATAGAATGACTCGAAAATGTGGGGTATATCGTGGGCGGGGATGCCTATGCCGCTGTCTTGAATCTCGATCAGAACGTTATTGTTCGCTAGGTCGTGGCTAGCCCAAATCATGATGCTTCCCTGATTGGTGTATTTGAGGGCGTTGTCTAGCAGTTGTATCAGCATTTGTTCGAGTCGATTTTTGTCACCGAGAATGGGCGGCACGGCCGTGGTTGGAATATATTGCAAAGTCACCTGTCGCGCCTTTGCCCGCGCCTGTTGCTTCACGACCATGCGCTCCAGCAGAGGCAAAATCTCGACCAATTGTAATTTTTCGCCACTGGGCGCGACCTCTAGCTCACTCATTTCAACCACCTGCTGAACCAGCTCGCGCAAGCGTTCAAACTGCAGGCGCAAGGTGATGGTATAACTGTCCAACTTCTCCGGTTTCCGTTCCAGCAAATCAAGATAAAGCCCTAAATTAGTGACGGGAGTCCGCAATTCATGCGACATATCGTGAATAAATTTGGTTTTTAGCTCGTCCAATTCGCGCAGTTTTAGGTTAGCCGTGATGAGGTCTTGCGTGCGTTCCCACACCCGTTGTTCTAATTGGTCGGTGTAATGCTGGACTTGTTCGTGAAGCTGGGCGTTGCGAATAGCCACGGCCGCGTGGGCGGCTAAAAGCTCCAAAAGAGTGACATCATCGGGGCTGAAGGCGTGTGCATCCTCAGCGATAATGAGAAGCACGCCTAAAACATCCTCTTGGCTCAGGATGGGGACGCCAATGACCGATTGGAATAAATCAGCACTATTGGGGGTAAATAGATGTTCCCAGGTGGGGTAATGATGGATGATAATCGCTTGGCGCGTGTCCCAAATACGGCCCGAAACAGCCTGTCCGCGATACAGGTGAATGTCTGGCGGCGTGTTAAATAGGCCGGTGGTGACGCGAGCGTGTAAATAACTGTTTTGCTGACTTTCTTGGCCGTTTGGTTTTTCTTCATGCTCTTGGTAGACAAGATATAGTCGTCCGCCGTCGCCGGCCATTAGCTCAATGGCCGAGGAGACAATCATGCCTAATAGTTGCGAAAGCTCTAGCTGGGCGCCCAGTTCCAGCCCGATGTGGCGCATAACGCTTAACTGCTGGTTCTGGATGATAAGCTGAGCCTGCATCTGGCGTCGCTCTTCGACTTCGTTCCAGAGGCGCAGATTGGTGGCCTCTAGCTCGGTCGTGCGGGCGGCGACGCGCCGCTCCAAATGGGTCGCTTGGTTTTGCAGTATGGTGTGCAGGCGCGTGTTTTCTAGAGCCATCGCCGCCTGTCCCGCCAGCGATTCGACCAAGCGCAAATGCCCGACGGTGAAGTATTTGGGTTGGTTTTTGTCAAGGCCGCAGAAGGCGACGACTTCGTCATCAACCAAAAGGGGGACGGCCAAAAAACTGCGGACTTGTTCGGCTCCGACTACTTTTATCCAGTCGGGATGCACGGCCGTGTCGGCAATAATGAGCGAGGTTTTGTTAGAGACAATTTTAGATAAGATGGGGCTTTCATGCGGGTTAACCATGACCAGTTGCCCACGCTGGGATTGTTGCCAATCTTTATAGTCATAGGTCTCGGCTAGGGTGCGGAAATAATCATCAATGAGAAAGAGGCTGGCGTAGTCAGCCTTTAGCTCTTGACGGAGGCTGTCTAGCAGGGTGATGGCGACTTGCCCTAGGTCGAGGGTGCGAGTCATCTCGACATGGAGGCGGTGCATGGTGGCTAACTGCTGGTTGTAGGCGTTGGCTTGGAGCTGGGCTTGTTTGAGCGAGGAGATGTCTACGTACATGGCGCGGGTGCCGATCACACGGCCGTGGTTGTTATACTTGGGAATTGCTCTCAGCCAGACGGGTAACGTTTTGCCCACGGCCGTGAGCAACTCCCGTTCCCCCTCCACCGTCTCATTCTGCATAATGCGCCCATACCCCCCTTGCGTTGCCATAATATGCTTGCTCTGCTCCGTGTAGAAATCCGCCAGCGGGCGTCCCACCACATCATCTAGCTCATGGCCCAGCAGTGTTAAAAATAGCTGATTACACTCCTTAATACGCGGCTGATTTTTTTCATCAGGCGCAGTCACCACATACATAATGGGCGCCCCTTCAAATAGTTCCCGAAAACGCTGTTCACTCGTTTGCAA
>JBGTIZ010000280.1:0-4865 GCA_041745395.1 Promineifilaceae bacterium (SeqCode) | reverse complement strand
GCCGATTTTGGGTCTATTTTATGGCTTCGTTTTCTCTTTGAGGAAACCAAAATTGCTGAAAACAACACCATCATTTCTTTAATTTATGCGGAAAATTCGTTAGCTACGGGAATTGCTGCATAAGGTTTTAGGTGCGAGGTGCGAAGGGCGAGGTGCGAAAGGGCGAAGCCCCTTTCATTGACAATTGGCCATTGAAAATTAACCATTGACCATTGATCAATTACCATATCCCCCATCTCCCCCATACCCTCCTGGCGGAACCGTAGCGGGCAGGGTCGCGGGCACAACTGTACCAGGAGGAGCAGTCGGCACGCCGCCGGGGTTAGTGGGGTCAACAGTGGCGTTGGGATCGGGCGTGCCAGGCGTGCCCGGATTACCACCGCCGCCGCCAGGTGGGGTGGAGCCACCACCGTTATTGTTTCCATCAAGTGGCGTGGGCGAGATAATAACGCGCGGGGTATTGGTGGGAGTTGGCGTGGCCGTGGCCGTGGTCGTCGAAATCGTCGGCGTGCTGGTTACGTCTGGCGTCGCCGTTGGGGTTTCGCTAGGCATTAATTCCATCGTGGGCGTGGCGGTAGGTGGCTCTTCCACAGTTACGGGTGCTTCCGTACCTTCACCCACTCGGGCAAACGCTGTGGGAAATTCAAAATTATCAAAAACAAGCGGATTGGGCTGATGTACCTGCCGCGCTTCCAGATGCCACAGCGACCCCTTTGCTGGCTCTTTGCCACAGCCAATTGGCCCTTCATACAGCCGCCAAATGCCATCAATCGTTAGTTCAACCCCTTCAGGCACAAACGTAGATAAATCGCGTAGACCCACCATATCCATTTGCAAATTATCTGCTATGAGTCCCCAGCGCGGCCGTGGCCCTTTGTGCGGGACACAGGCCACGGGCGTTTGGGGAAAGAAGCGACCGGTGACGCGGATGTACTGGTCACGCAAGGCAAAGGGGTCAGCATCTAGGTCACTAAAAGCGATGGAGATGGGGTTTTCATTCAGAACGGGGCGGGGGGGAGGGGTGGGGTCGCCAGCATAAAATTGACCTTCATTACCAGAGAAGGCCGTGCTGAAGCCTAAGATAATGAACATCAAGAGAGCTATGACAGCTATCAGGATAAAAATTGGGCGGCGATTATCGGCAAGAAAGGTCATAAAGACAAGTATCGGTATTTTTTGTTGGACTTTCGGATTTTATGAGGGTTTTGAACGGTGTCACGTTTCACGTTTCCTATCTATTACACACAAGTCTGTACAGTCACAATTTGATGCCTGAAAAGTTATTTTTTATGGGCACAAAAATTTTCGTACCAGTGGTGACATGATTCACGGTCAGTACTTTATGTTAAATTCCGTCAATTGTGAAGTGTTACGCTTTTCCCCTTTATACTCGAGGTAGAAAAAGATGTGTGTAATAGATAGTTCACGTTTCACGTGTCATGTGGTCTTTCTCTGGACGTGGCCTGTTTAGCCAAAACAGCCGCTTGAATATGATCAAATCGTATCGAGAAAAACAAGCTGACGTACTGACTAGCTGAGATGCTGAATGCTTATACTTATCAAGGAGGCATTATAACGTTGACACGGCCGTGTTGCATCGTCACCCTTCATTTGCTTATCTGCTACCCACCCGCTGGCGGAGCCAAGCCCACGCCTCATCAAAAGGGCGACGGCTCAGATGGAGTTGGGCCGGCACAGACGGCAGGCGCGTCCCCTGCTGATACACCCACCACTCGATGAGCAACACCAGCAAAGCCAGCGCGGCCAAATAGGGCCACAGTTCAAACAGGCCAATATTATCCTCCCCCGCGCCGCCACTGTCCACGCTTTCCGTGCCCAACACCAGTTGCGCCCTTGGCTCCAGACGCGACTCCTCGGGCGAGAACAGATTAACGGCCAACGCTCCCGCGGGTTGCCAGTTTCCGCCCGCTGACTCCGTGCGGAGCGACACAGCATAATAACCAAGCTGATCCGTTTCCGTAAAGAGCAAATCTTCTTCACCAAGGGGGCTTTCCCAGATAGTGCCGTCTGGTTTGGTAATTTGCACGGCCGTGGCCTGCGGTTGGGGCACAAGGCGCACCACATCTCCGGGCCGTAAATGTTCGGGCGCGTCAAACGGCTGATTGGGGCTGAGCCACGCCGTCAAATTGGACATGAGCACGGGAAAAGCGATGCGGAGCGGCAAATCAGACAGGCTCAAATCAAAGGCCAGCACGGCGCGACGCTGGCCGCTTTGTTCACCCACAAGGAGCAATGGGCCGCCAGGTGCTTCGATAAGCGTTTGGGTTTGTGACCATGCGGGCGCAGAAACTTGCTTCATCTCCCGAATGTTGATGTCGTTCCACTCCACAAACTCCAAAACAGGACTGCTGGTCAGCCGCGTGGCGACCGTTTGGGTAACGCCCACGGCCGTGCCCGTCACCGTCAAAAAACTCACATCCTGCTCCACGGGCGGATTGATGAGCAAAATATCAGCGGCGGGAGGGGGATTGGGCACGGACACACCGTCAAAAATATACAGGTCAAACTGTTGCCAATTGGGGTCATTCAGGTCGGTGTCGGGCGCGGTTTTGAAGGCGGCCACATCAGGCAAAATGGCGAGGATTTGCTCGAGAAAAAGATTGCCCTCGGTGATGAGCAAGGTGCGCGTTTGGTCGCTATTATTAACCACGGTCACGGCCGTGTCATCGAGCGCGAGATGGTCATTGCTGTTGGGCGAGAGATTGACTTCAGCCACGGCCGTGTCAAACGGCAAATCCCACGTCAGGCTAACGCTTTCCCCAGCGGGAACCGTCACCTGTTGCGCATCAAACAAAACGCCATCCAGCACCAAACTCAGCAACGTCTCTTGCGTAAACTGACTGTGATTCGTGACCCGCGCCAAAAGCTGTTGCCCTGCGCCACGTTCTGTCTCGCGGCTGGCGAGCGCACTAATGGCTAAATTGGCTCCCGACTGCCCCACGGGCAGATACACGACCTGCCCCGGCAGGCTGGGCAGATTGGCGGGCACACCCCCGTCAGAAATAACGATAATTTGGGCATCCTCGAACCCCTGCGCCGCGCCGCTAGCCAGAGCAAAAGCCGCGCCCCAGTCGGCGGGAGCGGCACTAACCACGGCCGTGTTAATCGCCTCGCGCAAGGCGCGTTTATCATTCGTAGCCGCCGCCAAAATCTGCGGCGTCGGCCCCACCTGAATCAGCGTCATCTGGTTATTGCCGCTCAACTCATTCACCAGCGTCAACGCTTGCGCCTGCGCCGCCGCAAAGCGATTCGGCCCGCTCGGCTGAACATCCGTGGCCTGCATCGAAGCGGAGCCATCCAGCAACACCACCACGCTCGTGTTGACCACGCTGGGGCGGGGTAAATAGGGCTGAGCCAAGGCCAGCACCAACAGAGCCAAAATAAGCAGTTGCAACAGCAGGAGCAGGTTGCGCTTGAGCTTTTGCCACGGCGCGTTCGCTTCTCGGTCACGCACCAGCTTTTGCCATAAAAAGACACTGCTCACGCGCACCTCGCGCCGCCGCAAGCGGAGCATGTAGAGGATGATAATGGGGATTCCCAGCAAGCTGAGCAGGAGGGCGAGGGGAGTCAGAAAGGACATGGGGTTTGAGCCGTAAGCTATTAGCCGCAAGCCGTAAGCCTGTTGGGCGATAACAATAGTTATTTGGTCAAAGGCCAGCTTATAGCTTATAGCTCAAAGCTTATAGCTATTTCAACATTCCTTGCTGGCGCATAGTGGTCAGAATGATTTTTTCCCAGCTTTGGTTGGTGATGAGCGGGATATAGTGCACCCCACGGCCGTGGCAATGTGTCGCTATTTCGGCCTGCCACGCTTGGAGCCGTTGCTTATATTGCACCCGCGTCTGCGCATCCAGCGTAATTTCCGCCGATTGTCCCGTTTCACTATCCACCAGTTTCACATCACCCAGCGCGGGTGGTTCCGCTTCGTCAGGACTGAGCAGATGAATCAAGCTTACTTCATTGCCGCGACTTTGCACCGCGTTTAACCCTGTCAAATACCCAGACGGCGAAAGCATATCGCTCAGCAAAAAGAGCAATCCAGGACGACGCGCCCGCAGAGCATAATCCCGCAGAGACAGATTAAGGTCGGTTAACCCCGCCGCTTGGTGGCGATGCGCCTCGATAAATTCAAAGAGGCGCAGGCTGTTTTGCTGACCGCGCACCGGCCCCCAGCTTTGTTGCCCTCGGCTAGTGAGTAACGTAATGCTGACCTGATCCCCGGCCGTGAGGCCAATATGCCCCAACGCCCCCGCCAGCCGCAAGGCATAATTCAGCTTGTTGAGTGCGTCATCCTGCCCTTCGTGCGGCCAATCCATGCTCTCGCTAGCATCCACCAGCAAATGCACCGCCAAATCTTCCTCTTCTTCCAGCAGTTTGATGAATGGCTTTTCTAAACGGGCATAGACGTTCCAATCAAGCCGCCGCAAATCATCCCCTTGGACATAGTTGCGATAATCGGCAAACTCTATAGAAGAGCCGCGCTTTTTACTGCGGCGGTCGCCCTTCATAACCCCCGCCCGCACGCGATCAGCAATGAGGGTGAGTTGTTCGAGCTGGCGCAGGGTTTTTTCGTCAAAAAGGGGCATGGTCTCTATCTATTATTGTAGCTGTTCAGCGTCTCAGCCGGTCAGCATTTCAGCTTTCTTTTCTCGACACAATTTGGTCATATGCGGGCGACTGCATTGCTTAAAACAAGAAGCAAATCATCAAACAGTCTGTTATTTGTAGTGGTCACGAATCAGTAACGTACTTTTTTTGACAAAAGGCGTCTCTTCTCAACCGACTAGCTTCGTCGTGGCCTGCGGCCACGACTCGCTGGAAAGAGGGTGTTTTTTTCGTTTGGG
>JBGTIZ010000279.1:0-3983 GCA_041745395.1 Promineifilaceae bacterium (SeqCode) | reverse complement strand
AAAATAGTTGAAGAAAAAAGCGGTTTGTGAAATGATGTGAGTATCCACTCTACAAAACTTCACAAACACGCTTATGACAAACAGTATACCGAAAGCCCCCACAAATTCAATTTCCAATGCAGAGCTTTCACTGGACATCCTGTACTAGGCCAGCGTCCAAATCTACGAGGCCAACCGCCAGCGCTACCCCGACGACCCCCTCTACCAACTCGAGCAACGCCTCAACTTTGACGACATCGCGCATAAGTGCGCGAACTACAGCCACACCGCAAGCGTCAAGCACACCATCCCCCGCCTTGTGCGTGTCCTGTTCCTCAAGTATTGGCACAACTGATCCCTATCGGAGAGGGCTTTGAACAGTTCGGCCAAGCGCACCGCTTCGGTGTCGGTGAGTAGGTTTGGGGTGGCTTGGGCGAGCAGGTCGGGATGGGTTTCCGTCTTGTCGCAACAGGCTTCGTCGGGGTCTTGGGGAGGAATTGCGTATGAATTGTTGCTCATATGTGCATGAGCCACGGCCGTGTCAACCCCCGCCGCTTACGCTAAAATAAACCCATGTTCACCACCACCGACCAAATGGGGCGCACCGTTAAGCTCCAACAATCACCCCAGCGCATCGTGTCGCTGGTTCCTTCCCAGACCGAGCTACTCTTTGATTTGGGATTAGAAGAGCGCATCGTTGGCCGCACCAAATTTTGCATTCATCCTGCGGATAAGGTGGCGCATGTGCCCAGCGTGGGCGGCACGAAAAAGTTCCGCTTTGAGATTATCGCCCAACTCCAACCCGATTTGATTATTGGCAACAAAGAGGAGAATTATGAGGCGGGTATCATCCAATTGGCGGCCGATTACCCCGTCTGGATGAGCGACATCACCACTCTGGGAGAGGCGTTGGGAATGATGCGGCAGGTAGGGGCGTTGGTGGGGCGAGGGACACGGGCGGAGGAGTTGGCCGAGGCGATTGAGGGGAAGTTTGCCGAGTTGCCGCCGTACCCACGGCCGTGTCGCGTCGGTTATTTCATCTGGCAAAAGCCGTACATGGCCGTTGGCCAGCCTACCTTTATCCACGATATGCTCACCCGCTGTGGTTTTATCAATGCGTTTGCCGAGCATGGCTACGGACGTTACCCGGAACTAACGGCTGAGCAAATCCACGCCGCCCAGTTGGACGCAATTCTGCTCTCTTCGGAGCCGTTTCCGTTTGGGGAGAAGCACCAGCCGGCGTTTGCGTCCGAGTTTGGTGTGCCGGTGCATCTGGTGGATGGGGAGATGTTCTCTTGGTATGGGAGTCGGCTCCTGCTGGCGGCGGATTATTTGCGGGGATTGGGCACGGCCGTGTTATAGTCCCTGCTAAACTTTTAACTTCACCATCTTTATCGTTTTTCACCCCCAAATTTGATACAAAAGAGTGCCCCTTGCCGCCTAACTAAAATCTGACGCCATGTGTACCAAAAGGGGGGGCATAACGACCAAAAATTATGTTCACCAGCCAAAATGAAGTGAGTGATTGATGAATTCCTTACCAGCACCCTTTACCATTCTGTCCCTCTCCCCCGCCTTAGACCCCCACATTCAACAAATTATTGACCAAAAAACAAAGCCACCCGGCTCGCTCGGTCAGCTAGAAACCGTCGCGGCGCAAATTGCCCGCATCCAACAGAGCCTGCACCCTCAAAGCCAGCCCGTTTGCCACCTTGTGTTTGCCGCCGACCACGGCGTTTGCGCCGAGCAAGTCAGCCCATATCCCTCGGAAGTGACCACCCAAATGGTGCTGAACTTTTTGCAGGGGGGCGCGGCTATCAACGTTTTTTGTCGACACACCGGAACCGACCTCAAGGTTATCAATGCCGGGGTGCGGGGGGAATTGCCTCAGCATCATCCACTGTTGGAAACGCGACTGGTGCGGCGGGGTACGGGCAACATGGTGGCCGAAGCGGCTCTAACCACGGCCGAAATGTGGGCTTGTTTGCACCACGGCCGTGAAGTCGTGGAACAACATGCGCCCGAGGCCGCCGTGGTCAGCTTGGGCGAGATGGGTATTGGCAACAGCACCAGCGCGGCGGCGATCATAGCCGCCCTTTTTGGCTGGCCGCCCGCCGAGGTTGTGGGAGCCGGGACAGGCGCATCGGCAGAGATGCAGGCGCACAAAGTGGCCGTGATTCAGCGGGCACTCACCCGACACGCGCTCGCGCCAGACCAGCCGCTAGAAATCTTGCGCTGTGTGGGTGGGCTGGAAATAAGCATGATGGTCGGCGCGTACCTGCGGGCGGCCGCTTTGGGCAAGGTGGTGCTGGTGGATGGTTTCATCGCCACCAGCGCATGGGCGATTGCCCATGCGCTTCAGCCCCATTTGCGCGATTACTCTATTTTTGCCCATCTGAGCGGGGAGCAAGGCCACGCTCGGGTTCTGGCGGCGTTGTCGGTCGAGCCATTGTTGCAGTTGGGAATGCGGCTGGGTGAGGGGACGGGGGCGATCACGGCCGTGCCTCTTTTGCACCTCGCCACCGCCTTTTTCAACGAAATGGCCTCCTTTGCCGAAGCGGGAGTGAGCCAAAAATGAAACAAGAGTGGCAAGCGTTCTGGTTAGCCCTGGGCTTTCTGAGCCGCATCCCCATGCTGGTCAAAATTGATTACTCCCAGCAGTTGATGAACCAAAGTAGCGTCTACTTTCCCCTTGTCGGGTTGTTACTAGGGGGGCTGTACGCGGGGGTGTACATTCTGTTGGTGTCCCTTTGGCCGCCGCTGGTAGCCTTGTTGCTGGTGCTATGTTTACACCTGTGGCTTACGGGGGCGTTTCACGAAGATGGCCTCGCCGATAGTGCGGATGGATTGGGGGGCGGCTACACGGTCGAAAAGCGGTTGCTCATTATGAAGGATAGCCGTATTGGCACATATGGCACGGCCGCGCTGGGGTGTGCGTTGGCTCTAAAAGTGGCTCTGTGGCTGGCTTTGCCGCCAGAAACTGTTTGGCTCGCTCTGCTCATTTGTCCCGCCATTGCCCGGCTCACGCCACTCTTTTTCATGGCGTTTATGCCTTATGTGAGTGACCCGGATACGAGTAAAAGCAAGCCCGTGGCGGAGAGCTTTTCCCGCGCCCGTCTGCTGATGGCGACGCTGTTTGTGGTGGGGGTGGCTTTGGTAGCGGGGGTGTGGTGGTGGGCAACCACGGCCGTGGTTGTGGTTCTGCTCGGTTGGGGCTGGACCTTGCGCCGCAGTTTGGGCGGCTACACGGGGGATACGCTCGGGGCGAGTGTGGTGCTAACAGAACTCGTTTTGCTGTTGGGCATGGCGGTGTAAAAGGGATGCGCTATTGGATACGACATGACAAACCAGCCATTGCCCCTGGGGTGTGCTATGGGCAGTTGGATGTGCCTGTCGCTGTCTCGCCTGAGACCACGGCCGTGTCTTTGCGCCCTCACCTCCCGCCCACTCTGCCCGTTTACAGCAGTCCCCTGCGCCGCTGTTTCGCCTTGGCGCAACAGCTTGCCCTCGACGGCCAGCCCCCGCTGGTTGTGCCCGCCCTGCAAGAGGTTCATTTTGGCCGATGGGAAGGGATCGCCTGGGATGAGATTCCCCGCCATGAGCTGGACGCATGGGCGGCCAATCAGTTTGGGTATCAGTTTCCAGAGGGGGAGAGTGTGCCTGCCTTTGTGGCACGGGTGTCGCAGGCGGTAGCGGCTTTGCCCCCAGCGGCGGTGGTGGTGACGCATGGCGGGGTGATTCGGGTGGCGTTGCATCTGGCGGGGGTCTCTTTGATGGAGGCGTTTGACACGGCCGTGGATTACGCCTCTATCACTCGCCTTATGTGAATGGCTTGTGCGCCGTCAAAAAAGACGTGAATCATTTTGGGTAGTGGTCGGGCAATGACTGATAAGTGTACAATTCGGACATGATCCAAGAAACAATCACCTACGAATGTACGCGGTGTGGCAGTTTAGATATTGTCAAAAACGGCCGCACAAAAAAAGATAAACAGAAATTCCGTT
>JBGTIZ010000278.1:0-5240 GCA_041745395.1 Promineifilaceae bacterium (SeqCode) | reverse complement strand
CCCCCCAAAAAAACACCCTCTTTAATGGCCGAGCCGCCGCAGGGGGCGAGGCGTATCAAAGCAGGGAAGAAGGATGAAAACAGTATTTCATCCTTCTTCCCTTTTTCTTCGTCTCTTTCTAATACGAAATCTCTTTCACCCGAAAAATCGTCTCGCCACGCGGAGCCTTGACCATGACCCTGTCCCCAATCTTGGAGCCAAGCAAGGCCACACCCAGCGGGCTTTCATCAGAAATACGGCCGTTAATTACATCTGCTTCCGCTTGCCCCACCAGCAAATACTCCTCTTCATCCTCAAAACCATCCTCCACGACCGTCACCCGCGCCCCAATGTGTACTTGGTCGTGGGGGACATCCATTTCATCAATAATCTGATAATTACTGAGGATTTGCTCGAGGTCTTGAATACGTCCTTCGACGAAAGATTGCTCATTACGCGCCGCTTCTAGCTCGGCGTTATCTACAAAATCGTCATCTTGACCATCTTGAAAGGCGAGCCGCAATCTTTCGGCTAACTTTTCACGACCGTCCGTTTTGAGTTTATTCAACTCTTCGGTCAGACGCTCTAATCCTTCTCTGGTCAAAAAATATGGCTTTGCTTTTGTTGTCATTGTTTCACCTAAAATCCATGCGTGGTCTCACGCTTAGCAATATTAACTCAAAAATATAGGCAAGACGCCCTAAAACGAAAAAAAGCCGTTTTGGAAAACGGCGGGTGGGGCAGATATATATTTAAGGCGCAAGAACATATCAAAAAAGAGGCGGTTTGTCAAATTTTGGTTTTGGCGGGTTTTGTGGGGTCTTGAAGAGTGTCATGTTTCACGTGTCATGTGTCAGGTGGTTTTTCGCTAGACGTGGCTTGTTTAGCCAACGAACAGCCATGCTCAGCCAGAGTATAAACGAACTTTCACTAATCACGACTCGCTGGAAATAGGGGTTAGGAGCGACCCAGTTTCTCGAAATGCAAACTGCTTCTTATAGCTTATAGCTTATAGCTTATGGCTCATAGCTTACAGTTCACATCTCGCTACAGCTTTAGCTCAGTCAGCCAATCATCCACAAGATGCGCGGTGTCGCTCTCCTCAGGGCCTAAAAACGCCTGCACCACGGCCGTGGCCAAACCCGTCAACCGCCGCCCATCCTGCCTCGTCGCGGCCATCTCCACCCCCAACTGCCCAAAGAAATGAAGCACCAGCCGCTCCGCATCGGGCGACAACGGCACCTCCACCTCCACCTCCACCTCCACCTGCAATGGTTGCGCCCCGCCCAGCCAATGCGCCTCATCCCATAGCTCGCCCAGTTCTACCAGCAACACCGTCATTTGCGACCGCAACTGATGCCGCCACGCCACCTGCACCCCTTGCTGATAAACCAGTTGCGCCGCCTGATAACGCTGTTCTTCCCGCGCCAGCAAGCCCAACGCCCGACACGCCGCCACCGCTTCAAGCGGATGATTGGTCGCCTGCGCGGCCGTGTACAAAGCCTCATACCATTGCCGCGCCGCTGGCAACTGCTTCTGTTGCCGCGCCAGTTGACCCAGCCGTTGCCAGCACAGCAACATTTTGGGATGCGCCTGCATCCCTTGCCACAGCTTCAGCGCGGAGAGCAACTGCCGTTGCGCCAGCGGCCAATCAGCCTGCGCGTGAGCCAGTTCGGCCAATAAAAAGAGCGTTTCGGCCAGTCGCCAGCGGTTGTGCAACCGTTGCCACAGCGCCCGGCTTTTGTGGGCTAACTGCTCCGCACGGCCGTGTTGCCCCTGTTGCCACGCCAGTTGCGCCCCCACCAATAACGCCAACGCCGCCCCCTCTTCGTCGCGCTCCTGCTGGCACAACGCCAGCGCGGGGCGGCCATATGTTTCCGCCGTGGCCGTTTCCCCGTCCGCCAAACAGAGCCGCGCCATCATGGTGTACGCCCGCAAAGCCAAACGGGGCGACTGGTTGGGCGAAATGCTCTCCACTACGCTCTGCACCAAACGGCGGGCTGGGGCGTGCTGGCCGTCCAAATGCCACAGCCACCCCTGCGCCAGTTGCCACACCAGTTGCTCCTCGGCGGGGCGTTGCGCCCGCACGGCCGTGATTAGCTCCGCGCCTACTTTTTGCTCGCCCAATTTTTCACACAAACGCGTAAACATCTCCACGGCCGTGGGCCATTGGCGCGGCGCGGGGGCAGACTCCAGCCAGCGCCAAGCCTGCAAAATATTGCCCCACTCCCGCCGCAGGCCAGCCAACACCTGCTCTTGCTGATTGCCCGCCCCGCCCAAAGCGGGCAACTGCCCCGCCAGCACCTCTTCTATATAAAAAGCGACAAAACGCGCTCGCACCGCCGCCCACATCTCGCCCTCGTTTTGCTCCCGCACAAAATGGCGCAAGATGGCGGGCATTTGGTAAAAATCAGCCGTGACGCGCCGCACCAGCGATTCGTTGAGCAGGCGCAGTAAAATGGCGGGGGACACCTCGGCGATGTGCGCCGC
The DNA here is from genome assembly GCA_041745395.1 of Promineifilaceae bacterium (SeqCode). Lineage (GTDB taxonomy): Bacteria > Chloroflexota > Anaerolineae > Promineifilales > Promineifilaceae > Hadersleviella. The sequence continues at coordinate 2,771 of JBGTIZ010000278.1, read as the reverse complement.
CGCTTGGCGGCTAAATCCAGCGGGGAAAAGGGCTAACCGTTGCAACGCCGTCTGCACGGCCGTGGGCAGGGCTTGCCACACAGAGGCGAAGGCGGTGGGCAGGGCGCGTTGCTCGTCGGCCGAAGTGAGAAAGTACAAATTATGCCGAAGCTGGGCCAAAATCTCGGGACAGCGCAGAAGGCGTGTCCAGTGCGCGGCCAGCTCGATGCCCAGCGGATGCCCTTCTAACAGACAGCAAATTTCCGCAATGGCCTGCCAATCCTCTTCCGTTAAATAGAGGTCACTGTTGACCCTCTGCGCCGTTTGCCAAAAAAGCTGAACGCTGGGAAAAGTCAGCCATTCAGCGGTCAGCGGATTTTCAGGATAGGCCAGCCCCGCTAGGTCGAAAACCCATTCGCCGGGCAGGTTGAGCGGTCGCCGCGCCGTGACCAGCACGGTGAGCTGGGGCGCGGCGTGGCGCAGTTGGGTCAACACGGCCGTGTGTCCCTCCCATTCGTCAAAGCCATCCAGCACCAGCAGGCCGTCCAACTCTGCCCAAGGCGCCAATTGCTCTGTTAGGAACAGGGACACGGCCGTGTCGTCTGCCGGCAAAGCCGACATATCCAACCAGCGACACGCGCCCTGCGCCCAACGGTGCGCCACCTGCCGCGCCAACGCCGTTTTGCCTACGCCCGGCAACCCCGTCACCACCAGCAAACGGCAATCCGACCGCTCCAAAAACGTTTGCAACTGCTTCTGCTCTTCTTCATAACCGACAAGGGGCGTGGCCGCCGGCCATGGTTGATTGGGCACGAGGGTCGTTTCCGTTTCTGTTTTTATTTCTTTTGCAAGTTCAAGGGGCTGATTTTGTTGGTGGATTTGGTGTTGGACGGGGGGCGAAACGAGGGAGACGGGCGTCGGGGCGATAGGCGGCCACACGCCCGTGATAATTTGCTGATAGAGGGCTTGCGTCTCGGGCGCGGGCGGCACGCCTAGCTCAGAGGCCAGCAGGGCGACGCACCGCTCGTATTGCGCCACGGCCGCGCTTCTCTGTCCCCGCCAAGCCAGGGCGGACATCACTTGCCGATGTCCTTCTTCACGCAATGGCTCCAGCGCAACCTGGCGCCAGGCAAACTCTTGCGCCGCTTCGGGCTGGCCCGCCGCCAGATAATGGTCAGCGACCTGATACGCCGCGTCGAGCAGTTTTTGCCGATACCATTGCCGTTGCACGGTCGCCCACTCTTCAAATTCGGCACTGTCGCCCAGGGTGATTTGCTCTAGAAAATCACCTTGGAAGAGGGTCAGGGCTTGGGTTAATTGGGCAATGTCGCGGGGGGGACGCACGGCCGTGGAAAATTGGGCCACATCTAGCCAATAGCTACAGTCCAGATTAAACCGCACCGTGGTGCGCGTCAGCACCAAAAAAGGCACGGCCTGCTCTTTGTCACCCAACGCCTGCCGCAACCGAAACAGCGTCTGGCGCAGATTATTCCGCGCCAAACTTGGCCGCTGGTCCGGCCACAGCAAAGCGGCCAACGCCGACCGCTCATGGGCGCGATTTTGCTCCACCACCAAGTAAGCCAAAAGAGCTTCCGCTTTGGTGGTTGAAAAAGTTTGTACCGCGTGTTGGTCAATAGCCACACGCAACGAGCCAAGAAGGGAAATAGCGAGGTGGGGCATGATTCGTTTATGACCGTGGGTAATACTGGTTTCGGTTGATGTTGCCCGAGGGTGGGGCATCTTGAGCATCGGTACGTCTGCCCAGAGGAAGGTCAAACGCTAAGCAAACTAACAACAAGAGCGCATGTAACGGTTAGAAATGTAACAAGCGACCGTTACAAGAGCGTTACATTGGGTCAGCCAATCAGCAATTTGCTAACCAACCAAATAACGGCTACCTCGGTGTGCAGATTAGCCGCACCTAGTTTCTGCTCAGCCGCCTTACGATACCACAAATTACCGAGAAAGGGCGTTCAAAATCCCACACAATCCGCAAAATCAACAATCTCTGCCCTCGGCTCTTGTGGTAACGATTCAAGAAGGAGACGGTGCTTAAGGCCATCATATCATCCCAAACCATGTTGCTATCTTTGGCGACTGTGTCGGAAATAGTAGAGTTGATAATACACAATGTAACCCACGCCACTCAGCCCAATAGCCACGGCCGAAAAGAGTAACGCATAGAATCCCCATCGCTCAAAAGCAGGCACGGCCGTGCCGCCACCCACCACAAACCCCGCCAACAGAGACAGCCACACCCAGACCCGCCACCACGCCACAGGTTGCCCATACCGCAACCATACCCCCAACATAATCCCCAAGTCTGTCACAATACCCGTCATGTGGCTGGTGCGAACCACGGCTCCGCTATAGCTGGTAGCCATCCCGTTTTGCAACCCGCACGCCAAAGCCAAAAGGTATTCCGAGCGGCGTAAGCCTTGCCCCAAAAAGGAGACGGCCCCCAGCAAAATCACCGCTTGCAGTAAGAGAGCAAAGCCATAGCGGCGACCAAACCGTAGCTGGTTATTGCCGATAATTAGCCCCGACAATAATGCGCCACCCCCAAAAAAGATGATGAGATAACCTGTCTCAAATAACAGATCCCAGTTGCCCTGCACGGCCGCGATACCTAAGTTAGACACCGTCCCCGTTAGGTGGCTAACGGCTTGATTCAACAAGCTCAGAATGCCCAACGCATTGACAAAACCCGCGTTGGCCGCCAGCAAAAAACCGCCCAGCAGAACAGCTAAAAAATTTGGATGTTTTTCCATAAGGTTAATCGTTAAGTGTCG
>JBGTIZ010000277.1:0-6418 GCA_041745395.1 Promineifilaceae bacterium (SeqCode) | reverse complement strand
CATGACAATCCGCTCGCCACGAGCCACAAGCACCCGCTTCAACTCTGGCAACGAGCTGGTAGACGACTCCAGATAGATCGGCTCCACGTACAAGAAGCTATCATTAAGCGGAATCACTATCAAATTTCCGCGAATCACCCGTGAACCACCTTGGTTCCACAGCGAAAACTGCTCAGAGATACCCGTCTCTTGGTCAATAAACCCTTCAATCTGAATAGGGCCCACCACAAACTCCTGCTTGGGCAATTCATAAGCCACCAGTTGTCCATAAAACTCGGGATCGCTACGTGCCGCAATCCAAGCAATCATGTTGCGTTTACCTGATGGCGTATACGGTTGAATGAGCAAATATTCAGTCTGCTCCTCACCCGGCAAGCGAAAGAGGACATAATATGGCTCCATCGGTTGCGTCTGCCCATCAAAGATTTCATCAGGAATGGCTCGCAAATCCTCTTTGTTATAGAACACCTGCACATCCGTCATGTGATAGGTCAAGTATTGTCGCGTCTGCACCTTGAACATATCTTCAGGGTAACGAATATGGGGGAGAAGCGTCTCGGGAAACGCACTTTGGGGCAGGAATAAGCCGGGGAAGGTGCGGTCATAGGCGCGAATAATCGGGTCTGCCTCATCAAAGATGTAATACTGCACATTGCCATTATACGCATCCACCGTAACTTTGACGCTGTTGCGAATGTAGTTCACCCAGCGGCCGTTCGGCATCTGCGCGGGTTGCGAATAAGGGAAATTGGTGCTTAACGTATAGGCATCCTGTACCCACACTAGCCGCCCTTCGTTAATGACCAGATAAGGATCTCGGTCTAACTGCAAGAAGGGGGTGATTTTGCTGACGCGCTGTTGAATGTTGCGATAGAGCAACACCCGCGTCTGTGGCGTGATGTAATCACTAAACAGCAAATTGGTTTCACCTAAATGTAGGGCGAAAAGCAACTGCCGCGCTGAGCCACCCATCGGTATGCCACCGCTACCTGAGTAGCTGGTATAGACGTTACGCTCATCGTCAGGATAGCTAAACTCAGGCAGGCCGCTCGCCACAAAAACTTCATCGTTGGTGCGTTCCCCAAAATAAATTTCGGGACGGGTCACTTCAATGTCTATGTTGCTCCGCGCGGGCAAGTCACTGATAAAAAACTCGGGGCGTCCCTGCGCGGTAAAACGGTCAACAGGGTTCATGACAACGCCATAGCCGTGGGTAAATTCTAGCTTTTGGTTGACCCAAGTAGAGTTGGGCAGGAGTGATTTTTCTAGCTCACGGCCGGCCAGCATTACTTGACGCACTTCGCCATTGATGACATAGCGGTCAACATCCACATCGTTAAATTCGTAGTAAGGGCGTAACTCTTGCAGTTGACGATAGGTCTGTAACAGGGGGCGATAATCCCAGAGGCGCACATTGCGCAAAGCTAATTCATTGTCCAGAATATCGCCTTCATCTAACACGCCCACCGTGCCAAAGGGGCGCACATCCACATCGGATAGGCCAAAACCCATACGTGTGAACTCAATGTTACTGCGCATATAGGGCGTCTCGCGGGTTAGTTCGGTTGGCTCGACCACAAAGCGTTGTAACAGAGCGGGATACACGCCCCCCAATAAAACGGCCGCCGCAACCCACAAAATGACCGAAGCCACAATGGGGCGCCAATCCAGCCGAAAATAGTTGTAGAAAACGGCCACGGCCAATAACAACACGGCCGCGATTTGGACATAAAGCGACCAGAGCGAGGCATTAATATCCGTGTAACCTGCCCCAAAAACAATGCCGCGTGGTGAAAAGAGCAGGCCATATATCTCGAGCCAGTAGCCTACAGCCCACAGCATAAAGAAAAAGCCGCCCAGCACCGCCACCGAGCGACGCAGGCCATCGGGAATATCTTCCCATTTAAACTGACCCGTCTGTATGACCGGCAATAGGGCTAGCACATATAGCCCAATGACGCCTAACAGGGCAAACATAACCAGCGGCAGGAACCAGCCCTGCACAAACCGATAGATGGGCAAATCAAAGAGATAAAACCCAATATCCATCCCAAAAATGGGGTCGCTAACGCCGTAAGCACCGCCATTGATAAACAGCAAAACGGTATTCCATTGGCTGGCGGCGGCCGAAGCAAACGAGAAGGCAAAAAAGAGAGCCACTACCGTCACAATGGTGCTTAGCCCGGGCACGGTGCGTAGGGGACTAATATCTGTGCGCGGGACGACAATGCGCTCGGCCGTGCGGCGAGCAGTATGCCACGAAATAAGTAAAAAGGCGGTCGCAATGACAAAAGCGACCACGCCTACCCCAATTTGCACGCCCCACTGGGTGAGCCACACATTGGCGTAAGTGCGTTCGGTGAACCAGAGCCAATCTACATATTGGGCAATAATCCAATCAAAACTAAAGAGAATAAACAGAAAACCAATCAGTAACCAGACGCGCCGATTGACCCACCACGGCTTTTCGCCGTTAACCGTGGGCGGCGTGGGCGGCGGGGGTGCTTGGCCTTTCTGATCTTCTTGCCAACCTTCGTCTTCCATAGCGCGGCGAAAGACTTCGGGTATATCTGAGTATTGAGGAAGTTTGGACATGCTTTGTTTTACCTTTGCTTGGTGGCTTACGTTAAGTCACCTTTATGCTTATCTTGTAAAAATTGTCATGGGTAAGTCTTGGCAGGTTGTCTTAGCCTAAGCCTAATTGTAACGTGTTTAGAGGTGACATCCACGGCCGTGGATGACACCTCTAAGACTTATCAATATACGCAAAAAGTGCAAATTTAGCACATGACCACGGCAGAAAGTTCTTACAAAAGCATGACAGGCCGCCCCTACCCAAAACAAAACCGCCGAACAGGTAGCTGTTCGGCGGTTCATTTTTTGTCAGATTATCAGATTGTACGACGCTTGGCGCGGTCTAAACTGCCAGTGGTAAACCAGATTCAGACCAATCAGCCGTGATATCAAAGCGATAAGATTCCTCATCCAAAATGGCTTCCTCGGCGCGAGCGGCAAAAGCGGCAAAGGTGGATTGAAACAAACTACTCATGCGTGAAAACCCTTGGCGCGTGTGGTGCAAAGGCTGTTGCTCAACAACGCCTTCGTCAATGTAAACACGCTCCATTATAACCCGCATATAGCCCATTTCCATCTCTATGCGCATATCAAATGTGGGAATGGGGCGGCTATCATGGCTCATTTGACGCACGCGATTAATAGTAAAGCTGGTTTCAGGGGAGTTCATCAACTGTTGCAGGCGCATGGACAAGCCCACAAGTTTGGGAAACACGGCCGTGATATTCATCTTACACATCTCCGGCCAACGATACCCCAGCCAACCCATCACATTATCACTCGCCGCTACAATCTCCAGATTATGGTTGACAAGCAAAACACCTTTAGCATCACCGTTCGTTGCCACAGTAGTCATTTTTTTCATTTCGTTAGACATGATAGCCCACCTATCGTTGTATAAATTATCGTCATCGATTGATTAAGCAGGTTTTGGTCATTTTCCCCACGACCTAAATCTGCCTCTTATTCTGGAAAACAATTAACCCTTTCAAATAACCCTTTCAGTGTAGGGCAATACCCTTAAGACAGAGCTTACAGGGTCGTAAGGTGCGAGGAGCGAGGGGCGGCGGTAGCATCTCTCACTCCCTTACTCCCTTTTCCCACGACCGTGCCTCTCCCCGCTTAATTTTCTTACTCAACCTTAACAAAAAACGCCCCGTCCATGCATCATGGACGGGGCGTTTGCTTTTTATTGACCAGCGCGAACGCTGAATTACTTTGTTTCGCGGTAAATGACGTGGCGGCGCACCATAGGGTCGTACTTTTTCAGCTCCAAACGTTGCGGGTCATTGCGACGATTTTTAGTCGTCAGGTATTGATGCCCACTTTCGGTGCTTTTAAGTTTAACAAGGACGCGTGCCCCTTTTGATTTCTTAGCCATGATACGTTTCTCCTAAGTCTTACTGCCCTAATGGCAGATTATGATTGTGAGTAATAAATTGATTCCTGCAGATTTTGCGAGGTTTTCCAAAGCGTCGTGTGGTACGTTTTCTTTCTTTGGACTTGTTTTGCTTAAGCCACACAATCGAAAGAACCAACAAAATTAGCAGTCTGTGATTTTAACGAGATATGTTTAACATAGCAACATATTGATCGATGGCTTCAAAAAGTGTTCATCTGGGGGCTTAACGTAGTAGCGGCTTTTGGATTTCAAGAAAACAATTGGTATCGAGTGAAAAGTCAAAAGTAAGACGCAAAAAGTGGTTTGCGTGCGAATCGAGGTCTGTCAGACTAACGCTACTTCTCACTTTTCACTTGTTACTTCTCACTGCGGTACTACAAGCGCAGACAGACAAATCTCCCCTTAACCGGCCACGGTCCAAACCAGATGGGTCAGTTCGGGCGCGATTAGCTTCTCCCATGCGAGTTTGACCGCTTTGGGGGAGCCGGGCGTGGAGATAATGATGCGCTGACGGTAAACGCCGGCCGTGGCGCGGGAAAGCATCGCCCCCGCCCCGATTTGCTCGTAGCTGAGCATCCGAAACAGTTCGCCGAAACCGGGTAAGGTTTTCTCAAGTTTGCGGCTGAGGACATCATACGTGGTATCACGCGGAGCGATGCCTGTGCCCCCGTTAAAAAGGATGAGTTGCACGGCCGTGTTCTGTTCCCCCTCGCCCGTCAAACTGTCCAACAACCGCTCAATCTGTGCTGGCTCATCAGGCACGATGTGATACGCCCCCACCAGATGCCCTAATTCAGTCACGGCGTGCTGAAGAAATTGGCCGTTGACGTCGGTCACGGCCGTGCGCGTATCACTCACGGTCACAATCGCCACCACGACTTGGGCATGGGCTTCGGCCGCCTGCTCTTGATGGCTTTGATGGGAATCAGTCGCTATGCTCATGGAAATGCTCCTGTAGAGTACTCTTTCAGTCAGTCAGTGCCTTTCATACCAGACGCATGGGCTAAAGCTGTAGTCAAAATCGCCCCGGCCGCATCGAGAGAAGAGCCGAAAGCGACTACGCCGTCTTCGTGGCCGCCCATGCTGAAAATGCCGCGTGAACCCACGGCCGTGTCGGCAAACAAACGCGCCACCTCGGCGGCCATGGCGGGTGTGCCGTAGGGCACAGCGGGGTCGGTTTGGGGCAAGTTGAGCGACACGGCCGTGTGCCATAAATCGGGCGAATGCACATGAATAACCGCCCTAATTGAAGCGTCTAGCGCGTACAAAACGGCGTGCGTCATTGCTTCCGATGACGGCTTGACCGCGCCCGTCGCCCATACCTGATTATGGGCAGGGTCACATGCGGTGACGAGCGCGTACTGCTCGGCCGTGAGCTGGGCGACATGCCCCGTTTGCGTGCCGCTAATCAGAAACGAATCCGCGACGCGCTGACTGATGTTGCCAAATCCGTAGCCATCGTAGCGGACGGGGTCTTGGCCGATAAGGTCGAGTCGTCGGCAGAGGGTACGCCAGCCGTTCAGGGCAGACACGGCCGTGGACAACACCTCATCCCCCAGCGGCAACCCCGCCGACGGCGTATAATGCAACTTAAATTTGATGACACCTTCTTGCTCAGGCTGGGGCATTTTTTACTCTCTCACCTTATTTTGGTAGCTGAACGGCTACCGCTAATTTGTAGTCCAATTTAGTGACTTTTTGCTCGGACACAGGCGAACGGGTGCGTCGAATTATAAAGCTTGATATGTTTCTCGCCTAGCATCTGCATCAGTTGGGCGAAAGCCAGTATAATGCCTGCCTGACCCAATTCACGACCCAGATGAACTTGCCTTGAGCTAATGATGAAAAACAGAGACATTGCCGACATTTTTGAAAAAACAAGCTACTTGTTAGAGATACGAGGCGATAACATTCATCGCGTGCTGTCTTACCGTCGTGCCGCCGAGAATATTTTGGCCCACGGCCGTGAGCTGACCGAGATGCACACGGCCAGGGAAAAATTGACCAGTATCTCTGGTATCGGCCAAACGCTCGCCGACAAAATCGTCGAGATAATCACGACGGGCGAGCTTGACTTTTATAACCGCGTGGCCGCCGAGATACCGCCCAGTCTGCTCGACCTGATGCGCGTGGATGGGCTGGGGCCGAAGCGCATCAAGCTTATTTATGAGCAGTTGGGCGTGACCACCCTTGAGGGGCTGGCCGAAGCGGCGGAGCGAGGGGATTTGCGTCAACTGCCGAAAATGGGGGCCAAGTCAGAAGAGAAAATTTTGCGCAATATCCGCGCCCTGCAAAAGTTTGGGGATGGACGGCATCCGCTGGGGGATGCTCTGCCGCTAGCAAAACAGATTTTAGCGGATTTGGCAAAATTAACGGGGGTGAGGCACACGGCCGTGGGTGGGTCTGCCCGCCGCTACCGCGACACCGTCGGCGACCTCGACC
>JBGTIZ010000276.1:0-19173 GCA_041745395.1 Promineifilaceae bacterium (SeqCode) | reverse complement strand
TCTTTAACTTGTTAGACACGGAACCAGATTTGCAGGACGCGCCCAAGGCGTATGATTTGCCACCCATCCACGGCCGTGTGGCCTTCAATAACGTCAGCTTTAGCTACAAACCAGAGGAACCCGTCCTCAAAAACGTACAGCTCATCGCCGAGCCGGGGCAACAAATCGCCTTCGTTGGCGAAACGGGCGCGGGCAAAAGCACCGTCATTCGCCTGCTCGCCCGCTTCTACGACGTGACCGGCGGGGAGATTACCATAGACGGCCACGACATTCGCGCCATCACCCAGACCAGCCTGCACCAGCAGATGGGCATCGTCCTGCAAGACACCTTCCTGTTCTCCGGCACCATCATGGACAACATCCGCTACGGGCGGCTGATGGCTCCCGACGAAGATGTGATTCAGGCGTCGCGTTACGTGGGGGCGGATACGTTTATCAGCAAATTGCCGCGTGGTTATTACACCGAAGTGGGCGAAAACGGGGTCAACCTTAGCGTGGGTCAGCGGCAAATCATCTCGTTTGCCCGCGCCCTGCTGGCCGACCCGCGCATTTTGGTGCTGGACGAAGCGACCAGCAGTGTGGACACGGCCACGGAGAAGCAGATTCAGGCCGCGCTGGACAAACTGCTGGAGGGACGCACCAGTTTTGTCATTGCCCATCGGCTGAACACGATTGTCAACTCGGATAAAATTGTGGTGCTGGATCAGGGGGAAATCGTGGAGATGGGCACGCATGAAGAATTGCTCGCTCAACACGGCCGTTATTTCAACCTCTACACCATGCAGTGGGCCGCCCAAGAAGAGGCATAGCCTCCGGGGCGAGGGCGTTCTTAACATGAAGGGGAAACCTTCCTCTTCGGTCACTTTTTGTCCAGAGCGTCACCTTTACTCCCGCTCAGTGCCCGGAGTTTCCACCACGGATTTTCGATAAGACACGTAACTATTAACGCACTTGAGGGTCGAAGCTCTGTCGAATCCCGCCCTTTTGCCTTCGACAGGGCTTAAGGCAACGGGCTTGTTGGTCAATCGTTAGGCCATATGCGGCAAGTCGTGTAAGCGTTCAGGTAGTCAGCATTTCAGCCAGTCAGCTAGCTAAACTGCGTACCAAACTTGATTTTTTCAGCTCGATAACAGACTATTTGACGAGTCGATTCTTGTTTTAGGCTACTCACCCATTCGGGTATGACGAAATTGTGTTGAGAAAAACAAGCTGAAGTGCTGACTGGCTGAGACGCTGAACGCTTACGTAAAGCAAAAGATAACCCTGTTTAGCCAAGGGTCTTACACTTGTCATGCTGAATTGGCTGAATTGTAGGAAATGGGGGGACTAAATGCGGCTCTTATATGGTGGGAAAATATTCGACGTTCATGGGAATCGTTCTTCTAGGGAGCGGAGAGCAGTTTTTTATACACGGCCGTGAACCTCGGCACAACCACCCGCCAATCATACTGCCTGGCTAAATTCTGCGCCGCCGCACCCAGACTCGCCCGCCCTTCCTCGTGGCGCAATGCGCCCAGCACATGCTCCGCAAACCATTCTGGCTCATTCGCCACATACGCCTCCACCCCCGCCTGCACGGGAAAGCCCTCCGCCCCCACGGCCGTGGTCACAATCGCCTTGCCCGCCGCACACGCCTCAATAAATTTCAGCCGCGTGCCGCTCCCCATGCGGAGCGGCATGATAATCACCTTCGCCCCCGCCAAATAAGGCAAAACTGAATCCACGAAGCCCGTTAGGGTCACCCCTGCCCACTCTTGCACCACGTCGAGCCGCGCATGGGGCTTTTGGCCGACGATGGCCCACGTCGTCTCGGGGCGGGCGGCCAAAATGCGCGGCCAAATTTCTTGCCCAAACCATAAAACGGCGTCTACGTTGGGACGATAATCCATTTTGCCCACAAAAACGAGGTCATAAAGCACGGCCGTGTCCACCGTTAACGACAGATACGGCTCCGTGTCAATACAGTTGGGCACAACCACAATGGTGTGCCCTATTTCGGGAACCATCTCGCTGAGCAAACGCTGGTCAGTATCACTCACGGCCGTGACCGCGTCCGCCGTCAGGCAGGCCCACCGCTCATAACGCCCCAGCTTCCACACCTGCACACTGGAGTAAAACGCGGCCGACCAGCGGGACACGGTCTGCCAGTCAGTCTGCATCGTGCGCCGCTGGAGAGCCGTCTCGGCGTTGTGGTTGTCAAACACAAGGCGGCTCTGCGGGCTAACTTGTTGCACCACGAGCATCGTCCACGCTAACTCTAGCCCTTCGATTTGCACAATGTCAAACTGGGTTTGCTGGAGCAGATGGGCGAGGGCGTTGGCGAATTCGTCGCTGGCAAGGCGAAAGGCGAGGTCAGGCTGGGGGCTGGTCAGAAACTGTTGCAGGCGGCGTTTCCACGGCCGTGGAGGCACATCCACCACAACCAATTCTTGCAGTAGCGACTGCAATGGCTGGAGCGTCCCCTCGTCTGTGCGCTGATGTGCCTCACGGTAGGTCAGCAAACTGACCTGATGCGCGACCGACACGCCTTTAATAATAAAGTAGTTGCGCATACTTGCCCCTTGGCGGGGCGGGTACGGGAGTTGGGGGGTTAAGAAGAGAATGTTCATAGGTTAGAGTGCGAGGGGCGAGGGGCGACGGTGGCTGAGCTTGTCGAAGCCCACTTTTTACTTCTCACTTCTCACTTTTTCCCTGTCTTTCACGCCAGAAAAGATTTGAGAGCCACGGCCGTGGACGCACACCCGCCCTGTCGCAATTTGGCCGTCGAAAGCGGCACTTGCAGACGATCCTGCAACACCAGCACCAAATGATGCCGGTCATTCCAGCTTGGGCCGCTTGAAAAAGCAGGCTCCTTCTCTGGATTTTTCAGCCGTTGCCGCCATTGCCACCACACGGGCACGGGCGACTGCCTATCCACAATCACCTCATAAATTTGGCTCAGAGCATACTGTTCGGGCTGGCTCAGCACAAAACGGGAGCGGCGCAAAATCGTCACCGTGCCCGCCGTTTTGTCAAACCGCGCCTCGAGTTGCTGGAGGGTCAAAAACCAGAGGGGCGAGGTCAATGCCAGCAAAATACCGGGCAACGCGCCGCACAGCACCAGAAGCGGATGCAACAGGCTGGACGCAATCAGCAACACGCCCAAAACAAATTGCCCCACCGCAAACAAAAGCAGTTTGGGAATGTTAGAATCTTTCAGAACGAGTTGGTTTTCGTTGGTTGTTAGTTTCATGGTGCAGGGTTCAGGGTGCAAGGGGTGCAGGGTGCAAGGAAAGCGTCACATCTTGCTTCCGCCCCTTTGTTCATTGTTCATTGCTCATTGCTAATTGATAAATTTGTTGTGTTAACACGGCCGTGTTGTGCCATGAAAAAGCGCGACTGCGCTGGCGGCCAGCGGCTACCATTGTTTCACGACGGGCGGAATCGGTCAACACAGCCGTGAGCGCCTCTGCCCACGCCGTCACATCATCGGTGGGCAGAACCCAGCCCGCCTCCCCCACAATCTCGGGCAAAGAGCCACGGTCGCTGACCAGCACCGGACAGCCACAGGTCATCGCTTCCAGCGCGGGCAGGCCAAACCCTTCGTAATGGCTGGGGGTCGCCAGAAGCACGGCCGTGTGATAAAGATGCGCCAACTGCTCATCATACACCCCCTCCAGATGGCGCACCTCCTGGCCCAGCGTCAGCCCCAAAGCGGCCACCGTCGCCCAAATCTCCTCATCCAGCCACCCTTTGCTCCCCACCAGCACCAGCGGCACGTCCACGCCCCCCTCTTGCCGCGCCTGCTGATACGCTCGTAACAGAGTGGGCAAATTTTTGCGCGGCTCCAGCGTGCCCACGGCCAAAATAAAGTCGCGGGGCAAATGGTGCGCCCTGAGCGTTGCCTCTATCTCTTCGGCTGAATAGCTTTGCTGATAAAGTGGGTTGACGGCCAGATGCACGGTCGTGATTTTTTCGGGCGGCACGTTGAGCAACTGGATGAGGTCTTGGCGGGTCTGTTCACTGTCGGCGGAAATATGCACGGCCGTGTTCACCGCCCACGCAATTTGGCCCCGATAATAGCGCAAGCTATCCGCCGTCAGATATTGCGGAAAATGCAAAAAGTTGAGGTCATGCACCGTAATCACTCGCCGCCTTGCCCCCCACGCGGGCGGGATAAAATCAGGGCTGTGCCACACGTCCAGCTTTTCTCGCACCAGCCACAGCTCCGTGCCCAGTGCCCACCGCTCCAGCCGATGATGGCACGGCGTGCGCAAATCGAGCCGTCGAAAATGGGCCGCGTCGGGCACATAGCTCTCGCTATCTTTGCCCATTTGCCCCACCACGTACTCATGCTCATGCTCACCCTCTAGCTCGGCTAGGGCTTGGAGCAAAAACAGAATATACTGACTAATGCCCCCCCGCCGATAAAAAGGCAAACGGGCGTCTATACCAATCTTTAGCATTTTGGATTTTGGGTTTTTGATTTTGGATTGCTGTTCATGGCCGTGATTTGTCCTACCCATCAGCCCATCCAATGATTATCTGTTAAAATCTCGACACAACAAACCTACTCATCGCTCATCACTAAATTAAAAACGGCAGAGGGCGCGGAGAACGCGGAGATTTCCTCAAGAAGACCCGCCCCTTTTCTTCCTTCTGTCCTCTTCCTTTTTCCTTGGAGAAAACCCACATGAAAGCACACGACCGCCACACGGCCGAGGGCATTTTATACACCGACCAATACCAATTGACGATGGCCCAGCTTTATTTCCGCATGGGGCTACACGAGAAACGAGTGCAATTCGACCATTTTTACCGCACCAATCCCAACTACGGCTCGCACCAAGCGGGGTATTGTATCAATGCGGGGCTGGAATGGCTGTTGGACTGGATGCAGGCGAGTGCCTTCCGCGATGAAGACATTGCCCATCTGCGAAGCTTACAAGACAGCGCGGGCAACCCCCTCTTTGCGGATGATTTTCTCGCATGGTTACGTCAACACGGCCGTTTCGACAGCCTCACCATGCACGCCATCCCCGAAGGGCGCGTCGTGCATCCCAATGTGCCCCTGACCATCATCGAAGGGCCGCTGGCAATGGCTCAAATCCTCGAGACCTCCCTGCTCAACCATCTCAACTATCCGACGCTGATAGCCACCCGCGCCTCGCGCATCAGCCAAGCGGGACGCGGCCAACTGCTCATGGAGTTTGGAATGCGGCGCGGCCACGAGCGGGGCGTCAACGCGGGCACACGCGCCGCTCTGATTGGCGGGGCTGATTTCTCTTCCAATGCGGGTATTTCCCACGTGCTGGGTGTGCCGCCCAAAGGCACCCACGCCCACAGCATGGTGCAACTTTTCATGGCTCTGGGCGAAGGAGAATTAACCGCCTTTCAAGCATATGCGGACGTTTATCCTGATGATTGTCTGCTCCTCGTGGACACGATTAACACGCTGGAAAGCGGTGTGCCGAACGCCATTGCGGTATTTGAAAAGCTCCGTCAAAAGGGGCATAGGCCGATTGGTATCCGGCTCGATTCGGGCGACTTGGCTTATTTGACGGTACAGGCGGCCATCATGCTTAATCAGGCTGGTTTTCCCGACATCAGCATCGTGTTGTCTAACAATTTGGACGAGATGACCATCTTGCAAATTTTGTCCCAGATTCGGCAGGAGGCGGCGCAGTATGGGCAGGATGCGGAGGGGATTATCAAGCGGCTGGCGTATGGGGTGGGCACGCAGTTGATTGTGTCGGAAGGAAATTCCGCGCTGGGCGGGGTGTATAAATTGGTGGCGGTTGAGGATAAGGGCGCGTGGCAACCCGCTATCAAGGTTTCCGAAACGCCCCTTAAAACGCCGAATCCGGGGCATAAGCGGGCATGGCGCATTTATGATGAGCGGGGGCAGGCCACGGCCGATTTGCTGACGCTAGCTGACCAGGAGGAAAGGCCGACCCCTGGCCAGCCTATCTCTTTGCAACATCCCTCAGATTATGGGGTTAATCGGGTTTTGGAGAAGGGTCAAACCACGGCCGTGGAACCGCTCCATGAACCCATCTTGGAAGAGGGCAAACTGGTCTATGATTTACCCGACCTGGAGAGCATTCGCGCCCAGCGCATCGCCGACCTCGCAAAATTAGACGCAGGGGTCAAGCGGCTTATTAACCCGCACATTTATCACGTTTCGCTCTCCCCCAAGCTGTGGGAGCTAAAGCAGAAGCTAGTTGCTGAAGCAAAAGCGAGCTAATGTGCTACTATTCCTATCATGATGGATATTATGAACATTTTAGTCGTTGACGACGACCGCACCAATTCAGATTTATTCAAAATGCTGTTAGAGCTTGACGGCTTTACGGTCACGCTGGCGCCGACGCTAGAAGCGGCGCGGGCGAAGCTCACGGCCGTGACCGCCGCTTTGGTGGTTGATTGTCATTTGGCGGGAGGAGTTAGCGGGCTAACCTTGGTGGAAGAGGTGCGCCAAGGGGCGACGCACGCGCCGCCTGATTTGCTCATTATGACCGTTTCGGGCGATGACCGTTGCGCCACTAAATCCCGAGAGGCTGGGGCTGATCATTTTTATCTCAAACCTTATTCACCGAATGATTTTTCGGCCCACTTAAAGAGCCTCCTCTTCCCAAACAAGTAACGAGTACAAACTATGAACAATGAGCAAGCTGAAGCAATCCACGGCCGTGTACAGCTTAAACACGGCCGTGAAAAACCTGTCCGCAATCGCCATCCGTGGATTTTCTCGGGAGCTATCAAACAAGTAGACGGCGACCCACCCCCTGGGTCACTGGTAACGGTGATAGATGCCCACGGCCGTGAGTTAGCTATCGCCTATTTTAATCCCCGCTCCCAAATCCAAGGGCGCATCCTCAGTTGGACACCGCAAGAGAGCCTGTCCGCCGACTTTTGGCGGCACAAACTCCAGCAGGCCATCGCCGCTCGCCACGCCCTCGCCCTCGAGCCAGACACCACCGCCTATCGCTTGGTTAACGCCGAAGCAGACGGCCTGCCCGGTCTCATTGTGGACAAATACGGGGATTATCTGGTCATGCAATGCCTGACGCTGGGCATTGACCAGCGGCGGGATTTGCTGGTCGCTCTGCTGGCTGAGTTGCTTCAGCCGCAAGGCATTTTGGAGCGGTCGGACGCGGCCGTGCGGCGCAAGGAAGGGCTGAAAACCAGCGTGGGGGTGGTTTGGGGAGAGGTACCAGATGAAACGGTGACGATTCAGGAACACGGCCGTGCATTTCTCGTAAACCTGCACGAGGGACATAAAACGGGTTTCTATCTTGACCAGCGAGAAAATCGCACCCTGCTCGGCCAGTCCCGCTTCACGCAGGGCAAAGAGGTGCTCAACGTCTTTGCCTACACGGGCGGCTTTGCCGTTTATGCGGCCACGGCGGGAGCCAAACAAATCACCAACGTGGACACCTCGCAGGCGGTGCTGGAGCTAGCGGAGCAAAATGTCACGGCCGTGGCTGGCCCTCGTCCCCAAGATGAATACATCGCCGCCGATGCGTTTGAGCTATTGCGCCATTATCGAGACGAAGGGCGGCAGTTTGACGTGATTATTCTCGACCCGCCCAAATTTATGAGTAGCCAGCGTGACCTCAAGCAAGCGACACGGGGCTATAAAGATATTAACTGGTTGGCGTTACGGCTCCTGCGGCCGGGTGGGTTGCTGGTAACTTTTTCCTGCTCCGGCCTTATCACGGCTGATTTGTTTCAGAAAATTCTTTTCGGCGCGGCCGTGGACGCCGAACGAGACGTACAAATCCTGCATCACCTCTGGCAAGCCCCCGACCATCCTATCTCCCTAACCTTCCCCGAATCCGCTTACCTCAAAGGATTTCTTTGCCGTGTGGTGTGAGTAACGAGTGCTGAGCGACTAAAAAAGGACGAAGGACGAGGGAAGAATGACGAAAGGGAGCGGGTCAATCTACGCCCCTTTCGTCATTCATAATTCGTACTTCATCTCTATTTGCTTTTACCACCAATCCAGCCACCGCCCGTACATGTAAATCACCCCCGCCACAATACCCACAAACACGGCCGGGATCAGATAGCGTATCAGTAGCACGCCAATCACGCTGAAGCGCAGGGCGATAATCACTACCCCCACCCCTAACAAAATCCATACCCAGCGCGGCACGCTCTCCAAAGAGGAGCGCACCGTGTCTTTTTCGGAAGTGGGCACGACGCTACTTTCGCGGATGAGTTGGTTGCTCAACGACCATTGCGCCCCACAGCGTTGGCATTGATAATATGCCGCGATGCGCGTCGGTTCTTCGTCGGTGCGCCGATACACTTGCCCGCCGCAAAACTGACAATCTCGTCCCGTATCTTCCCACGTTGTTTTAGTTTCCATACCAATATTTTAACAAAATCAGCCTCTTAATGTTAGCCAGTCTCATCACGTATCAAGTGTCATGTTTCACGGGTCACGTAAGCTTAACACGCTCTTACTCACTTTCTCACTTCCTCTCTCTCTCTCTTACTCACTTCCTCTCTTCACTCTGCTAAACTGTACCGCATGAAACCAACTCACAACCATTACGATGTCATTATAGTCGGGGGGCGCGTGGCGGGCAGTACGTTGGCGGCACGGTTGGCGCAGGCGGGGCGGGCGGTGCTTCTGCTAGAGCGGCAAAGCTTGCCTAGTCCTCATCCCGCCTCTTCGCCCGTCATTAACGCGGCGGCGATGCACTATTTGGATGAAATTGGGGCGGATGAAGCGCAATATGCGCGGGGTGTGCCGCCGTCGCGCCGCTTTGTGTATGAGATTCGGCAGTCGTTTCGGGTGTTTAATCCGACGGCCACGGCGTTTGGGCGGGATTATAGCTATGCCGTAGATCGCGCCCAGTTTGATTATGTTCTCTGGGAGCTAGCGTTAGCAAGTGGGGCGACGGGGCGGATGAACACGGCCGTGCAAAAGCTCCTGCAAGACGAACACGGCCGTGTGTACGGCGTCGAAGTCAGTCACCAACGCCAGCGCGAAACCTACACCGCCGACCTCGTCGTGGGCGCGGACGGTCGTTTTAGCACCGTCGCCCGCCAAGTCAACGCCCGCGAACACCACGCCTTCACCTACCTGCCCACCAGCGCAATTTACGCCTATTGGGACGGCGTGGCTCCCTATGACCAGAGCGGCATCGCCACCATGCACTTTATCAGCCCTCAGCAGGGCGTGGGTATTCTCATCCTCGAGAGCGCGGACGGCCGCACGGCCGTGATTGTCGAAGGGCAGAGCAAGAAGCTCAAAACAGGCGGCGGCCAGATGGACAGCTTGTATCACGAGATTTTGCGCAATTCGCCAGCGGCGTGGCGCAGGGTCAAACACGGCCGTGTGGCAACCCCTTTGCGCGGCATGCGCGACATTGGCAACCTGTATCGGGAGAGCGGCGGCCCGGGCTGGGCACTCACGGGCGACGCTCTGCACCAAAAAGACCCCGTAGACGGGCAAGGCGTTCACGACGCCGTTTTTACCTCGCGGGCGTTGGCGCACGCCATTTTGCGCTGGCAAAACGGCCAGCAAAGCTGGAACGCGGCGCGGGCACAGTTCGACCAAGAGGTCTGGGCGGAGATGCACCCCATGTACGTCGCTACCGTGCTGACGGTGTTAGAGGATTTTTACATTCCGCTTGATAATCCGCTCACGATTACCGTCGCCCGCTGGCTCTTTGAAGATGAAGATTATCGGCGGCGGCTGGCTCTTTTATTGGCGCGTCAGCATAAAAATGCGGCTCGCTGGCGTCCCCTGCCCGTGATTTTACGCGCCGCCGCTCGCGGACTCGGCCGTGATGTGGCGCGGCTGTGGCAGAGAACAACTCGCGCCAGTGCGCATCCTGTGTATGGTGGCATGGTGAGTGAAAAGTAGAAAGTAAGAAGTCAAAAGTGGTTTGCGTGCTAACCGAGAGCGGTCAGACGAACGCGACTTCTCACTTTTCACTTTTCACTTCTCACTGTGGTTTTCCCGAGCGATGGCGTATTCACCCTCTGTTTACTTCTTGCCACGGCCGTGTTGCTTATAATCCTGCTAAATCCTGTCTTGAGCATGGAGGTAAGCATGACCCCGTTTCGCCAGCGTGTGCCGTTTCTCGCCACTATTTTCTTTCTGACCCTTGGTCTTGTTTTCGGCGCGGTGTCGCTGGTAACAGCCGACACCATTTATATTGTCCAGCGGGGAGACACCCTCGCCAGCATTGCCCGCCGCTATGGAACCAGTATCGCGGCCGTGGCGCAGGCGAATAATTTGGTCAATCCCAATCTGATTTTCCCCAACCAGCAGTTAATCATCCCCGACGGCAACGCCTCTCCCCCACCGCCCAGCAACCCGAATCCTCTCCCCCAACAGCCGACACCCGTCCCGCCGTCAGCACCACCAGCCACAGGGGGCATCATCTACATCGTTCAGCGGGGGGATACGCTGATGCGTATTGGCGTGCGTTTTGGGGTGAGCACGGCCGTGTTGATTCAAGCCAACAACATCAGCAACCCCAACTTCATTTACGTCGGCCAACGCCTCACCATTCCCAGTTCACCATCTGCCCCGCCACCCGCTCTGCCAACCAGTCCGCCGCCTGCCCCACCAACCAGCCCACCACCGCCAGCCAGCGGCACAAATCTACTCCCCAATCCCTCTTTTGAAGCAGGTTGGTATCATCCAAACGGCATTCCCGAGCTACAAATACCAGACGGCTGGCGTTTTGAGTGGGACGAAGGGCCAACGGGATTTGGCAACAACAGTTGGGACTTTTATCGTCGGCCAGAGGTGCGTGTCCTGAGCCGCGCCCATTTACCGCCTGCCGAACATGGGCAGTTTATCTTTGCCGGCAACCAGACCGTGAAGGTGTTCAAGGGAAGCAGTCCCATCAGCTTCCGCTTGCTGACCGACATTGCGCTCCCGCCGGGCAGTTATCGGCTGACGGTGCGCCTTTTCCCTGATTTGGTGATGGCCTATGAGGGGGGGCAAAAGGTATGGGCAAATGACCCGTTGTCTGGGGATGTCCGTCTGATTGCGCCGGGGGGTGGCACAGGGTTGATGTATCCTGCATTTGGTCAGCGTAATGAATTCAGCACCACGTTTACGCTCAGTCAAGGGCAAACGGTGACGGTGGGCACGGCCGTGCGTGGTCGTTTTGCCTTGCAGAACAACGGCTTCTTCCTAGATGATTGGTCGCTGGTGCGCTTGCCTTAAGTTAAGAGAGTGCCGTCGAGCTGGAGCCACTAGCTGTATAAGGAAGCAAAAACCCACGGCCGTGGGTAGGGTTCTACACGGCCGTGGGTTTTTGCTTTCCTAAAGTCAAGTAGCTGAACGCTTCCCTACTGACAGCTAAAATTTAGCCCTCAAAATCTCACATTCTGCCCCAACCCTGCTAAAATCCCCTCCATCTAACGACTGACAAGGAGTGTACCGCGATGAAAACCGTGCTAATTATGCGCCATGCCAAATCTGATTGGGACAGCAATGCCCGCACCGACCATGAACGGCCGCTCAATGAGCGTGGAGAGGAAGAGGCTCCGCTTATGGGAGCGTGGCTCAAAGAGCAAGAGCTTGTACCAGACTGGATTATTAGCTCCACGGCCGTGCGTGCCCGCCAAACCGCCCAAGGCGTCATCGACGGCAGTGGCTACGAAAACGACTGGGCACAAACCCCTGATTTTTACCATGCTGACCCCGAAGCTTACCTCGAGAAGCTAGCCGAACTGCCCGACAGTTTGGAACGGGTGATGGTCGTTGGGCACAACCCTGGCATAGCGGAGCTGGTCGAATGGTTAACGGGTGAGCCGGTTATGGTGACCACGGGGAACGTGGCCCAAGTCGCCTTGTCGCTGACCCGCTGGGCAGACATCATGACGGATGATTTGCAGGGTGAGTTGGTCAATTTTTGGCAACCCCGCTCTCTGCCCAGGTAGCCTCCAGCATCATTATGTTAAGCATTTTTGCCACGAATTTCACGAATGACACGAATTTAAGCTTCTCCTTCGTGCTAATTTGTGTCATCCGTGGCTAGAAGAAATATAGCCAGACAAGGCCACCTGCTAAACTGACCCTAACTAGAGCTAATGAATAAAAATCCCTTCTCGATATTTTTTACCCTGATCTTGAGCAGTCTGCTTCTCTGGACTGCTTTTAGCCAGTCGCCCCCCACGGCCGTGGCCAGCACCCTCACCCCCATCCCCACCGTAACCCCATCCCCCACCGCGACCGCCACCCCCACGGCCGCGCCCACCCCCCAGCGCGACCCCCGTTTCGGCCTCGTCGAAGGGTTCTGGCTCCCCGAAGAAACGGCCGAGCTAGGCGTCGGTTGGGAGCGCATCATCTTTTACTGGCGCGAAGTCCAGCCCTTTGGCCCCGAAGATTGGAACACCCTGCACGTCTACGAAGAGTGGCTGGTCGAAGCGCAAGAGCAAGGCCGTTTTGTGATGGGCTTGCTCAAAAACACCCCCGCTTGGGCGCGTGACCCAGAGAGCATCGCGGGCGAAGCAAGCCTGCCCCTCGGGCTATACGAAGCGATCGACAGTCCTGAAAATTTGTGGGCCAACTACGTGCGCCGCATCGCCCGCTATTACGGGCCGCTGGGCGTCCACAACTGGATTATCTGGAACGAGCCAGACATTGACTTCGGAGTGTTTGGCTTTGAATTTGAAGGGGACGTGGATGATTATGTACGCCTGCTCAAAGTGTCCGCCCTAGCCATGCGGGAAGTTGACCCCGAGGTCAAGATTCATTTGGCGGGCATGACCTACTGGCATAATCCCAACTATTTAGATGAACTGCTCGAGGCCATCGTCAATGAGCCAGACGCGGCGGACAACGACTATTACTTCGACGCCGTGACCCTGCACATCTATTTTCGCTCGGAAACCGTGCCCAGTATCGTGAACGAGGTGCAAAAGACGCTCGACAAGCACGGACTGGGGGACAAAGAGATTTGGATTAACGAAACAAACGCCGCGCCCACGCTTGACCCCGGCTGGCCGGTCAATCGGCCGCAGTTTCCGATTGATTTAGACCAGCAGGCGTGGTTTATTGTGCAGGCGTATGCGCTTGGGTTTGCGGCGGGGGCGGACAGCATCGGGGTGTATAAGTTGCTCGATATTGCTCTGCCCGACGGCGGCGAATCGTTTGGGATTTTGCGCCCTGACCAGAGTAAACGGCCGGCCTTTGAAGCCCAGCGCACGGTGATTGAGCGGCTGGAGGGGTTCACGGCCGTGTCCCAAACCGAAACGCGCCAGCACCACCATGTGACCTTTGAAAAACCGCTGGGTCAGACCCACGTGTTGTGGGCACGCACGGCCGTGAGCCACACCCTGACCCTGACCGCCACCCTGCCCATGGCCGATTTATACAGCGCGACAGGCGATTCGCTGGGGCAAATCCAGCCCACCAACGGCGTTTACACCATTATCCTCGGCGGGGCGACTTGCTTACCGCGTGAATGCCTCGTCGGTGGGCCGCCCCTCTTCTTGGTCGAGGAACTCCCTCCCCCCACGCCCACACCCACGCCAACCAACACCCCCACGGTCACCCCATCCCCGTCCCCGTCCGCCACGCCGACGGCGACACCTTCCCCCACGGCCACGCCCACCGCCACCGCGACGGCCACCCCAACTGCGACGCCTATGCCCACGGCCACGCCAACTCCTGTGCCTACATGGGGAGAATCAGCCACGGCCGTGGTCAGCAACAACCCAAACTTGTGGTTTGTTTTGATTGGTGGTAGCCTTTTATTAGCCTTCATGGCTAGGCTAGCTATCAGACGAAAGCAATAAGCCAATCGCCCCCTGCACCTTGCACCCTGAACCCTCCCCATGAAAATCTTACTCGTCGAAGACGACCAAACCTTACTAGAAACAATCGAATACAACCTTAAGCGTCAAGGCTATGATGTGGTGCGAGCCACTGACGGCCGCATGGCTTTGCATTTGGCGCGGGTGGAAAAACCTGACCTCATTTTGCTGGACATCATGCTTCCCCATCTGGACGGATTTGAAGTGTGCCGCATTTTGCGCAAAGAGATGGGCGTACCCATCATCATGCTCACCGCCCGCACCGATGAAGTAGATAAAGTGGTCGGCCTCGAGATGGGGGCGGATGATTACATCACCAAGCCGTTCAGTATGCGCGAGCTAATGGCGCGGGTGAAGGCAATGCAACGGCGCGTGCGCCTCATCCGCGAAGAGGTGAGCGCGGAGCAAGACGCCGAGCAGAAGACCCAAAGCGAGCAAACGCGCCCCGATAAACTGCTCGAATTTGGCAATTTGGTGATTAACCAACAGCGGCACGAAATTTTGCTCGACGACCAGCCTCTGCGCATGAAACCGAAGGAGTATGAGCTACTCGCCTTTTTAGCGCGGCATCGCGGCATCGCCCTGTCCCGCGACCTTATTTTGGAGCGGGTGTGGGATTGGGCGTATGACGGCAATAGCCGCACAGTAGATGTGCATGTTCGTTGGCTACGCGAAAAAATAGAACAAGACCCCACCACGCCCAAACGCATCGTCACCGTGCGCGGCATTGGGTATCGGTTTGAGGGGTGAGGGAAGGGGGAATTGTAAATGGTGAATGGTGAATTGTGAATGAAATCAGGCTCTTTGGGAATTCACGGGGTCACTTAGCGACCGTCTTGGCTAAAAAAGCCAAGTCTAGAGAAAAGCCACATGACACATGACACGTGAAACATGACACCGTTCGAAACCCACAAAATCCGAAAGACCGTGAAAACGTCGCCCCTCGCACCTCGCCCGTCGCACCTATTATGACCTTTCTACGTAAAATTCCTTGGCGTTTTATTGTGCCGCTAGCTGTGTTGCAGATGGGGTCTCTGTTTTTGCTGGCCTATTTGTATAGCCAGCCTGGCTGTACATTGGAAAGTGGCTGTTATTGGCGCACGGCCGTGGGTATTGCCCTCAGCACCACAGCCATCATTGGCTACTTCCTCCTGCGCCTCCTCCAGCCCTACCAACGCCTCCTCGACCGCTTAATCAACGTCCTCAACCAGCTTATCGCTGGCGAAAAAGCCGCCCATATCCTCTCCGATCGAGACGATACCCTCGGGCAACTGATCAATGCCTTTAACCAATTCCTCGAAAAAACCCAAACCGAAAACCAGCTACTAAAAGAAGAACTCGGCCGTTTATCTACGGTGTTAAACCATTTGGCCGACGGCGTGCTTATTGTGGATGCCCAAGGGCGGGTTAATTTTCTCAACCCCGCCGCTATGCGCCTGCTCCAAACCACCGAACAAGACGCCCTCGGTCACTCCTTTGCTGAAGTGGCTTACCATCACCAGCTTATTGACCTGTGGCAACAGTGCCGGCTTGAGCGGCGTGAGCAAACGGCCGCCATCGAGATTGAGCGGCACGGCATCTTTTTGCAGGCGATTGTGTCCCCATTCAAAGATGAAGGACGCATCGGCTGTCTGGTTATTTTGCAAGATTTGACGCGCATTCGTCGCCTCGAAACCGTGCGCCGCGACTTTATTAGCAACGTGTCGCACGAACTGCGCACCCCCATCGCTTCGGTGCGCGCCCTCATCGAAACGCTCCAAGATAGTGCCCTTGAAGACCCGCCCGCCGCCCAACGCTTCCTGCGCCGCGCCGTGACTGAAGTCGAATCGATTACCCAAATAGTGGAAGAGTTGCTGACCCTCTCCCGCATCGAGTCAGGACAAGTGCGGCTCCAGCTAGAACCTGTGCCCGTCAGCGATTTGGTCATGCGCCCCGTAGAGCGGCTGTTGCCCCCGGCCGAACGTCAGCAGGTGGAACTCATCTTAGATTTGCCCGCTGGACTGCCGCTCGTTTTGGCTGATGTGAGCCATGTGCAACAAGTCATTACTAATTTGGTGCATAACGCCATTAAATACACGCCCGAGGCGGGCAAAATCACGCTGTCGGCCAAGAAGGGCGATAATGATGATGAAGTGGTTATTTCGGTGCAGGATACGGGCATTGGGATTCCGGCGACTGATTTACCACGAGTGTTTGAACGGTTTTACAAGTCGGACCGGGCGCGTCGGCGGGGGGAGATTGGCGGCACGGGGCTGGGTTTGGCGATTGCCAAGCATATTGTGCAGGCGCATGAGGGGCAGATTTGGGTGAAGAGCAAAGAGGGGTCGGGCAGTACGTTTTATTTTTCGTTGCCCGTAGCGGATGACACCACGGCCGTGGTGCAACAACGCTCCTTTCCTACGATATGAAGGGGCTGGGTCAAGTTTCATGTGTCAAGTGTCATGTAATCTAGCTGACATAAATTCTTGAACGGGGGTTGATTTAGGCGTATAACTCATTAAAAAGGGACGAAGCACGAATTATGAATGACGAAAGGAGCGGAAGTTCTCGGAAAAATCACCGTGTTCTCCACGTCCCGCGAAAAAAATTACGTGACACGTGATACCGTTAAAAACCCGCAAGCTCCAGAACCAAAAGGACTCCTCCCCATGACTCCCGCAATGATCCAAACCCAAGATTTAACGCTCTACTACGGTTCCCAGCGCGGCATCGAAGCGTTAGACCTACAAATCGAAGCAGGCGAGGTCTTTGGTTTTCTCGGCCCCAACGGGGCGGGCAAAACAACCACCCTGCGCATTTTGCTCGACATTATTCGCCCCACGCGGGGCACAGCCACCATATTTGGCCTTGATTGCCAAAAAGAAGGCGTCGCCATTCGTGAACGCATCGGCTATTTGCCCGGCGAGTTGAACCTGCCCACAGGCATGACCGCCAACCAATATTTGGATTTGCTGGCGGGGGCGCGTGAGCAAAAAACACACGGCCGTGTTTATCGTGACACCCTTTGCGAACGGCTCAGCCTCGACCCCACCCGCAAAATGCGTGACTATTCACGCGGCAACAAACAAAAGGTCGGTCTGGTGGCCGCCTTTATGAGCCAGCCCGACCTGCTCATTCTCGATGAGCCAACGGGTGGCCTTGACCCGCTTGTCCAGCAAGAGGTGCTGGACTTGGTGCGCGAGACGCAGGCGGACGGGCGCACCGTTTTCTTTTCTTCCCACATTTTGCCCGAAGTGCAGGCGGTGTGTGACCGCGTGGGCATTATTCGGGAGGGGCAATTGGTCGCCACGGAGCATATCGAAGATTTAACCCATCAGCAGTTCCGCCGGGTGAAGCTGTTTTTGCAGAGTTTGCCGCCCGCAGACGCCTTCACGGCCGTGGCTGGGATCACTGAGCTAAGTCGTGAAGAAGATAAAAACGTCGTTTTGCTTGAGGTGCGGCAAAACATGGGCGAGTTATTGCACACGGCCGTGGGGTACGGCCTCAATGACCTCGAAACGCTACCCGTCAGCCTAGAAGAAGTCTTTCTGGCTTATTACGGCCATAAAAATGGCCGCGCCAATCAAACCAACCAAGCCAATCAAACTCAAGAAGAGGGAGGCAACGATGCTTAGCTTACTGTGGCACGAATTTTACAGCCGACGCACCGACATCCTCGGCTGGAGCCTTGGCCTGAGCATGTTTGCGCTCGTCTATCTCGGGCTTTACCCTTCGATGGCTGACCAAATGGCGGTCTTTGACCTCAGCGACCTCGCTTTTTATGAAGCGTTGGGCGTGGCCGACATGGCGACTTTTGAGGGGTACGCCTCGGGCACGGTGATTAACTTGTTGCCTATTATCTTGGTGGTCTATGCTATCAGCACGGGCACGGGCGCGTTGGCGGGGCAGGAAGATGACGGCACGCTGGAGTTAATCGTGACCTTGCCGCTCCCGCGCTGGCAAATTGTGCTGGTCAAAGCGGTGGGCATCGCCTTGGCTCTGCTGGCGATTGTGTTGCTCACGGCCGTGGTGGTTATGGCTATTTTTGCCGGCATTCAAAACGAAATCACGACCACGATTGAGGTATGGGACTGGTTGCCCCTGATGTTAGCCATCTGGCCGCTGACGCTGGCCTTTAGCATGGCGAGCCTGCTCTTTGGGGCGATCGCCCCCACGCGGCGCATGGCGGGCATGCTGGCCACGGTGTTCGTTTTGGCTAACTATGCGGGAGATGCGGTGACGAATATGTCGCCCACGTATGAGGCGTGGCAGGTGTTTTTCCTGTTTCACTATTACGACAATACGAGCGCGGCTTTTAGTGAGGGGGTGTTTGTCGGCGGGGCGGTGTTGTTGCTGGGGTTGGCGGTTCTGTTTTGGGCCACGGCCGTGGTTGTCTTCCAGCGGCGCAATTTGATGGTGGGCAAGTGGGTGTGGCAGTAGGGGGAGAAAGACGAATTACGAATGACGAATGACGAGGGACGATTTTTCCCTCGTCATTCGCTCTTTTTTCAGTAGGCTCATGGATGAGATGTAAAAAGCGAGAAGTGGGGGAGCTTCTCGCTTTTTTTGTTCGGCTATGTTCAGGAAAATGATATGACCGCTTACTCTGCCAGCTTTTTAAGCAGTTCTCCCCGCTTGTTGATGACGTGATCCAGCTTGTCTGCAAGAAAAAGATGGTTCTCTGAGAAATCCTGTGGTGAAATTCGCAAAGCCGTTTTTTCTGCTCGTAAGAAAGCGAATTTGACGCGAATTTTCCGTCGTTAAGCTGGTCATTGAATGATGATGACTAATGATACGAGTCAGTTTCACCACACCAAAGCTCAGAGAGCCAAAAAGATTAGAGTCTACCAGTGTGGTAAACGAGGATGGCAATTACGGCCGTAGCTCCCAACCACCCAAGAGCGAAGCCAAGAGTACACAGGAGAGGGCGACGATGAGCATAAAGGGTCGTTGAGGGGGAGTTCTCTGACGGTAAGTTCGGTGAGACGTTGGACGACTTGACGATAGACAGCTTGATAAAAGTCATCTTCTCGGAATGGGTTGATTGTAAACATCCGCAAAGCATTTCTTACAGTATTTACATTAATTTTATTTTCGTCCAATGCGGATAGTTGCCCTAATGTTTGTACAACCAAATTGCTTGTTTCTGAGTTGTAATCATATAGAAGCTGAATGAGGTGTTGTATAGCTTCGAAACTTCCAATTTTCCCTAATGCAATAATGCTTGCTCTATGAATGTCTTCGTCATCTTTGAGCGCGGAAATAAGGTATGGTACAGATTGCTTATGTTTAACTTGTCCTAATGCTTTGGCCGCTTCTAATCGAACCCATTTATCTTCGTCCTGTAACATACGTATTAACGGTTGTACTGTTGTTATATCTTTAATACGTCCTAAAGCGTCACAACCTGCT
>JBGTIZ010000275.1:0-42996 GCA_041745395.1 Promineifilaceae bacterium (SeqCode) | reverse complement strand
ACCCTCACCCCAGCCCTCTCCCTGAGGGAGAGGGGGCCAGTCCTCCTCTCTTTGGGGAGATGAGTTAGAGGTGAGGGGTTCTTTACCGAGTAAGACAATCATAGCTAGAGGCAAGACATGACAGTTAAAGGCGTAATTTTTGATCTTGATGGCGTCATCACCGACACGGCCGAACATCATTATCACGCTTGGCAAAAGCTGGCTGACGAAGAGGGGCTACCCTTTAATCGCCACATTAACGAAGACCTGCGTGGCGTGTCGCGTCGCGCCTCGCTGGAGCGCATTTTGGACGGGCGGAGCATAACAGAAGCGCGGCTAAACGAGATGATGACCCGCAAAAACGATTATTACGTCGCCTCTTTAGATGACATTAGTCCCGATGATATTTTGCCGGGGGTGGAGCGTTTGCTGGATGAGCTAGACGAAGCGGGGATTCCCTACGCGCTGGCCTCGGCTAGCAAAAATGCGCAGGTTGTGCTGTCACGGCTCGGTTTGGCGGCTCGCTTTCACGCCATTGCCGACGGACACAGCGTGCGCCGCCCCAAACCGTCGCCAGATTTATTTCGCTACGCGGCCGTGCAGTTGGGCGTACGCCCCGAGCAATGTGTCGTTGTCGAAGATGCGGCGGCGGGGGTGCAGGCCGCTCTGCGCGGCGGGATGGCCGTATTGTCCGTGGGACCGGCGGCGCGGTTTGGCACGCTCCTTCAGCTAGATGGGCAGGTGCGACAGGTGAGCGGGATGGATGAAGTGACGCTCGCGCTATTGCAACAAACGTTGCGGCTAGACCCGCTGTGGCAGGTGACCGAAACGGCGTTTGAGCCAGACAATATGCGGCACAAAGAAACGGTTTTTACGATTGGCAACGGCTATTTTTCCTCTCGTGGCTCCTTTGAAGAGCGTTATCCACAGGAATCTTACCTGACCTTTGTGAATGGGGTGTTTGATGATATGCCCGTGGCCTTTACCGAATTGGTGAATTTTCCCCGCTGGTTTGACACGGCCGTGACCGTCAACCAACAACCCGTGCGGCTCGACCGAGGCAAGATTCACGCCTTTAGTCGCCAGCTCGATTGTGAACGCAACGTGTTGCGGCGGCATGTGCGCTGGGAAGCGGAAGGAGGGGAACTACTGGACATGACGTTTGAGCGGTTCGCTAGCTATGCGCAAGAGCATGTGGGGGCGGTGCGACTGCTCATCACGGCCGTGAACCAGCGTTGTGAGGTTAACGTCGCCGTCGGCGTTGATGGGCACGTTGCCAATCAAGATTTGCTCCACTGGACGTTGCAAGAGCAAGCGCAGGATAGTGAAGCGGGCATGGTTTGGCTCCAGACCCGCACCCGCGCGACCGACATCACGGCCGTGACGGCTATGCGTGTGACCGACTGCTCCGCCGAAGGTGCGCTAGCTTGTGAAACCTGCCCCGGACAGCCTCGTTTATTGGTCGCCCAAACGCTAGAGCCAGGCGAAAGTTTGCATCTGGATCGCGTGGCCGCGATTTTTACGAGCTTGGATGTGGATAACCCGCAACAGGCCAGCACGGCCGTGTTAACAAATCTAAATCTCGACTACGACACCCTAAAAGAAGCGCACGTCGCCGCCTGGGCCGACATCTGGCACAGCAACGACATCATCATTGAGGGAGATGACGAAGCGCAATTAGCCGCCCGCTATTATCAACTCCAACTTTTTAACGCCGCCGCCCAGCACAACGATCGCGTCAGCTTAGCGGCCAAAACGCTCAGCGGCTACGGCTATCGCGGGCACGTATTTTGGGACACCGAAATTTATATGCTTCCCCTCTTCACCTTCACCCAGCCCGAACTCGCGCGCAATCTGCTGATGTATCGGTATCACGGACTGGCCGGGGCGCGGCAAAAAGCGGCCGGGAATGGGTTTGCGGGCGCCCAATACCCGTGGGAAAGCGCGGCCAGCGGCGAAGAAGTCACCCCCACTTGGGTTCCTCATTTTGCTGACCGCACCAAGCTAACGCGCATTTGGACGGGTGATATTCAGATTCATATTTCGGCGGATATCGCTTATGCCATCATGCAATATTGGCGGGCTACAGGGGATGAGGCGTTCATGGTTGATTATGGCGCCGAGATTATTTTGGATACGGCCCGTTTTTGGGGCAGTCGCGCTGAGCGGGAAGTGCCACCAGATGGCACTGTGCAATACGCTTTGCGCAATGTGATTGGGCCGGATGAGTACCATGAGCATGTGGACAACAATGCGTTTACGAATGGCATGGCGCGTTGGCACTTGAACACGGCCGTGGTCGTGCGCGATTGGCTCCGTGACCATGCCCCCGAAAAAGCGGCCGCACTCGAGGCACAGCTCGAGCTAGATGACAGCGTTTATGCCCACTGGCGAGCGGTACAAGCAGGGCTGGTCTTTGAGCAGAATGTGGAGACCAAGTTGATTGAGCAGTTTGAAGGTTTTTTTGCGCTAGCCAAGCCCGCCATGGATTTGTTTGGTCAGGATGGCAAATCAATGCAAGAGTTGCTGGGGATTGAAGGGGCGAATGCCCATCAGGTTTTGAAACAGCCCGATGTCGTCTTGTTTTTGTGGCTCTTTCGTGAGCAGTTTGACCAAAGCACCTTTGCCGCCAATTACAACTATTATCAGCCGCTGACCGATACGCAGTTTGGCTCTTCGCTTAGCCCGGCCGTGTTAGCCATGACGGCCTGCAAGATGGGTTTGGCGGAAGAAGCTTTGGCCCATTTTCAGATAGCTATCCGCACCACCTTGCATAATATTCGCGGCAACGCGGGGGATGGCATTCACGGCGCGAATGCGGGCGGGGTATGGCAGGTGCTGTTTTTTGGCTTTGCTGGGGCGGCGTTGGACGAGCGGGGTGAGGTGCATTTTGCGCCTGTTTTACCCGCTTCTTGGCAACGCTTGGCTTTCAAGTTTGCCTTGCAGGATAAATGGTATCAGGTGGAATTTGTGCGCCAAGCAGATGGGACGGTGGACATCATCCGTACCCCACTCACGGCTAAGGAACGAGGATTATTTAACCTACGCACAACCCGCTTGTAGTAGCGACTTTAGTCGCTTTTTACTCGAGTAAAAAACGGCTAAAGCCGTTACTACGAGCAGAGGCTCTGCTTCTTGTGCGTAAGTTCTAAAGGAGAAGGAGGAGGTTTTTATGCTTTATTAGTCCCTCAATGACATGGTTCCCCGTCCCGCCCCTTTTGTCGGCCAAAAGACAAAAACGACGGCCTTCGCTATGTATGAAAGAGCGAAAGGCCGCCGCGTGAAGCAACACAGCCGCAACGCATTGCAGGCACACGGCCGTGTATGCTCACAAGAATATCACACTGACCGTTAGACTAAAAAATACTCAGATGATAAAGATTGTGAGGAGAAACAAGATGTTACACAAACGAGTTTGGATTACGATGATATTGATATTGTTGACCACGGCCGTGTTGGCTCTAACCGCTTGCGGAAACACAACCCAGCCAGCCAGCCCAGAAGCTCCCATAACCACAGGCACACAAACCGAACAGCAACCGGCAGAGACCAGCGGGGGCGTTGTCCAACTACAGTTGATGGGCTGGGCCAGCTCCGACGCCGAAAACGCCCGCCTCCAACAAATCATAAACAGCTTCAATGAGCAAAATGACAATATACAGGTACAACTCAACATCGTACCTGACTATGACACCAAGCTACAAACAAGCATGGCTGGCGGCTCGCCGCCCGACGTGTTCTATATCGATAGCTTCAAATTGCCCGATTATGTAAAAGCCAATGTGTTGAGTGCTACAGGCGATGACCTAGAAAACATAGACGACTTCTATCCCAACCTGCGGGACGCCTTTACCATTGACAACACGTTTTATTGCCCGCCCAAGGATTTCAGCACTCTGGCACTGCAATACAACAAAGATTTGTTTGATGCGGCTGGTCTAGATTACCCCACGGCCGAGTGGACTTGGGATGATTTGCGGTCAGCGGCCGAGCAGTTAACCAATGCCGACGAGAACGTCTATGGCATGGTTCTTTCGCCCGATATAGCCCGCTGGATCGCCTTTCTCTATCAGGCAGGCGGCACCGTGGCCAATGATGATTTTTCAGCCATGACGCTGGACACGCCCGAAGCTAAAGAGTCGCTCGAATTCTATGTGGGGTTGGTGCGAGATGGGTACGCCGCCCAGCCGGCTGACTTAGACAGCGGCTGGCCAGGCGAGGCGTTTGGTAAGGGGCAAGCGGCGATGGCGATGGAAGGCAACTGGATTGTGCCTTACCTGCGTGACCAGTTCCCCGACTTGAATTATGGGCTGGAGGAGTTACCTGCTGGCCCCGCCGGCAAGGCGACCATGTCCTTCACGGTTTGTTACGGTGTCCCCACGGGCACGCAGAACCGTGCGGAAGCAGTTGAGTTGGTTAATTTCCTGACGGGCGAGAGCGGTATGAAGGAGTGGACGGATTTAGGTTTGGCGATGCCTACCCGCGCCAGTCTGCGTGCCGGTTGGCTGGCACAATACCCTGATCTGGAACCATTCTTGAATGGCGCCGATTATGCTTATCCGTGGCAGTTCCGCCCTGGTTTCCAAGATGTTAGCGACACAATTAACGCGGGGCTTCAGCAAGCTTTTGCAGGGGCGATGACGGCCGAGCAAGTGTTGCAGGACGCGCAGGAAGTGGGTGAAGAGGTTTTGAGTCAGGGTCAATAGCCCATTTCGCAATGGTTCTCTTTCTGACTGGCGGACACACGGCCGTGTTGTCTGATTGGCACACGGCCGTGTTGTCCGCCCCCCTTCCTCAGTTCTTCACGCTTTCGGCATGGCTCAAGTTATCTTTACAGTTACAGCGAGCATACGCCTCGCCGCCTGCGGAAGTGTAGCAGTGTAAAGGTAACTTTGAAGGGGTTTCTGAACCATGCCCAAAAATCCGTGCTAGAAACTCCGAGCATTTAGCGAAAGATAAGCAGTCTCTCTGGGTTAAAAGTGCCCAGAGAGGCGTGTCCCCCACATTTTGGGAAGATAATTCAGGAGACACATCATGGCCTTGCAAGCAACTGGCATTCGGGGTGAAGACCGGCTCAACGCGATTTACGGGTTTCTGTTCATGCTTCCCGTCATCATCATTTTCGCCATCTTCATCATCATCCCCATCATTTTTGCAATTTACTTCAGCTTTACCAATTGGAACGGCATTAGCCCCCCCAGCGAAGCCAGTTGGGTGGGCTTTGACAACTATCGGGCACTCCTGATTGACGATGGCATCCGTAAACGTGACTTTTTCACATCACTCAAAAACACGACCTACTTTGCCCTTGGTGTCGTACCCGCGCAGACCATTATTTCTCTGCTTTTGGCGACGACCATCAACCAGCGACTGCTCCGCTTTAAGGGCTTTTTTCGTACGACCTATTACTTTCCCTCTATCACCTCCTCGGTCGCCATTAGCCTGATGTTTCTCTTCTTTTACCAACGGAGCGGCTTGGTCAATAGGATGCTGGAAATCGTGACCTTTGGTTTATGGGAACCGATTGCGTGGATGGCGGATGCGCGGGGGGTGTTTCACATCATGCTGGAGTGGGTAGGTATCACGGCCGTGTCTGTGCCCCTGTTAACCGATACAAACCTCATGGGTCTGAGTTTGTGGCAATGGCTCAGCGGCCCCAGCATTGCCCTCGCGGCGATTATGCTCATGAATACATGGACCACGATTGGCACGATGATGCTCATCTTCATCGCCGCCCTGCAAGATGTCCCCACTTTTGTCTACGAAGCATCTTCGATTGATGGAGCAAACAATCGTCAACAGTTCTTTAATATCACGCTACCCATGATGCGCCCCACCCTCTTTTTTGTCATCACCTTGGGGCTAATCGGCACGTATCAGGTTTTTGACCAAGTGTATGTGATGAGTAGCGGCGGCCCAGCCAAAACAACCTTGACGATCGCCTATCTCGTTTATCGCAATGGGTTTGGTAATAGTCAGATGGGTCTGGCGGCGGCCACGGCGATTTTGCTTTTCTTCGTGATTTTTACCCTAACGATGATTCAGCGGCGCATCACCGGTAGTGAAGCAGAGTAGCCAAGGAGCAATGATATGACCACGACAACTTCTACGCCTAGAACCACGGCCGTGTCTTCCCTCGACTGGCCGCTCATCCTCAAAACCATCCTGTCCTATGCCCTGCTGTTTATCATTGCCGGCATGTTTATTTACCCCTTCCTGCTCGCCATCGGCACCAGCTTCAAGACCTTGCCTGAAATCAATCAAAACCCCGTCAGCATTCTGCCCATAGACTGGACGCTAGAGGGGTATCGACGGCTGGCCACCTATAATGTCCCCCGCTGGACATTTAACAGTGCCTTTGTTGCCCTAAGCATCACGGCTGGCAATGTCTTGTTTTGCAGTATGGCGGGCTACGCCTTGGCGCGGATTCGGTTTCCTGGTAATCGCGTGGCGTTCCTCATCATCTTGGGAACCATGATGATTCCCGGTATTGTCATGATCATCCCCATGTTTATCATTCTGAAACAGCTCGGCATGATCGACAATTACTCAGGGTTGATTGTGCCCAAGCTAGCGGCGGGCTTTGGCATCTTTCTCATGAAGCAATTCTTTGAAGCGATTCCGCGCGAAATAGAGGAGGCGGCCCGCATTGATGGGGCCAATCCCTTTGAAATTTTCTTCCGCGTCATTTTGCCCATGGCTCGCCCAGCCTTGGTTGCCCTGATTATTTTCAGCTTTCAGGGCGCGTGGAACGAATTTATGCACCCTCTGATTGTCATCAACACCGCTCAGGATTTGTACACGCTTCCGCTGGGGCTGGCTCTGTTGCGGGGCGGTATGGGGCAAAATCTGCAATGGAACTCGCTCATGGCTGGTTCGATGCTCACCACCATTCCCATGGCCATTATTTTCTTCACTTTCCAGAGATATTTTATCGAAGGCGTGAGCTATAGCGGCATTAAATAACGGTATATGATGGCGATGTTGAACCCGTTGCGTTTAATCGGCCGTGGCTTGGCCTTGTGGTGGTATGAGTTTGTGCCTGTGTTACTGGCTGGGTTTGTCTGGCTGGTGCTGACCCTACTCATTATCACCGCCGCGCCCGCCACGGCCGTGGTTTTTGCTCTCATGCGGGATACATCACAACATTTGTACTGGAGCCATCAAGACGTTTGGCGGTACCTCAAACAGACCTTCTGGGTCAGTTGGGCATGGGCATTGCTCAATGGATTTGTCATCGGCATTATCGCCGTCAATTTGGTTTTTTACGCAGGGGAAACAGGCTGGGGCTGGTTGCTTATACGGCTTTTGTGGCTCTCAGTCTTAACGGCTTGGCTAACCATGAACCTCTTCTTCTGGCCTTTCTGGCTCGCCCAGACAGACCGCAGATTACACCTCGTGTGGCTTAATTGCTTGCGCTTTGTGTTCAGTCAACCGTTGGCCGCGCTAGGCATTTTTTTGTTCACGGCCGTGGTCTTGGTATTCAGTTTGGTCACGGTTATGCCGCTCGCGTTTGGCGTCTTGCCCTTTCTGGCTTTTATCAGCCTCACGGCCGTGGAAAAAGTCCTCACGCCACCCCCCGCTCCGCCAGCCGCGTCAACAACTGGTCATAACTAATCCCATACTTCCGCGCAATCTCCGTCGCATAGCTCCGCCCCGCTGGCGGCCCCGGCTCAATCTTGTACGAACGATGAATCTGCCCCTCCCCCGCCCCATCCAGCGTAATCGGCGAGGCAATCAGGCTAAAAATGCGGCTGTCCCCGGCCGTGTCCTCATTCAAACGATCCACATCCGCCGCCAGTTGGTGCAAATGCGTCCCAAAAATAGCGCGTGTGCCCATATAACGCAGAACCCGCACAATATCCTGCGCCAAATACAGACTTTCCCCCGGGCTGGTGCTAGACAACGATTCATTGAGCAAAATCAAGCTATGGCGTGAGGCGTGGTTAAACAGACCGCTCAGCCGCTCCGCTTCATCGCCAAAACGGCCTGTCGCCTTTTCCAACTGCTCCTCGACAGGATAATGGGTAAAAATGCCGTCCACGGGGCTAATCACGGCCGACTTGGCCGGCACCCACATGCCCACTTGCGCCATAATTTGGCACAGTCCCACCATCTGGGTATAGGTCGTCTTGCCGCCTTGATTCGGGCCGGTGAGGATGGCAACACGGCCGTGTTGCTCCCCCAAAAACACATCATTCAAAATGATATGATCCACGGGCAAATCCATCTTAATCTGGTACAACGCCAAATTAAGGTTATACCCCGCCTCAATTTCGCACATCCTATCCGCCTGCGGCGCAATCTCTGGCTGGCAAAGCGGCAAACCCGCCCCATCCAGCTTTTTCATCAAGTGCGCGGCCGCCAAATAAAACGAGACATCTTGGCTCAGCCCCGCCAAAAAACTACTGTTCAAGCCCACATATTGGGTCAACGCCTTGGCGATGGGCTGGCTGGTGCGCTCCAGCACATCCGCCAAATCCTTGAACAAAGGCACCATCAGCGGGCTAAACTCCCGCTCCAGCGACGTGCCCGTCTCTTGCTCCAGCAGAGGCACTTCATGCAGGCGACCAATGCCTGACCGCCCCCGACCGAGCAACTTGTCTAAAAACCCGGCCGTGGTAAACGGTTCCGCGTTAATCGAGAGCAACGTAGCCGCCACGGGGCGCAACCGCCCATCCAAATTAACCCCAATCGTGACGCTGGCCTTGGTACGCACCTGCTGGAGCAACTCCGGCAGGCTCTGTTGCATATTTTGGAACGTGGGGTCGCTCTGGAGCCGCGCCACCAGCCCCATCAGGGCGCGAATGCCTTCCGACTCTATTTTTGTGCCCAGCTCCGCAAAAATTTCGCTTAGCCCCACCACGCAAATAACGAGCGATTCTAATTCGCCCAGTCGCCAAGTGACCTGCTGTAGCGCGGTGCGCGGCCGGTCTACGGCGCGGCGATAGGCATCGAGGGCGTGGATGTGCGGGGCGAGTTCTTCGAGCCGCGCCAGCAGGGGGGGATTTTGCCATAAATCCCCCAGCACCGCCTGCCGATATTGGATGACTTGGGGGTCGGTGATGAGGGTGTAGAGGGTGGTTTCAATTTGGTTGCGGGCGGGGCCGTCGCTCATCTCGTTGATGGCGCGGTGTAGGCTCAGGTCGCGGGCGGCGGTGGGGTGGAGAGACACGGCCGTGTTTTCCATCCGCGCCCACTCCGGCCACAACAAACTAAAACGAACAGGCAAATTATTTGCGGTCATTCAGCAACCCTTTTTTCAGCGGCATAAACCAATTTAGCTTCCTCGCTCCCCCAGAGGAGCAGGTCATTTTAGCGACAAGGTACTCTTTTGTGCTAGCGAGTATACCTGATTTTGGTGTGGCTTAAGGGTGATTCCCATAAAGAAAGCTGTGCCGTTATTTCCAACATCATCCCCGCCCATCTCGCTTAACGAACCATAACAGGCAAATAGCTATTGAAGAGCGGTGGGGCAGGTAAAATGTAAAAGCCGCCCTCCTTTGTCTCTTGTAAATACTCGTAATATTCCGTTGTGCTGGCAGTGTAGATGTAATCATCCGTCGGCTCAATCTGCCACACGCGCCCCACATGAAAAATATCTATTAAAAGCAGCATACCAGTTTCTACATCTTGAAAGTAATTATATACCCACAACCCAATGTCCTTACCCGCAAAGGCGTACATTTTATTGGTCTCCACTGCTTGGGTACCTACAGAATGATAAATGGTCCTATGGAATCCCCGTGCCGCTATATCTAATGTTTGCCAATCAAGATCAACGACAGCTAAATAAGTGCCACATGTACTCGAACATAGGTCTCCAACTGCTAAAATTTTGGTTTTTGTCACATAAATCTTTTGGCCTCGAACGCCTTCGTACGCTCTCTCTATCTCCAAGTTAGTTAGATCAGAGAGGTTGATAACGTATAGATAATAGCGAGAGCTACTTTCACCCAAAACAAAGGCATATTCTTCTAGCACGTCAAGGTCACGAGCACTTTCTATATCCATCGCGCTTACTGGTATCAAATTGGGTGCATCAGATGCATCCAAAATCCTTAACCCGTACCAAGTGAGCAAGTAGATGTATGACTCGTCTAAATAAAGTTGGCGAGCGCTTTCTTCAGCATAAACGCCTAACCAGTGCGGGTTCTCAAGGGTGGTTACATCCACCATTTCAATGCCCGCACTATTCACCACATAAGCAATCCCATCTTGCACAGCAATGTCCCAAATAATGTCACTGACTGTTAATTGGCTCAGAACCACGGGCTGTTCTTTGTTCGTCACGTCAATGATTTTCAGCTCATTATCGAAACCCATGTAGGCCACATTGCCTTGTACAGTCACGGCGCGGGCTTCACCGGGGATGTGGGCAATGATTTCGCCTATTTGCGTGTTGTCTGGCAGGGTCGGTGGGAAAGGGGTGGCAAACACACGGCCGTGGCACAACAGCGGACACACCAAAACCAACCAGAAAAACAGCCGTTTACCTACTCCCACTCAATCGTCCCCGGCGGTTTCGACGTAATATCATACGTCACCCGATTAATCCCCTTCACCTCATTCACAATCCGCCGACTCACCCGCGCCAGCAAATCATAATCCAGCCGCGCCCAATCCGCCGTCATAAAATCCTCCGTCGTCACCGCCCGCAAAGCGACTACTTCCTCATACGTGCGCTGATCCCCCATCACCCCCACACTCTGCACCGGAAGCAACACCGCAAACGCCTGCGCCGTGCCATAGCGCAACAGCCCTTCCTTATATAGCTCCTCCGTAAAAATGGCGTCCGCTTGGCGCAACTTCTCGAGGCGGGGCCACGTCACCTCACCCAGACAGCGAATCGCCAGACCCGGCCCGGGAAACGGTTGCCGCCACACAATGCCATCGGGCAAGCCCAACGCTGTGCCAATGCGCCGCACTTCATCTTTGAACAAGTCACGCAATGGCTCTACCAGTTCAAACTGCATATCATCTGGCAGACCGCCGACATTATGATGCGTCTTAATCGTGTGCGCCTCTGGTCTATCCGCCGCCGCGCTCTCGATAACGTCAGGGTAAATCGTGCCCTGTGCCAGAAAATCTATCTCGCCCAGCTTATGCGCCTCCCGCTCAAAGATGCGGATAAATTTCTCGCCAATCAAATGACGCTTGCGCTCTGGTTCAGTCACGCCCGCCAACGCTTCCATATACTCTTCCACAGCGTTAACCGGGATGAGCTTCATGCCCTGCTGATGCTGAAAGGTTTGCACCACTTGCGCCGCTTCGTTGTGGCGCAACAGGCCATGGTCTACAAAAATAGAGGTGAGCTGACTCCCGATGGCGCGATGAATCAACGCCCCCGCCACGGCCGAGTCCACCCCCCCGCTTAACCCCAAAACGACCTGCCCATCCCCCACCTGTGTCCGAATTTTCTGCACCTGCTCCTCGATAAAGTTATCCGGTGTCCAGTCGGCCGTGCAGGCGCAAATCGTATGCACAAAATTACTCAACATCTGCGTGCCCTGCGGCGTATGCACAACTTCGGGGTGAAATTGCACCGTGTAATAACGGCGTTCTGAATCGACGGCGGCGGCAAAGGGGGCATTATCACTGTGCGCCACGGGATGAAACGAGGCCGGCAATGCATTCACTTTGTCCCCATGGCTCATCCACACCTGCAAACCCACTTCGGAGTGCGGCATATTGGCAAACAGCGGGTTTTGCGGCTCATCCAGAATGATGTTGGCTAGGCCATATTCGCGCTGGCCGCTACTGCCCACTTGGCCGCCCAAATTATGCGCCAGCAGTTGCATCCCATAGCAGATGCCCAAAACGGGCACGCCGCTCTCCAGCACGTAGCGGGGCAGGGTCGGCGCACCCGCATCATAAACGCTGTTGGGGCCACCGCTCAGGATAAACCCCTTGGGGTTGAGCTTCATGATGCGCTCGGCGGGGGTGCGCCAAGAGAACATCTCGCAGTACACGTTGGCCTCGCGCACGCGCCGGGCGATGAGTTGGGTATATTGGGAGCCGTAATCTAAAACAATAATGGTGTCATGGGTCATGGATTCCTCGTGTGGCGTTTCGCGTCGGGTTTCAAATTGGGTGAGTATCGCAACTTTTTGGGGCGTCAGGCGTTGTAACCTGTTGAACTTCGCCCAGCCGTGCGGATTGTATCATATTCACCTGCGGGGGATACGGTCACACGCCTCGCCGCCTGCGGCGGCTCGGCTATTCTAAAGGGTGTTTGTAAGCATTCAGCGTCTCAGCCGGTCAGCACGTCAGCTTGTTTTTCTCCACAC
Source organism: Promineifilaceae bacterium (SeqCode) (assembly GCA_041745395.1). Classification (GTDB taxonomy): domain Bacteria; phylum Chloroflexota; class Anaerolineae; order Promineifilales; family Promineifilaceae; genus Hadersleviella. The sequence goes on along the minus strand of JBGTIZ010000275.1, from coordinate 30,727 downwards.
AATTTGGTCATATTCGAGTGGCTGAGTGGCTTAAAACAAGAAGCGACTCATCAAACAGCCTGTTATCGAGCTGAAAAAATCAAGTTTGATGCGCAGTTGAGCTAGCTGACTGGCTAAAATGCTGACTAGCTGAACGCTTATCTTGATCCTTGCGTGAAGTTTGGCTAGCAGATACGATTCTTGGCTTGACGTGGCTATACCGTTATTTTATAATTCGTTCAAAAAATATTGAAAGTTGTGAATTATCGGGATTTACACAAGTTGTCAGGGACATGGTATAAATCCCCTTTATCAAAATCAGAATGCTCACAGTCTGTTTGCTGGGGGCATTATTAAGGAAAAAACGATGGCACACAGTTTGGTTGCAGAAGGTATGTTGGCTGTAGAAGATAAATTACTGGCCGCCGTAGAGACGGATGTCGAAACGTTGCAAGAAGCGAGTCGGCATATTATTTCATCGGGTGGTAAGCGAGTGCGTCCGCAGTTGCTTTTGCTGGCGTATTTGGCGGCGGGTGGTCAGGATGTCCACACGGCCGTGCCGCTCGCCTCGGCCGTGGAAATGGTCCACACGGCCACGCTCGTTCATGATGACATTAACGACCACAGCGACTTTCGCCGTGGCAAAGTCGCCGTCCACGCCCGCTGGGGGCGCACCTTTGCTCTGCTGACTGGGGATTATCTCTTCACCAAGGTGTATGAACTGATGGCCCCGTATGGCAAGCCCTATAACGAAATGATGGCTCTGGCGACGGTCAAGCTGGTGGAAGGGGAAACCTTACAAGCGCACGCGGCCAAAACAGGCGAAATTGATCGAGAAACGTACAAAACGATTATCGCCCGCAAGACGGCCAGCCTGTTTGATGTGGCGGTGCAGATGGGGTCAGCTTTTGCGGGGGCAGACGAGGAAATGATTGATAATTTCCGCGACTATGGCTACAACCTCGGCATGGCCTTCCAGCTTGTGGATGATATTTTGGACGTGGTGGGGGATGCGGCCGAATTAGGTAAACCAGTGGGGCTGGATATTCAGCAGGGTCGAGGGGTGATGGTGGCGGAAGGAATAGCGCTTGCCCCGCCAAATAATGGGCACACGGCCGTGGCTGACCTCCCTGAAAGCGACCCCGTCAAACGGATGATGATGCGCATGCGTGAGTCGGGCGCGTTAGAAATCGCCCGCTTGCAAGCCATGGAAATGGCGGACAGATCACGTCAAGCATTGCACCGCCTACCCGCCTCGCCCGCCCGTGATGAGTTAGAAAGCCTGATTGACTTGGTCGTTAGTCGTTCCCGTTAACCGTAAAAGCCCGTTGCCTTCGACAGAGCTTCAGGCAACGGGCTTCTTGGATTATGAGCCTAATCATGCGCAAACGGGGATAAGGTGAAGAAATTCTCACCTGTTTGCCCACGCATTTTCTTTTGGCTATAATCGTTTTTCTTACACCTTAATCGGGGTGTAGCTCAGCTTGGCAGAGCGCTTCGTTCGGGACGCAGAGGCCGTGGGTTCAAATCCCGCCACCCCGACTCAGAGACTTCACAACATTTGTGGAGTCTCTTTTTTTGTTCCTGCACAAGTATCTTCTCAAAAATTCGTGGTGGAAACCCCCGGCACTCAGCGTGAGTTAGCTAATCGCTCTGGATAAAAAGTGCCGGGGGAGGCATCTTCCCCTATATTTTGGGAAGATGCCTTGCGTTTTATACCAAGCGCTGGAAATAGTGACTGCGTGCGTCTAACACGCTGGAGGTGGCTATATCTATGACCTACACGAGCACAGCTTACCCTTTACAAAAAAAAGGATAGGCGCGAGGCTTACCCTTTTGATAACTATTTCTGTTGGATATATTGGCTGACTTCATCAGCTCGGTCACTAACGATTTGCGTTTTAAGAGAAATCGTCAAAACCACCGCTGGGCGCATCATCTTTTGACCAAGCCGAAAGCTCAATGCCGAACTGCTCAAAGTAGCTATTCTCGGGCAAAGTTGGGTCGTCTCCGTAGGTCATGGCCGTAATTTTAGCATTGATAATCAGCGCGGCCGTTTCTAGCACCACAACCTCATCGGGTCGGGCAAGGGCTGGTTCACCCTTTGGTTGCAGTTTGGCTTTGAGCGCATCATCCATATAAGCGTATTCACTCATGACGACTTTTGTGATGGTGCGAATGTCGTTCTTGTCGAACAGCCACACTTCAAAAGCGGCGACGTTGCGTGGACTGCCTGAGCCAATTGATTCAGAAATACCGACACCACATTCACCCAAAAAGTCGCCAGCCGAACTTTCGATGCTGAATGAATCATCATAGGAGTCCAAACCAATGTTAAATGTTGTGCGATAGCTAGCAATGGGGGTAACCGCATCACTACTTTCCTCGCCCGCGTCCCCTGTGGTGGGAGGGGCATCGGGCACATAGGTGGGCTTGTTGGTAGACATGATGAAGTCGCCCGCATCAGCCGCCCCTGCCTCTTGCCGTTTGTTCCAGAAGAAGAAGGCCAAACCGGCCGCAACCAGAGCCAAAAGAAAGATGAAGCAAGGGAGGAGCCAGCCGCCCATGCCACTCTCGGGCGTGGTATCTACGGCCGCGCACCCCGCAGGATTTAGCACGCTGACAATAAATGTCTGCATTTGCTGGGCAAAGGTGGAAGTGTTGGCCATGGCACAGGCCATTTCTAGCGCGTCGGGCCAATTACCGAGGGCTTGGGTGTAATAATCAGGTTGGCTGGGCGCCATCGGGTCTACACTGTAGCGTAGAGCCAAGTTCTCCAAGTAGATTTGTTGGAAACCTTCGGCCATATTGGCTGGACCAGCGTCTACCCAATCTACGGGGGCAAGCCACCAGCCTAATACCACCAACCCAATAAACAAACCAACAATAAACGTCACGATGGGAATGACGATATTGCGCGCGCCTTTGATAAAAGCGATTATGAGGTCAAGCATGTGTCACCACCTTTTGTTGAATAGTGCTAAGTGCAGGCATGGGAGCGTACATTTTATCAAGCGATAAAGTTTGTCTGTACTTTGTATGTACTAGTTAGTGAGGCTAGCCCGTTGCGTGCTTGTGTGGATGTTGGTTGTCTACTGCTGAATACGTCTTTTTACACCCTGCCTACGGCATGACGGAGCATAAATAACCAACTTTTGTTAAGAACTTGATGCAATCTGTTTTATGACAAGTATCTTACCATAACAATAGCACCCACACAAGCTATGTCAAGCTCTTATGTATACCGTTTCTCTCCCTTTCTTTCCCTGCTTTTTTCGGTGTGGTATACTGACCGTGCGCTGAAATTTTGATTTTGGCGTTACGGTTTGGGGTTGATTATTTAGAGCGTATGGTGCCAAAATTGTTTCGTTAAATGGCAGAAGATTATGAATCATTTTCTTGGTTTGGCTGATTTATCGGTGGGGCAACTGAAAGGGTTGTTAGACACGGCCGTGTCCCTCAAACAAGCCCAAAAACAGGGCGGCAACGAGCCGCTTTTAGCGGGCAAAACCCTCGCCATGGTCTTTCAAAAACCCTCCCTACGCACCCGCGTTTCCTTTGAGATGGGCATGGTGCAACTGGGCGGACACGCGCTTTACATCTCCCCCGCCGAAGTACAAATGGGAACCCGTGAAACCCCCGCTGACGTGGCCCGGGTGCTGTCTGGGTATGTGGACGGCATTATGGCGCGGGTGTTTGCCCATCAGGACGTGTTGGAGTTGGCTGAGTACGCGGCTGTGCCGGTTATCAACGGGCTGTCTGACTACAATCATCCAGCGCAAGGGCTGGCCGATTTGCTGACCATTTTGGAACATAAAGATGGGCTGGCGGGGGTCAAGCTGGTTTATGTGGGGGACGGCAATAACGTGGCGCGGTCGTTGCTTTTTGGCGCGATGCTGAGCGGCATGAATTTTGCGCTAGCGACGCCAGCGGGCTATGGCTTAGCTGAAGCTGATTTTGCGGTGGCGGATAGGTTGAAAACAGCGGGCGCGAGCTACGTGGCCTATGAAGGGGTCGCGGGTCTGTCCACGGCCGTGGCTCAGGCCGACGTTATCTATACCGATACGTGGACGAGCATGGGACAAGAAGAAGAAAAGCAAAAACGGCAGACGCTTTTTGCCCCCTACCAAGTCAACCAACAACTCCTAGACCCGGCGCAACCTGACTGCATTGTGATGCACTGCCTACCCGCCTATCGCGGCTACGAAATCTCGGCCGACGTGGCCGACGGCCCACAATCCGTCATGTTTGCCCAAGCAGAAAACCGTTTGCACGCCCAAAAAGCTATTTTGGTAAACTTGTTGGCGAATAAAAAGTAAATAAATTGGGTGATTGGCATTAAGACGTGAGACATCAACTTGAAAATCAAGAAGTGGCTAACATATAACCAAACTTTTCACTTTTCACTTTTTACTTCTCACTCGGCCACCACTAAGCTACTTTGTCAAACCAACAAACCAGCCATCACCTAAATACCCACTACCCACCATCTACTAACTTGACCCTCGGAGGGTTCCGTGTCCATTGATTACAAGGAAGCAGGGAATAAGGGGCGTTCCTTTATCTGGGAACAGCGTTGGGAAGACGCCGTGCGTGCGTTCCAGATTGCCATTAGCGGGTTGCCCAACGAACCTGACTTGTATGATGGCTTAGCAACCGCCTATCGTGGCTTGGACGAGCTAGACAAAGCCCTCGAGAATTATCAAATGGCCGCCCGCCTCAGCAAAGGGGAAGCCATTTATATGAGCCAAGTGGCGGATGTGCAGGAGAAGTTGGGGCAGTACCAGAATGCCGCCCAAACCTATATGGTGCTGGGCGAAATGAAGCTACGCGACCGCCGTTTGGATGAAGCCGTAGACCGGTGGCTGATGGCGGCCAGTTTAGACCCCACGTTGCTCAAGGTACATCAGCGGTTGGCGGCCGTGTATGCTCGCCAAAACCAAATTGAGCAGGCAGTCAACGAATACATGATTGTGGCTCGCCTGTTTGAGAAGCAGAATGATGCGGGACGCGCCTTGGAAGCGTGTCAGATGGCGTTGAAGCTTGACCAGCGCAATCCAGATGTGCGGACAGCGATTGAACTGCTTCAGCATGGGGAAAAGGCGTTTGCAGATGAACAAGGCATCGCTGACGCCGCCGCTAAGCCGCGCCGTTTAGAAACTTTGTTGGGGGAAGAAAAAGCGAAGCGGCGGATTATTGCTCTGGCCGTGGAAGCGCAACGACTGGCGCGGGAGCGGCTGGCAGAAGAGATTTTCTCGGATAGTGGCGTAGGGGATGAAATGGCGCGGATGCAGCGCATGACGCTAATTAGTCAGGCGTTGGATTATCAGACGCGGGGGTTGCTGGACCAAGCGATTGATGGATATGAGCAGGCGATTCGCACGGGGCTGAATAGCACGGCCGCGTATTATAATTTGGGTCTGCTCTGCCTAGAGCACAATCAGTATAACAAGGCTCTTAATTCCTTTAACCGCGCCGTCGAAGATAAGGCGTATATGCTGGGTAGTCACTTTGGCCTAATGGAGGTATATCGGGCAAATAAAGATTATCCAGAGGCGGTGCGTAACGGCATTGTGGTGTTGCGGCAGGTGGATTTGGCGACTGTGCCCGCGCCCAAACACGGCCGTGTGCAAGAACTGTACTCTGCCCTCGAACAAGACCTGCTGGGCCGCAATTCAGTTGATAAAGCACTCAACTTTTGCCAAACCCTAACCGAATTTTTGGGTCAGGAAAAATGGCAAGAAGAGGTCCGCTCCGCCCGTGAAAGACTTAACCAAATGGCGGGCAAAGGCGACCTGATGATTCTGGGTGATATTCTCACCGCCGGGTCATCACAAGTCCTAGAATTGCTCTACGAAGCCCAAGAACATGCGCAAAAAGGGCTGTATGCCACCGCTATGGAAGAAGTTTACCGCGCCATTAGTTTGTCCCCCAATTATTTACCCGCCCACATGCAAATGGCTGACCTGTTGCTCAAGCAACAGCGTGTGGGTCCGGCAACCCAAAAATTCTTGGTACTCGGCCGTGCGTACCAAACGCGTGGCGACCTCAACGGCGCGTTCCACGCCTTTGAACGAGCGGTTGAAGCTTCGCCCATCAACGTGGAAACACGCGAAAACCTCATTAAATTGCTTCTACAACATGGGGCCGTTGACCGCGCCATTGAACAATATATTGGCCTTGGTCAAGCACATTATCAACTAGCGCAAGCCGCCAAAGCGCGTGAAATTTATGTCCAAGGCTTGAAATTGGCGGGGCAAAGCAGCAATGAAAAGAAGTGGCGCATTCAGCTTCTGCGACTCATTGGCGATATGGATATTCAACGGCTGGAGTGGAAAGGGGCAATGCCCATTTACCGCGAGCTACGTCGTCTCGACCCGCAAGATGAACCAATTGCCCTGACTTTTGTTGATTTGCTCTATAAATTGGGTCAGACTGACCAAGCGCTGCGTGAGCTAGACCGTTATTTGGTGCAATTAGCCAAAAGTGGCCGTGGGGGACGCCTCGTTAGCGTTTTAGAGAAAATCGTCGAGCGTCGTCCTGGTGAGCCAGGCTTGGTTGACCGTTTGTCACGACTGTATGTTCAACAAAAGCGCATTCCGCAAGCGATTGCAGTGCTGGATAAATTGGGTGAAGCACAGCTAGACGCGGGGCAAAATGAGGCGGCCGTGGTCACGGTTAATAAAATTTTGTCTCTTAAACCGCCCAATGTTGCTGATTATCAAAAACTTCTGCGACAAATAAGCGGTTAAAACTCAGCCACACGCTTACCACGGCCGTGTGCCGCTTGCTTAAGGCTTGCCATCCCTGTTGGCAGGTCTTTCCCCCCTTACGGTACAATCAAAAAAGGCTTTTAACCTGTCTGCAATTTAGCCCATCAAACGGTTAAACTGTGCGCCATATCTGCTTGTTGTCTGCATTTTCACGCCAACCACCATTACCCAACGCATCAAAGCATGGAAATCATTTCTGGTGAAGAAATCACCTATTATTTGGAAAACCTATTTACCCTAAGCAGTATGCTTGACATTCTGCTGGTCACGCTCATCCTGTTTGGGCTGATGCAAGTCTTGCGCGGCACACGAGCCATGCAGGTAGCGCGCGGCTTTTTTTTCATCGTAGTGATTAGTTTTTTTATTTTTGCGCTGACGCCTCTGCGCTTTCCCGCACTCAACTGGCTGTTCAACACATCCTTGCCCGCTCTGCTGTTAGCCATTCCCGTTATTTTTCAGCCCGAACTACGGCGGGCATTGGAACGCTTAGGCGGGGCTGGCTCTGTTTTTCGCTTATGGCAACGAGAAAATGTAGACCCGATGATTCAAGCCGTCACGATTGCCTGTCGCCGTTTATCTCAGCGGCGGCATGGGGCACTTATCGTGTTTGAACAGGAAACGGGTCTGCGAGAATATGTTGACACCGGTGTTGTCTTAAATGCGGTTCCTTCACCAGAATTACTTCTGACCATTTTTAACAAAAACACAGAGTTGCATGATGGCGCCGTCATTGTTCAGGGTAACTTATTGGCGGCGTCGGCTTGTGTGATGCCTTTGTCTACGAGTAATCTATCTGACCGACAGTTGGGCTTACGCCACCGCGCTGGGTTAGGGATTAGCGAAGTGAGCGATGCGGTGGTGCTGATTGTGTCTGAAGAAACGGGTCACATTGCGATTGCCCACAATGGCCGTATTTTACGCCGTCAGAATCCAGACCAATTGGACAAAATTTTGCTGTCTCTTCTACAAAAAGGGCGTGGTAAAAAAAAGCGCAGTAGCAGTAGCCAAAGCGAGTAGATGACATGAAGCATTTTTTCTCTCAAATTCTGACCCTGCTATTTGCTTTTACCATTGCTTTGGTTATTTGGTTTGTGGCTATTCAGGCTAGTGACCCAGTGAGTACTAAATCCCTGCTCTTGCCCGTGGAGACGCGCGGGGTGTTGCCCGCCGAGGGCAGTGTGTCTGTGGATGATGACACGGTGCGCGTCTTTGTGGAAGCGCCACAATCTATTCTCACGCCGCTGACCAATCAGGATTTTGAGGCGTATATCGATTTGTCTTCTGTACCGTGGGGCGAATCTGTGGCAACCATTGAAGTACGGTCATTGGTGGAGCGGGTGCGAATTATCTTACAAGAGCCGCAGTCGACGCGGGTGGTAGCAGAACAAGTTATTGACCGCACCATTCCCGTAGAAGTGATTTTGCGGGGAGAACCAGCTCGCGGCCGTGCGGTGGGGACGCCTGTGGTCGAACCGGCCACGATTTTGGTTTCTGGGCCAGAGTCCCGGGTGAACCAGATTGCGCGAGCCGAATTAACAATTTTTATTGATGGCATTCGCACAGAGATGTCAACATCGCGCCGTCCTGTCTTTTATGACCGGAATGGGAATGTGCTTTCGACGAGTGGCTTAGAATTGGGTGCTGATGAAGTGACCGTCATGGTTCCTTTGGTTGAGGTGGAAGGAATCGCCGAAGTCCCAGTTATTTTGAATTGGTTAGGGGAGCCGGCTTTGGGGTATCGGCTATTGCAGGTCTCGGCGGAGCCGCAGAGCGTGTTGGTTTCTGGCTCCCCAGCGGCCTTAGAAAATCTCGGTTTTATTCCGACGGAAGAAGTGGATATCACGGGGTTGAATGCGTCGTTTGAGCAAAGAGTAACGCTGGTTTTGCCAGATGGGGTAGAGTTGGCGGAGGTTCAGCCCGTGTTGGCCTCGTTTGAGATTGAACCGATTCTGACCACAAGTGTGATACGTAAAATAGTGGAAGTGCGGGCTTTGGACGAAGGCTTGGAGGCGATACTTGACCCGCCGCAGTTGACAATTTTCTTATTTGGGCCATTGCCTGTATTGGATACGGTGACTGAAGATGATGTGTCGGTCACGGTTGATTTATTGGATTTAGAGATAGGGACACATACAGTAACGCCGTTGGTGCAGGTGCTAGCCAATGATGTGGAGGTACGGTCGTATCAGCCGGAGTTCGTGACGGTCTTGATTACGGAGTCGGTGACGTTAACGGATACGAATAGGTTGACGACGACGGTTCCAGTGACGGATACGGAGTCGTTTGTACCGTCGGTGTTACCCAAGGCCGTGGACAACCTCCCCCACCACACGCCCCTCAGCATGGTCAAGCCTAACAAGTTAGATAATTATTTGGCAAGCCACATCTTCGGTAGAACTCGGCCAAATCTAAATCGTTTGTATTACAAAATAAAACCTATGCCTGTCAATCAGGTTTGTTACGAAGGAGATTGTTTCATATGAGCCAGAAACGTAAAGGGTTAGTTGCCCTCGTGGGCCGACCCAATGTCGGCAAGTCAACGCTGTTTAATCGGCTGGTCGGCAAGCGGCTGGCCGTTGTTTCCGAAGTCGCGGGCACAACCCGTGACCGTTTGTATGCTGATGCCGAATGGATTGGCACGGTTTTCACCGTGGTAGATACAGGTGGTATTGAGCTTTTGGAAGGGTGGCACACCGAGCCGCTTTCTGAAGATTCCGACCGCTATTTGGAGGCCATTCGGCTTCAAGCGCAGATCGCTATTCAGGATGCGGACGTGATTGTGCAGGTGGTGGACGGCCGTGCTGGCCTGACCGCCGCCGACCGTGAGGTGGCCAATATTTTGCGCCAATCCAAGAAGCCTCTGCTGGTGGCGGCCAATAAGCTGGATGATATCATCAGCAAAAAGAACGATGCGTTTGAATTTTACGAGTTGGCTTTGGGTGAGGTGTATCCGCTTTCGGCGTTACACGGCCGTGGAACAGGCGACCTACTCGACGAAGTAGTCGCCCACTTACCCGAGTACAACGAAGAAGACGACAAACGCGACGAAGATATTATTCAGGTCGCTATTCTGGGCAAGCCCAACGCGGGTAAATCCACCCTGTTCAACCGCCTGATTGGGCAAGAGCGGGTCATTGTCAGCCCTATCGCGGGCACAACCCGCGACGCCATTGACACGGATCTGACATGGCACGGCCAAAAATTCACCCTCATTGACACGGCTGGGATTCGGCGGCGGGGCAAAATTGACCCTGGGGTCGAAAAATACAGCGTCCTGCGTGCCCTGCGCGCCCTGCGTCGCGCCGACATTGGCTTGTTGCTGATAGATGCTGTCGAAGGCATTACGGCACAAGACCAGCATATCGCGGGCATGATGAAAGATGAATCAGCGGGCATGATTGTGCTGGTCAATAAATGGGACGCCATTGATAAGGATTCGTACACGATGCAGACGTTCACCGAACATCTGCGCCGTGAGCTAAACTTTTTGCCCTATGTGCCCATCCTCTTTATTTCGGCCAAAACGGGTCAGCGCACGGCCAAAATTTTTGAAACGGCCGTGGAAGTGAATGAAGCTCGCTATCGGCGCATTTCGACGGGTGAGTTGAACCGCTTTTTGCGCGAGGTGTTGGGCAAGACGCCGCCACCGACGCGCAAGGGACAACCAGTCAAGATTTTTTATGTGACGCAAGTGACCGTCGCTCCGCCCACGTTTGTCTTTTTTGTGAATAAACCGTCGCTGATTCATTTCACTTATGAGCGGTTTTTGGAAAATCAGCTACGGGAGTATTACACGTTCCCCGGCACGCCCATTCGGATTTTCCTACGTGGGCGAGAAGAGGAAGACAAGAAGAAGTAAGAAAGCAGAAGGAAGAAAAAAGGCCGAACATTCAACATGAATGTTCGGCCTTTTGCTTTGTGGGGTAGGTGGTTTTATTTATTGACCGTCAACACGGCCGTGGTTCCATTCACCGTCAGCGTATACTCACCAGGAGCCAGCGTAGAAACATCAACCGTGATGAGCTTATCGTACGGCGTGATAACCATAGGGCACATCACCCCTTCTGGCTTGGTGCGCACCACATCCAGCCGCAGTTCATTCTCACCCACCAGCATAATACCCGCTGGGTCAGGGGCGACTCCTTCACAGCCATCGGGCAATTCGCCACGAACCACGATAGAGGCAATGCGACTGGTTTCATCCACAGTCAGCGTCACCCTACTCACGGGCGCACGCTCGTACTTCGATTCTGGCTGGGCAGACTGCTCGCCCAAATTGTCCTCACCACCTAGCTGGAACGTGGCCGACACACCGCCAACCAACACGCGGTATTCCCCAGGCTGTAAAGCCATCAAATCCTCGAGAACGATGGTTTGGGTAAAGGGCACGAGGGCTTCCGTACACATGAGGTCAGCGGGTTGGCTGGTGATAATCTCAGCCGTGAAGGTGTTATCTTCGGGGCCAGTGACCACGATGTCATCAATGGCGGTACAGCCGTTGGAGAGGTCGCCCTGAATTTGCACGGTTGCCCGACCGTTGGTCTCATCTACGGTGGTGATGGTCACGGCCGTGATATAAGCCTGCCCTGTACTCACTGGTTCGGCAGGGTCAGCAGACAAGCTGTTGTCCATGTCCAACGTGAAGCGTTGCGGCTCAGAGCCATTGACCATGACGCTATATTCGCCAGCCGCCAAACCGTCCACAGGGAGCGAGACAACTTCGGCAAAAGGCACAAGAGCCATTGTACAAGCAACGTTCAACTCGGTTACTTCGTCAATCTCGATGCTAAACGTGCTGTCTGTCTGCACCACGCGCACCTCGCCCAGTTCGGAGCAACCGCCGTTGAGCATGCCCGTCACGTTGACATTGACCTGAACTGGGAATGATTCCAGAATCAGGATTTCAAAATCGTTAATCGTCGCCGGATGCGTATCAAATTCGGGTTCGCTTGGTTCGCTTGGTTCCGGCGTGGGGTCAGACACGGCCGTGTCTTCTCCCCCATCTGGCTCACTCGGCATAGGAGCCGACCCCGGCGGTGGCCCACACGCGCTCAACGCCAACAACAACAACAGCCAAATCGTTAATAAAGTATGTTTCATTTTATATCCTCCCATGCAAGGTTCAGGGTTCAAGGTTCAAGGTGCAGGGTTAAAGGAACACCCTTTGCTCATTGTTCATTGCTAATTGCTCATTGTCTCGCCCGGTTAAACCAGCGCACGAGTAGCTCGGGTACGCGGCTGGCGGGCTGGCGGATGGTCGTGCTATCAGGCAGGGAATCAGTGAAGGCGTGGCCGTAGCTTTTGGACAGCACCCGTTTATCTAAGACCAGCACCACGCCTTCATCCGATTTGCGCCGAATAAGCCGCCCGAACCCTTGCCGCCAGCGCAAAATCGCCTCGGGAATCGAATAATCGCGGAAGCTGTTATCAAATGTTTCTGACCGCGCCGCAAAAACGGGGTCAGAAGGGACATCAAACGGGATTTTGACCAAGATAACGGCCTGAAGCGCGTCCCCGGGCACGTCTACCCCTTCCCAAAAAGAGCGCGTGCCGAGCAGAACGGCGCGGGCTTTGGGATTTTTGAATTGCGCCGTCAGTTGCTGGCGGGAACTGCCCTGAAGCTGAGCCAGCATGGTCACGCCTTGTTGTTGCAGGGGCAGACGGATGGCTTGCGCCGTCTGCTGGAGTTGGGCATAAGAAGTGAAGAGGACGAGGGTACGCCCGCCAAGAGTCACGGCCGTGTCCACAATCACCTGTTCCACCAACCGCTGATAACCAGGCTGATTCGGTTCGGGCATGTCACTCACCAGATAGAGCAAACTGTTCGCTTTGTAATCAAAGGGCGACCCCAAGGCCAACTCATCCGCATCGGTGGCATTTAAGCGGTCGCGGATGTAGTTAAACGTGGGCGTTTCGCCGCCAAAAGCGGGCGCGGTGCGCATCGTGGCCGAGGTCAGGATAACCGTCTCTTTTTCATGAAACACATACTCCTCGACCAGCGGCCCCACATGAAGCGGCGCGGCGTGGAGCGACAGGCGGTCTTTGAAAATTTCTGCCCAATAAATATAGCCATCGTCAGGCGAGGCGATGATGTTATCCAAAGTGGTGCGCATCTCCTCTAACCCTTTTTGCGCCGTTAGCACATTTTGCACACTTAGCTCCACATCATCAATCTCGTTATGCTCGGTCAGTTTCTCGGTTGCGTCGGCGATTTTGCCGAGGGTGCGCACCATTTCGTGGAGCGGCTTGTGCAGGTTGTCCCAACTGTTGGCGACTTCGTCCCAGAGTGGTTGGGCACGCACGGCCGTGGTCAAGCGAATCTGCTCCGCAAAACGACCACCCCCACGTGTAAAATCCTGCAAGAAAAAATGCACCGTGGTAAAGAAATCCTCCACCCGACTATCCGCCAACTCGGCCGTGGCGCGTACCTTGTTGACCAGCGTATCCAGCGCGTCCCGTTGCGTGGGGCTGATCATATTTGTCCGCCCCGTTAACTCATCCAGCAGGCCACTCTTGTGCCGGGTGATGTCGTTCAGCGTCCGCTCCATACTGCGCTTGTCCGCTTCAAAACTTAGCCCGCTGGTCACGGCCGATTCCAAATGGTGCGCCTCATCCACAATCAAATCCTTAAACTCGGGCAAAATGTGATTCTCGTTGGCTAAATCTGACAGCAAGAGGGCGTGATTAACAATGACAATGTGCGCGTTTTCGGCGCGGCGTTGCGCCATCCAGCGCGGACAGCGATTTTGTTTACACGTATCGCCCGTGCAAAGCTCGTTTTCCGCGCTCAGTTTGTCCCACGCCAGCCGCTCGTCAAAACTGCGCAAGGCGATTTCCGCTTTGTCGCCCGTTTGCGTGGTGGGGAGCCACACCAGCAGACGCGCATAAAGCGGCATTTCGCTGGGGTCGTTAACCCCACGATGCCGCCACTGCTGAAAAAGGCGGGTGCAAACATAGTTGCGCCGCCCTTTGCGCACCGTGGCCCTGAGTTGGAAGGGCAAAATCTCTTGCAGGGCGGGTATATCTTTGTCAACCAACTGGTCTTGCAAGTTGATGGTGTTGGTAGATATAACGACGCGCCGCCCATTTTGTTCCGCCCAAAAAGCGGCGGGGAGCAAATAGCCCACGCTTTTGCCCGTGCCCGTGCCCGCTTCGATGAGCAGATGCTGGCCGTTATTAAACGCTTCAGCCACGGCCGAGACCATTTCTATCTGTTGGGGACGCTGTTCAAAACCCACAAACGCTTGGGCAAAGTTGCCCGTGGGAGCAAACATATCCACGATAATATCCGTGGGGATTGTTTCGGTTTTTTCTTTGGGGGTAAGCTGTTGCCCTTCGACCGAGGCGGGTTTGTATAGCTCTTTGAACTCTTTGCCTCGGCGGGGTCGCTTGCTGGCGACGAGGCTGTTACGCACGGCAACCTTGAGCGCGTCTTCAAAAAAGATGGCTTCTGGCCAGCCAACGCGGCTACCCGTTTCGATAATTTCGCTCAGAATACCGATCTCTAGCTGGTTGGCGCGGTGGCTCAGCTCCAGAAATAACTCGGCCGTGAGCAGGACGTCGGCCAGGGCGCGATGGGCTTGTCCGCTGTCGTCTATGGCTAGCATGAGGTGGTCGGCTAGGTATTCGAGGCTGTATTGTCCAGCACGGGGGAGCAAAATAGAGGCGAGGGTGATGGTGTCCACGGCCGTGTTTGCCTCCCCCAACTGCTCCTGTTGCAAAAAGCTCAAATCAAACTGCACGTTGTGCCCCACGATAGGGTGATTCCCCAACAGGCGGCGAATATCGGTGCGCAGGGCAAACAGAGTGGGCGCGTCGGCGACCATCTCATCGGTGATGCCCGTGATGTCGGTTACTTCGGGCGGGATGGGGATATGGGGGCGCACAAAGCTTTGGAACTCGTGGGTGATGGCCCCATCTTCGAGCAGGATGATGGCAATTTCGATGACGCTGTTGGTGCGGGGGTCGAGTCCCGTGGTTTCGAGGTCGAGAAAGGCGTAGGTGGTCATAAGAGTTGGTGGGTTAGAGAGTGGGCTGGGTGTATAGAACGCTTAGATTGTAGCACATCTGTTTGGTTTGTGAATAAAAACGGCCGTATGAAGCGCGTCACACGGCCGTGGGAAATAGCTGGTCAGCAGTTCAGCCGGTCAGCCAGTCAGCCAGTCAGCTACTTGGAAGCGCATGCCCAACATGAGCCATAACCGTCACACGGCCGTGCTAACCAGCCTAGAGGCTTACGGTCGAATATAGGGCATGAACAGCCGTTCCCATTCATCCAGCGCGTAGCGGTCGGTCATGCCGGCGATGTAGTCCGTCACGACTCGCGCCACAGAGCGTTCTTCGATCTGCTTTTTGGTGTCTGGCGGCAACATGCCGGGGTCTTGCATGTAGGCGTTGAACAGGTCAGAGACAAATCGCTCCGCTTTGACCTGCATGCGTATAAGACGATAATGACGATACATGTTTTGCAGAAGGAACGCTTTGAGGTCGGTGATAAGGGGCTGGAGGTCGGTCGAATAACCCGCAATATTGGCGTCGTGTCGCTGGATTTTTTCGGGCGTATCGAGATTAGCGGTGTCAATACGCACGGCCGTGGCCTGCACCAAATCTGTCACCGACCAGCCAATCAGCTCCCGCACCAGCGCGTGCCGATGCAACGAGTTAAAGGGGCCAGATGTCCAGCCAACGCGTTGACGCAGTTCCCGCCAAATTTCTAGCTCTTCTAGCGCGGCCAAGTCAAACATGCCCGCCCGCAGGCCATCTTCGAGGTCATGCGCATTATAGGCCGCTTCGTCCGCCATGTTGGCGAGTTGGGCCTCGATCGAGGCGCGAGTGTCGGGGCTGTATCCCACGGCCGTGGCCTCGCTCTCATCATAATCCGTTTCATGCTTAATCATGCCTTCCCGCGTTTCATAGGTCAGGTTTAGACCCGCAAAATCCGGGTAGCGCGTTTCCAATTTGGTCACCACACGATAACTTTGGGTATTATGATTAAAGCCCCCATGCTCAGCCATCAGTCGATTCAGGGCGTGTTCCCCCGCGTGACCAAACGGGGAATGGCCTAAATCATGCGCCAAGCAAATCGCTTCGGTCAAATCAGCATTGGCGCCCAAGCCCCGTGCCAAGGAACGACCAAGCTGGGCGACTTCGAGCGTATGGGTTAGGCGCGTACGGTAATGGTCACCTTCAAAAAAGACGAACACTTGGGTCTTGTACTCGAGGCGACGAAAGGCGGTGGTGTGAATAATGCGGTCGCGGTCGCGCTGAAAGGCAGTGCGGGTTTGGCTTTCATGCTCAGCGTACACACGGCCGTGGGACGCCGCACTCTTTAAAGCATACGGTGCCAAATTTTCCATTTCCATCTGTTCTAATTTAGGTCGGTCTACTATCATTATGCAATCTCCATGGGCGATAAAAACTGGTTCTTTCGGATTTCGTGGGTTTTTCAGCAGTGCCATGTTTCACGTGTCATGTGGTTTTTCTCTGAGCCTGGCTTGTCTAGCCAAAACAGACGCTGATTGACCCCTTAAATTCCCAAAGAGCCTAAAAACAACGTTGGTGGAAAAACAAGTGGGATACTCGCTAAAAGTAAAGTCACCTGAACAGGGACATTATGATAACATGGGCTAAGCACATTATCGTGCCCAAGCGCATAGCAAGCAACCACACCACAACTGCGGAAACGCTTAAACGAGGATTAGATCATGCAAAAAACGCAGTTTATCACCTTTATTATTATTGTCGCCCTGCTACTGACCGTTCTGACGTTTGTGGGTATTTTGGCCGTGCGCAGTCGTTCCAGCACCGCCACTGACTCCCCAGCAGTCACGGGCAATAATGGCACGCGGGTCTCTTATGACAGGCAAATTAGCGGCCAAACAGTTATCATACGCCGCGATCAGGGGCAGGATTTGGTGATTCTACAAGTACAACAGCCAGTGCCAGAGCCACCCACAGCCGTGCCAGACCCACCTGTAACCGTGGAAGAGCTTTTACCCACGGCCGTGCCGCCCGCAGAAGTAATCATTGTCGAACCCACGGCCGTGCCGCCCCAAGCGGATATTGGCACAGGTGGTGTCCAAACCCAAGGGGGCGGCTCTAGCATCAATCTAGGCGTTGAACCCATTATCTTTGTGGCGCACACCGTGCAGGCGGGCAACACCCTATACAGCCTCGCCCGCAACAACAATACCACGATTGAACTCATGGCGACGCGGGGCATCTCCACGGCCGAGTTAATCCCGGGGCGCGTCATTCAAATCCCCGTGCCCAACCCCGCCTACTGCCTGAACACACGGCCGCGTGTGGTACACAGCGGCGATACCGCATTTTCGCTAGCGCGTCACCACGGCCTATCGCTCGAACAATTCCGCATCATGAATAATTTGGACGCTAGTTACGCACTTAGCATCGCGCAAGTCGTCTGCGTGCCGTAATTTTTTGGAGACCTGTCAAGTTTTAACAGCGCCTTTTGTCTTGCACCTCTGGTAGCAAACCTATTAGGTCTGAAAGATTACCCACAAATGTTTGTGTAACCGCACCACATATGTTAACATCTAGCGTAACATTATGTTAGCTCATCATCGTACTCGAAGCGTTGCCTTATGAACGAATACAATCGGACACGAGCCAAAATTTTAGGCGTACTCATCCGCGATGCGCGGCTTTACGCTGGGCGCACCGTGGCAGATTGCGCCAATCTCCTCCACATCTCCCCCGAATCATTTCTACAAGCTGAAATCGGAGAGGCCGTTCTTTCGCTACCAGCGATGGAAGCCTTAGCCATGTATTTGGGCGTCTCCCTTGACCATTTTTGGGGTGATCAAGTGATTGGTCATACGCGCCGCACTGACTACACGCAATTCATGTCGAGCCAAAATCAACGCATAGGGCGACTGTTACAAGAAGCACGAGAGCGTGAAGGGCGTTCACAAGCAAACTTAGCCAACGAAATCAAGGTCACACCAGAAAAGATTGCCGCCTATGAGCGGGGTGAAGAGCCAATTCCTTTGCTGGACCTAGATAGATTGGCACGTTATTTAGGTCATTCGCTCAATCACTTTATTGATGATAGTAATCCGCTACTCGCTGATCATGAAGTAGAGCAACGAATGAAACAGCGGCTGGATGATTTGCCACTAGAAGTACGCGCTTTTGTAGCGGAGCCAATTAACCTAAGCTATTTGGAAATTGCCATGCGTCTCAGCAACATGAATGTGAAGGAGCTACGCACCGTAGCTGAAAATATCCTCAATATTACTTTTTAGACGCACTTTTTTGGGTATCATTCTCGTCATGGATAAAGATTTCTGGAACAATTCATGGCGTTCGTATCTCATCCCTTCCTTGCTCATTCTGCTAGGAGGGGTTTTTGTTTGGTGGGGGTCGTCGTCGAGCAGAGTCGTGACCCCCGAGCCAACGGACACGGTGGGGACAGGCATCACGGCCGTGGTGGATGCACCGTTAGAAACCAACACCCCTCGCCCAACACGCACCCCCGAACAAATCGTGCCCACGCGCACGCCGTTATCTGCCGTATTGGCAACCCCCACAAGCCGAGCCACGCGGGCAACCCGCATCCCAACGATTACCCCCACCCCGCCCCCATCACTGACCCCGCTGGTGATACCTCAGAGTAGCCCAAGCGCGACGAGTACAGTCGTGCTGACGCGCATCATAACGACAACAACAGTAGAAGTAGCGACTGTGACCCCCACGGCCGTGTCTGTGGCGCAAGTGGTGGGTGAAAACACGGCCGTGGTCAGCCCCATCGCCAACTGGCAACGCTTTGGCGTGGCCGTGCCAAACGGCCAGCTAGCCCAAGCACAAGCGGCCGGCTTACGCTTCGGAGCCTATCTCAATTGGTGGCCCGGCCTGGGGAGCGGCGACACCTACTGGCCCATGATTCGCGTGAGCGAGCAAGGCATTCGCCGCACAAGTTGGGAGGAACTAGACAGCCTCATTGCCCAACGTCCCGGCAGTTATTGGCTGGTTGGCAACGAGATGGATGTCAAATGGCAAGACAACGTCACCCCTGAACGGTACGCCGAGGTTTACCACGACGTTTATACTTTTATCAAAGCGCGTGACCCTTCCGCTCTGGTCGTTATTGGCGGCGTTTCCCAGCCCACGCCTCTGCGCCGCGCCTATCTCGACCGCGTCCTAAACCATTACCAAAGCACATATGGCACACAAATGCCCATTGATGTTTGGAATGTTCATGCCTTTATTCTGCGTGAGGAAGCGGGTAGTTGGGGCGTCGATATCCCACCGGGCATGTCGGGCGCGGGGGGCATGTTATACGAGATTGATGACCACATAAATATGCAGATTTTTCGGCAAAACTTAATTGATTTTCGCCGCTGGATGGCGGAGCGGGGGTATGGGGATAAGCCATTGGTCATCACCGAGTATGGGATTCTGATGCCGCCAGATTATGGGTTTGGGCCAGATGTGGCGGCAGATTTTTTACGGCAAACGTTGGACTTTTTTACCACGGCCGTGGACGAAACTGGCTACGCGCCCGATGGGGGGCGTCTGGTGCAATGGTGGTTTTGGTACGGGGTTTGGGAACAAGAGGATGGCTATCCGGCTGGTAATTTGTATGATGCCAACAGCAATCAGCTAACGCCTGCAGGGCGGGTGTTTAGTGACTATCCAAGGTAAAAATGACCCGTGTCATGTTTCACGTGTCATGTGTCATGTGGCTTTTCTCTATGGAGGGGGCTTGTTGAGCCAAAACGATCGTTAAGTAACCCCGTGAATTCCCAAAGAGCAAAAAAAGGCCGCTACCCGTATGGGGGTAGCGGCCTTTTTTACTGATGTTGCCAAACATCATTGCTTACACACTCAGCAAAAATTAGTTAGTAACTTGCACAACGCTCCGACGACGGAGAACAAACACGCTAGCACCACCGAGGGCAAGGAACAGCGCGGCAATGGCGTAGTTGGCGTTAAAACCAGCGTTCGCATCGAAACCGCTCAGGGTCACGGCCGTGGGGCCTGTCCCCGTATCAAAGTTACCCGCTGAATAGCGACCCGTGATAAACACTAGCTCGGTATAGTCACGTTGTGACAAACCAGGTGTACCAACACCCCCATCATTGTAAACAATGTAAATGGACATTAGATTTCCCTGTGCTGGTGCTATACCATTACCACCGTAGGTGGTTTGGCTATAAGGGAAATCGAATCGACCTGCATTCGGGGCAACCATATTTAAGTCACCAGAGGCAACTAGTTCAGCTGTGGTATTATTAAATACATACACTTGGCCGCCGTGCGTCCATGGCTGACCATTGCCGTCAAACGCACGCCCTTGGACACCGCTAAATGCGGCGGCGGGGCTAGCGAAAAGCATGCCTGCTACTAAGAAACAAGATAGGGCAATAAGGGTTAAAACGCTCTTTTTCATCTGATTTTCCTCCAGATATAAATTAACATGATAGAGCCATGACACAGACGACCCCATCCCGATTGATAAGTGCCTTTACTATACTCCATTCTGCCACGCGCAATGGTTATGATTCGGTTATAAAATCTTACGAGCACCCTTACGCCACAAAAAAAGGGTGGTTGCCATCAGTAGCAAACCACCCTGTACTTCTCACTTTTTACTTCTCACTTCTTACTTCCTACAACTCACTCCCCAACATCACCCCCCCTACAGGTAAATAGGTATACCCCTTAGCAACCAACTGCTCATAATCGGGAAGCATCCGACGACCATCAATGACCAAATAAGGGGGCTGAACCACATCCTCGATGGTGCGGGACAGACCACGAAACTCCTCCCAGTCCGTTGAAATATAGACGGCATCACTGCCAGCTAACGCTTCGCGGGGAGATTGATGATAGCTGATACGCTCAAACAGGGAGTTTTTGGAGGGATGGAACCAATCATTTTGCGCCGTTTCCGTAGCGAGCGGGTCATAGGCGCGAATGGCCTTCACCCCACGGCCGAGTAACGACTCCACCGCCTTGAGCGCGGCCGAATCCCGCATATCATTGGTGCGCTTCTTAAAAGCCAACCCCAGCAAAGCAACTGTCTTATCATTGAAGCTAAAATCCGCCTCATGCACAGCGCGGTCAATCAGGTATGCTTTTTGGTACTCATTGATATTATACACTGCCCGGAGCAAATCCGTAGACTCACCCGCACGGCCGAGTTGGTACATCAACGACTGAATATCCTTACCAAAACAGCTACCGCCCGCCCCATTGCTCACATAGCTCCCCCATGTGCTGATACGCGAATCGGCCGTCACGCCTCGCTTCAGGTCTTCCATGCGGATATTTTCAAACGTCTCGGCCAGCCGCGCCCCAACCCCATTCCAGTAAGAGATATAAGTTAGCAAGAGCGAATTCGCCATATATTTGATGGCTTCGGCCGTTTCGGGCGTGGTTTCGACGTAGGAGATGCGCACATGGTTGACAAATTGGGAGTAAACGCGGCGCAATAGTTGAAAATCTTCAGGGGTATCCGCGCCCACGACAATGCGGTCAGGCTTGCGCGACCCTTCGACGGCACTGCCCTGTGCCAAAAATTCTGGGTTAGAAGCGACGCCAAAATTTTCAACGCCATGTTCCTGCAAGATGCCTTCGAGCAGGCGAGCGGTGCCCACGGGCACGGTGCTCTTGTTAACCAAAACGACCCTTCGTTTATCTTCGCGCTGGGCTAATAGCGTGGCCGTGTGCGTAGCGGCGGCCGTGTAATAGCTCATATCAGTCGAGCCATCCCGATTGGGCGGCGTATTCAAGCACATAAAAATAACGTCTACCCCTTCGATAACCGGTTCTAGCTCTGTGGTAAAAAAGAGATAGCGGTCCACTTGCTCTTTGATAATGGTCGCCAGACCAGGTTCGTTGACATAACGCTCTATTTTTCGACGGTCGCCTGTTTTATAGGCGTTGATACGCTTCTCATCAATATCATAAGCATACACTTCGTGACCATATTCGGAACAAACGGCGGCATGTGGCAGGCCGACAAAACCAGTACCAACAACAATGATTTTCATAGCAGGTTCTCCTATTTTAATATTCTGTCAAAAGGTTGCAGACGTCAACTCTTTGAAGAAGTTGAACATCTTTGTCTTCACTTCTTACTTCTGAGTCCACTGCAAAAAAGTCAATTTAACCGCGGAGAACGCGGAGTTTTTCTCGAGAGGTTCTCCTCTTTTCTTCTCTGCGTCTTAGCGAGAGACGGTTTTTTTCAGTAGGTTCACTTCTTACTGCTACTTCTTACTTTTCGCTTCTCGCTTCATCCCTCAGCCCTGAATCCCTATTCATGAGATGCGCCACGCGGCGTCCAATTTGTACGGCAAAATTTGTGCCCCTGTCCCATGGATACACTTGGCTCATGCTGGCAAAGTAAAGGCCAGGGATGGGGGTTTGCAAAGCGGGGATATTTTTGGACTGGTTTATAAAGGGTACGGGCTGGGCATAACCTGTTCTAAATAGCCACGTTTTGCGTATCCAGTCTGGCTTAAAGTTGGGATTAAATTTGGACAGATGGGAGACAAAAAGGTCGGTTAGCTCTGCTTCGCTCATGGCAAAATAGGAGTGGTCGGTGTCCACATAGTCGCCCATATAGAGAATATGATCGCCGCCGTAATGTTGCCCGTCTATAAAGTTGGTGTGTTCCACAAGGGCGAGAAAGGGAATTTCGTTTTGGCTTTTGTCGGGCGAGGTGGCAGGCAGGTTGAGCCAGTAGGTGTTTTTCATGAGGGGAAAGCGCAGGGCGGCCACGACCACAACCGCGCCGATGCTTTTGAGGCTGGCGACTTGGTCGGCGTAGGGTTTGTCCACGGCCGTGAGCGAAGGTACCAATTTCAACAGCAACTCGGGCGAAGTCGTCACCAGTACTTGGTCAAACAGCTCAGAAGAGCCATCGGCCGTGGTCACACGCAAGCCGTTCGCCGTTTCAGCGATGTTGGTAATGGGGGTTTGGAGCCGAATTTTTGCCCCACGCCGCACCACGGCCGTGGACAACGCCGCCACAAAAGTACGAAACCCGCCCTCAAAATAACCCAGCCGAAACGAGCGCACATAGAGCCGCGCCCACATCCAAGCCATATTCACTTGGTCATAATAATCACCAAACTTGTTAATCAGCGCGGGACGCCACGTCGCCTCATACACTTTTTGCCCATACCACCGCCGCATCCATTTATCGGCCGTATTTTTTTCTAAGACCCGCCAAAAGCGGGTAAAGCGCAAAAACGCGCTCACCGCCCCAAAACGCACCACGTCAAATAGGTTAAAAGGCGGATAGGCAAACCACGCTTTGATTGAGTCAAAAGGAATGATGCGCCCGTTATAATACATGGAGGTCAACGGCCGTGGAAAAAAGAGCTTGTCCCGTATCCCTAACTCTTCGACCAGCGCAATGATGCTTTTATCTGTCTGAAAGAGATGGTGATAAAAAAATTCGAGCGACCAATCCCACTTTTCATCCTGAAAGCCGCCCGCTACGCCCCCCGCCTGCGCCGCCGCTTCATAAATAACCACTTCGTGCCCTACTTCGCTCAGGTCATACGCGGCAGATAGCCCCGCCATGCCCGCGCCAATGATTGCTATCCGTTTTCTCATTCAGCCGTGTCCTTTTCCACTCTCTTACTCACATTCTCTCTGACTCTCTTGCTCACGATGGCCTACATCAGCATCAAATCCCTCGACGCCCTGCTCTTTTATCGCCGCCGCCTTACTCAAATCCTGCCAGCCCAGCCCTTCCCGAAGCATATAATAAGCCCCCAACAGCGTAATCGGAAGCCACAAAGCGACATGCAACACTACCGTGTACGCCGTCGCTACCTCTGGCTTGACGCCATACAAAACCAGTACCGCAATCCCCGGCACATCAAACGTGCCCACATAGCCAGGGCCAGAAGGAATCGTCGTGGCTAAATTAACGACCCCATTCATCAGCATCAGCGCGAAAAACGTCACCTCCGCCTCCCCAAAATCAAAGGCGTGCATCACAAACCAATATTTGACCGTCTCTAACAGCCAAATAATAAGCGACGTGCCAAAAATCATCAGCACATTGCGAAAACTCCGCAAAGAAATCAGCCCGTTTAAGACGCTTTCGGTTACGCCCAATAATTTTGCCCGCCATTTAGACGGCAAAAAGCGACTGTAAAACCAGTCGGCCAGCCGCAATGTTTGTTGGGGCACGGCCGCGAACAAGAAAAAGAGCAACAACGCCGCCAAAAACCCGACGCTTGCTAAAATCACCAACCGCCGATAGGTATCAGGCAGTGGGAAAAAGGGCAGAGCCATGAACACAAACAACAGCATGACCAGCCCATCAAAGACCCGCTCTACAATCACGGTAGCCAAGCTCGCCCCCATGGGCACCTCTTCCCGCCGCAAAAGCACGTAAGAGCGCAACACCTCCCCCATGCGCAGGGGATAAATGTTGTTGCCCATGTAGCCAATCACAACGACCGGAAACAGGTCGCGCACGGGAATATGCTTGAGCGGGCGGAGCATGTAATCCCACCGCCAAGTCCGCACCCACACGGCCACAAAATAAACGGCCACGCTGGGAATAAGCCACAAATAGTTGGCCCCAGCCATGTAGGTCGCCACTTCATCGAGATGTAAGCCGGGCAGGGCTAGCCACAAAAAAAACGCGCTAACCGCTAACCCTAGCCATAGTTTCCAGTTTTTCATATGAGTAAATAAATGCTAAAGAGATGAAGTACGAATGACCAATGACGAATTACGAAAGGAGCGGAAGCTCTCGGGAAGTCGGCTTTTTTTCTTCCTTCTTCCTTCTTCCCTCGTCCTTTTCCGAGGCACTGAATAGTATCACGTCAGCGCACCACCTACATATAAACGGGGCACGCGCGTGTTGATGTTGGTCAAAATTTCATATGGAATCGTGTCCGCCCAGCGGGCTACATCTTCAAACGTGATGCGTTCTGCACCCTGCCCCCCCACAAGAATTACCTCATCCCCGTTATACGCCGTTTCCCAGCCGATGTTGACCATCATTTGGTCCATGCAGATGCGCCCCACCACGGGGTAAGATTTGCCGCGAATCAGCACCCGCGCTTGATTTGAAAGGCGGCGAAAATAGCCGTCGCCATACCCTACAGGAACGGTCACGATGCGCGTCAGTTCGTCACTCTGCCACGTTGAGCCATAGCTGACGGGATGCTCGGGCTGGACAACTTTGAAATAGACGACCCGCGACTGCCAGGAGAGGGCGGGCTGAACGGGAACGGTGCGCTGGGTTTCGTCAGAGGGGTAGACGCCGTAGAGTAAAATACCGGGGCGCACCATATCAAAATGGGCTTCGGGCAGTTGTAAAATGGCGCCCGAGTTAGCCATGTGGCGCAGAGGGGGCGGCGGCAGGCCGCGCTCGTCGTAAAAGTGCAGGACTTGTTGAAAACGGGCGAGTTGCACACGGCCGTGGGTCAAATCAGCGGCGTCGGAATTGGCAAAGTGGGAATAAATGCCCTCGACATGGCAGTGCGGACAATGCAGAGAAGCTTCCAGAAGGGTAGCCGCACTATAATAATGAACGCCAATGCGCTCCATGCCCGTGTCAATCTTGAGGTGAACCTTAGCCGTTTTGCCAAGAGCCACGGCCGTGGTCTCAATCAAGGCCAACTTCTCCACCGAAGACGCGGTCAGGGTCAAATCATGCTCAATAAACAGCGGAATCTGGTTGCCCGCAATGCCGCCCATGACCAAAATAGGCGTGCGAATGCCCGCTTGGCGCAGGAGCAACCCTTCTTCCAAATAAGCGACGCCAAAATAAGGTGCGCCCAGTTGCTCAAGATGCTGGGCAATGGGCAACAGACCGTGGCCGTAGGCGTTGGCTTTGAGGATGGGCATAATAAACACGGCCGTGCCGACCCTCTGCTGAATCGCTTCATAATTCGCCGTTAACTGCGCCAAATTCACCACGACCTGCGTGGGGCGCATTATCCGCGCATCATGTTGTACAATTGGCTCGTAAATCATGGTCATAACGCCCGATTGTAGCGCATAAGCGGGGACAATGAGCAATGAGCTTATTGAAAAAAGGCAGAAGGAAGAGGGCAGAAGGAAGAAAATGGGCGGATATTCTCGAGAAACCCGCCGCGTTCTCCGCATCTTCTGCGGTGAATTTAACCTTTTGGCAGTTGGCTCAACTGCTAGACCCCGACGCATGGTGACCCAAGGTTATTCATTCACAATTCACAATTCACCTGGTTGAATTATAAATGGTAAATTATCAATTCCGAATGGTAAACGACGTCTGCATTCACCATTCACCATTCGCCATTCACCATTAGCCATTCACCATTAGCCATTCACCATGTCCTCACGCACCGTCTTCATCGCCCAACAACCAATCAAGCTCGACAGCGCCGACCTAATTCAGGCGGGCGGTGAGGGGCTGGTCTTTGCCCACGGCCGTGACCAAGTCATCAAGCTGTATCATCAGCCCCACTCCGCTCACGCCGACAAGCTCAACTACCTCTGGCAAAATCAGCTCGAAAAGGTGCTCCCCACGGCCGTGTATTGGCCGCACACGGCCGTGACCAACGCCCAAAAAGAGCTTGTCGGCTACACCATGCGCCGCTTGCCGCCCGACTGGCAACCCCTCAAACGGCTCAGCAACCCCACCTACGCCCGCCGCCACGCCCTCACCCTGCCCGATATTTTGCACATCCTGCGCCATGCGTGGCAGGTGCTCCACACCCTACATCAGCAAAACATCATCGTCGGCGACCTCAACGACCACAACATCTTTTTTAACCCCCACGACCCCCACCAAAAAAACGCCACCGCCTGGCTCGACACCGACAGCTACCAAATCGGCCCATACCCCTGCCCCGTCGCCCTGCAAACCTTTCTCGACCCCCAGCTTTACCACATCGCCGATTTTGCCCAGCAACCCGTTTTTACGGTCGAGTCTGACTGGTACGCCTTTTTTGTGTTACTCATCAAAAGCGTGCTCCACGTCCACCCCTACGGCGGCACGCACCACACCCACAAAACGCTCACCAGCCGCGCCGCGCACCGCATCAGCCTGCTCAACGGCACGGTCACTTACCCGCCCCAAGCCCAGCCGCCCGATATTTTGTCCGACAGCCTGCACAGCCATCTGCGGCGCGTCTTCGAAAAAGGAGAACGCCCTCTTTTCCCCAGCCATTTAATTGATGATTACGCCCAATCATTAAAAATGTGCGCCCATTGCGGCCAGCCCTTTCCCC
The DNA here is from genome assembly GCA_041745395.1 of Promineifilaceae bacterium (SeqCode). Classification (GTDB taxonomy): domain Bacteria; phylum Chloroflexota; class Anaerolineae; order Promineifilales; family Promineifilaceae; genus Hadersleviella. The sequence goes on along the minus strand of JBGTIZ010000275.1, from coordinate 3,756 downwards.
AAACGCGGCCGCATTGCCCCCACTGCCAACGCCAAAACACGCCCCCGCCCCCCACGCCCGCGCAAAACATGGGCGCGGTGCGCTGTCTGTTCCAAACCGAGGGGCACATTGTCCAAGTGTGGCTCCAATATGAAACGCAGTTCGCGGGGCAACGTCGTTTTCGAGCCGTGGTACAGCAGGACAAGTTGTATAGCCTTGTTTATGCGGGCTTGGGTGGCCCGGTCAACGATATGCCCCTTTTTACAGGGCAAACGGGGTATCAGTTTGGCTATTTTGCGGGGCATTTGGTGGTTAATCCTCCCCAGCGCACCCAGCTTTTGGTGCTGGATGTGAGTGGCTTGGAGCCGACTCGCTTAGCGTTGTTAGACACCGCCCAGTTTGGCGATACGGCCGTGTTTGCCACCACCCCCCAACATCTCTATCGACTCGCCAACGGCTACATTATGCAGGCCAGCGTGCGCGACGGCCTGCTGGTCGAAGAGGTGGTCGGCACGGCTTACCCCAACCAAACGCGGCTGTGGGGGTCGCCCTTTAACGATATGATTGCTGGCGTGTATCGCTCATTTGGGGAATACACCTTTTTTTATCGCACGGCCGTGGGTCAATGGCATGAATACCGCCTTGCGCTCCAGCCGGGCGAAAGCATCCAAGAGATGTTCGTCGTTTTTAACGACAACGGCCAAGAGGCTGACCTCTTTCTCCACACCCGCCAGCAGGGGCAAACGTTTTACAAAAGCACCATGTACGCCCTCGCCCAAAACCCGCTCACCCTGCCCGAAATCACCCCCTTCCAAACCGCGCCCGCCCGCCGGGGCGACACGCTCTACGTGGCCACCAATCAGGGGCTTTTGCGGGAAAAAAAGCATATTCAATCCCAGCTTCTTGAGCGGCTGGTATGCAAAAAGGGGGTCAACACGGCCGTGGACATAGACCTCCCCCTCGCCGCCCACCACCAACTCCACACCCACGACCGTGGCCTTCTCGTCCAAACCGACCAGCACCTCTTCCTCGTCGAAGCGTAACCAATTGTCAATTAGCAATTGACAATTAGTGAACCCCATGAATCTAACCACCCTCGCTACCTGTAACCTCAACCAATGGGCACTCGACTTCGAGGGCAACCTCCAGCGCATCGCCCAATCCATCCACATCGCCAAAGAAGCGGGCGCGAAATATCGGCTCGGCCCCGAGCTAGAAATCACGGGCTACGGCTGTGAAGACGCCTTTCTGGAAGGAGACACCCTGCGCCACTCCTGGGAAGTCCTCGGCGAAATCCTCGCCAGCGATCTCACCCACGGCATTATTTGCGACATCGGCCTGCCCGTCATGCACCGCAACGTGCGCTACAACTGCCGCGCCCTCTGCCTCGACGGGCAAATTTTGCTCCTGCGCCCCAAAATGATTCTAGCCAACGATGGCAACTATCGGGAGATGCGCTACTTTGCCCCGTGGACTGCCCCGCGCACCCTCGAGCAGTTCGCCCTGCCGCGCATGATACAGGCCATCACGGGCCAAGAATTTGTGCCTCTTGGGGATGGCGCGATTGCCACGCGGGACACCGTGCTGGGCGTCGAAATGTGCGAGGAGCTTTTCGCACCCGCCAGCCCGCACACCTATTTGGGGCTGGACGGCGTAGAAATCATCGCCAACGGCTCTGGTTCGCACCATGAGCTTCGCAAACTGCATCGGCGCGTCGATTTGATGCAAAATGCCACGGCCAAAAATGGCGGTATTTATCTCTATGCCAATCAGCAGGGGTGTGATGGGGGACGGCTTTATTTTGATGGGTGCGCCCTGATTGTGGTCAATGGGCAGGTGGTGGCGCAAGGGTCGCAGTTTTCCCCGCGTGATGTGGAGGTGGTCACGGCCGTGGTAGATTTAGAAGCCGTCCGCTCCATGCGCGGCGCGTTCATTAGTCGCATGAACCAAGCCAGTGACGCCCCCGCCGTGCCCCGCATCACCGTCCCCTTCGACCTGACCGACAACGACCCCACGCTCGCGCCCACCCCGCCCCGCCCCGTGCATTATCACACCCCCGAGGAGGAAATCGCCCTCGGGCCCGCCTGCTGGCTGTGGGATTATTTGCGCCGCTCGAGCACGGCTGGGTTTTTCTTACCGCTTTCCGGCGGAGCCGATAGCTCGGCCGTGGCCGCCATCGTCGGCTCCATGTGCCAACTCGTCCTGCGTGAAGCACAACAGGGCAACCCGCAAGTGACCAGCGACCTGCGCCGCCTGCTTGATTTAGATGAAAGCAATCCCCTGCCAGACGACCCGCGCCAGCTAGCCGACCGCCTGCTCCACACCTGCTACATGGGCACAGAGAACAGCTCCCGCGAAACCCGTCAACGCGCCCGCGACCTCGCCAGCCAAATCGGCGCGTCCCATCTCGATGTCAACATAGACAGCGTGGTCAGCAGTCTGACCCAGCTCTTTGTGCGCCTGACCGAACGCCAGCCCCGCTTCAAAGCGCACGGCGGCAGTGAAGCGGAAAACCTCGCCTTGCAAAATATTCAGGCGCGGTTGCGCATGGTGCTGGCCTACTTGCTCGCCCAGCTTTTACCTTGGGTCAATGGGCGACAAGGTGCGCTTCTGGTTTTGGGCACAGCCAACGTGGACGAAGCCCTGCGCGGCTACATGACCAAATACGACGCCAGCAGTGCGGACATCAACCCCATCGGCGGCATCAGCAAAACGGATTTGCGCCGCTTTTTGCAACACGCCGCCAGTTCTCTCGGCTATCCCATTCTGACCGAAATCGCCACCGCTCCCCCCACGGCCGAGTTAGAACCGATAACAGAGAGCTACACCCAGCAGGACGAAGCCGACATGGGCATGACCTACGACGAACTCAGCCGCTTTGGCCGCCTGCGCAAAATCGAGCGGTGCGGCCCGCTCAGCATGTTCGAGGTTTTAGTCCATGAATGGTCGCATCTCCCCCCCGAGGAAGTGGCGACCAAAGTCAAACGCTTCTTTCGCTATTACGCAATCAATCGGCACAAGATGACCGTGCTGACCCCCAGCTATCACGCCGAAAGCTACTCCCCCGACGACAACCGCTTCGACCTGCGTCAGTTTCTTTATAATGTGCGCTGGACGTGGCAGTTCCGCCAGATTGACCAGCGGGTGGCTATTCTGCAAGGTGATAAAAAGTGAGTTAATCACCCGGTACACCGCTCGTGATTTTTGTCACAAATTGTCATGCTATATGTCACTCAACAACCCACGGCCGTGGGCCTACACTAAAAGTATCAGTTACTTATTCGCTCGAATAGGTAGCTAGGTGGTTTTTAACAGCATCAGACATCACTAGTTATGAGCCTCTCAAGGTGTGCTGGGTAAGCTGCAGGCAGTGTTTTGCAATGGGGGAGTGAAGGGTCGGAGAAGATGACTGATGCTAACGCATATTCGTTTACATAAAACGATATGCGCTGGAGGAAACCGGGTATCGAATTAGAACAACAGGTAGATTGCCCTCCAGGCAATTCCCGCAACACCTATGTTCGCGTTAGAACAGAGGTGCAGGGGTACAACTGAACAGACTGTACACAAGAGTGCCTCCATTTGTACAAGGAGGGACTTCAGGAAATTGTTCTGAACGAACTTCCCGTGTTAACCTTTCTGAAGCGTGACGGATTTTCATCTGTCACGCTTCTCTTTTTGTCTCTACCCCATATCTTCTCCAAATATGGGGGACACGCCTCTTCAGGCGGTTGTATTCCAAAAGCCCAGACCCTAGGGCTTCGTCGTGGCCTGCGG
>JBGTIZ010000274.1:0-9918 GCA_041745395.1 Promineifilaceae bacterium (SeqCode) | reverse complement strand
AAACCGCGCGTCATGTTAATACCGTGGTCGGCATCACCAATATCGGAGTCGAGTTGGGTCAGGTATTCTTTGTTTTCGATGATGACGGCGGCTGATTTCTCTAACCACCGGACAATTTCGCTCTTGTGAATAGTCATGGTTAACTCTTTGTGTCGTGACTTTTAGTAAGTATTCCGTGGCCTACGGCCGCGATCAGACTGATTACGGCTACACACCCCAGCGTAGGCCGGGAGTATTGACAGGTGCGTCCCAGAATTTCAGGATTTCTTCATCTGCTTTGAGAAGCGTGATGGAGAAGCCTTGCATCTCGAGGGAGGTGATGTAGGGGCCAATCAGGTTACGAGCAATGGTGAGGCCGTGGGTTTCGCAAACTTCTTGCAGTTTGCGATAGACGGCGTATAGCTCGGAAACGGGCGTGCCGCCCATGCTGTTGACAAAGGCGATAACTTGGTCGCCTTCAGCAAAGGGTTCGTCGGTCAGGTGTTTGTCTACCCAACTGTTGTTTTCGTTATCCCATTCGCGGACGGTGCGGCTGTAAGGGCCGTCGGTGATGATTTCTTCCGCCATGAGGGTGGTGACTTCATCGGCCGTGATTAGGGGCATCCGTTTTTGGCCGGGTTCGCCATGAATACCGATACCGATTTCCATTTCGTCGTCGGCTAGTTCAAAGGTGGGTTTGCCAGCGGCGGGTACGGTGCAAGAGGTGAGCGCCATGCCCATGGTGCGACCGTATTGGTTCACCTTGCGGCATAAATCAGCACATTGCTCGAGGTTGTAGCCAGCTTCAGCGGCGGCCCCGACGATTTTTTCGGCGAGGACGGTTGTGCCCACACCACGACGCCCGGCCGTGTAGAGGCTGTCTTTGACGGCCACGTCATCATCAATCAAGATGCTCTGGACTTTGATGCCTTCAGCGGCGGCCATTTCGGCCGCGGTCTCGAAGTTAAGAACGTCACCCGTGTAGTTTTTGACGATAAAGAGGACGCCTGCGCCGCCGTCTACGGCTTTGGCGCATTCATACATTTGGTCGGGGGTGGGGGAGGTGAAAACTTCACCGGGGCAAGCTCCGTCGAGCATACCCATGCCGACAAAGCCGCCGTGCATTGGTTCATGGCCGCTACCGCCACCAGAAACGAGGGCAACTTTGCCCTTGATGGGAGCGTCAGCACGGACAACAAAGTGGGGATCTATGTTAACTGTTAGTTGGTCGGGGTGGGCTAGGGCCATGCCTTGGAGTTGCTCACGCACGACATCATCTATAGCATTGATTAGTTTTTTCATGTTGTGATTTTTCCCTCAACTGCTGAGCCGTGGGTGGAGATGTACACGGCCGTGGTTTCTCTCTTTCTTTCTTTACTTTCAAACAACCAAATTGATATTTACGTAAAAGACCTGACAGGTTTTTGAAAACCTGTCAGGTCTTAAAACGGTTATATGCCTGAAACCACGATGAATAAGCCGGCGAGAACACCACCAATAATGGGGGCGACCACGGGAATCCAGCCGTAGCTCCAGTCTGAATCACCTTTACCTGCAATGGGCAAGAGTTGGTGAGCGATACGGGGACCAAGATCACGAGCGGGGTTAATGGCGTATCCTGTAGGACCACCGAGCGAGAGACCGATACCCCAAACAAGCGCACCGACGAGGAACGGGCCAAGACCGACAGCAATTTGCGCATCGCCAGTCGTAGCACTGGAGAAGATAGCGGCGACACCTAGCAACAGAACGAACGTACCAATAACCTCAGTCACGACGTTCAAAACGGGGTTGCGAATGGCGGGGCCAGTGGAGAAGACGGCCAATTTCAGACCAGCATCTTTGGTTGGTTCCCAGTGGGGCATGTAAGCCAGCCAAACGATAACGGCACCAACAAAAGCACCCAAAACTTGAGCGATGATGTAGATGGGTACACTGCCCCACCCTTCAAAACCGCCACCAGTCAAGCCAGCTAGAGCAAAGCCGACGGTTACAGCGGGGTTAATGTGGGCGGCGCCACTACCAAATGCGCCAGCGACAAAAACACCAACCATGACCGCGAAGGCCCACCCTGTGGTTATGACAATCCATCCAGAGTTTTCACCTTTGGATTTGGCCAATAAAACGTTGGCGACAACACCGTCGCCCAAAATAATTAGGAACATTGTTCCCATGAACTCGCCAAAAAACGGGCTAATCATTGTTTCCTCTCCTAAATGTGAAGGTAGGTTTGCTCAGGAGCAAACTTGAATTTGGAAATATAGTTGCAAAGGGGTTTTTTGGCTGACTAAACGTGTCTCTTCTGATTACATGAGCCACATGAGTCACATGAGTCACCGAGGATTGTGTTTATGACAGACACAACCTTGGCTCGGTCAAGAAAGGCGAACCAGAAGAAGTTAAAGTTAAAGTGAGCGAAAAAACCAAGGGGTAAATAAAACAGGGGAGTGAGAATGTATTGTGAGTTTGTTTATGAGGCGTAGATTTCCTCCTTACTCATTTCACGGCTCTTAAACTATATAGGCAATCGAGTTTCTCTCGTACAAGATAGACAAACGCGAGGGCTAAATTGTTGTTGAAATCGTACAGGCCACACGCTGATATAATAGCGAAACGTTAGCGAATGACAAGTAAACAAAGAAAGTGTTTCATAATGAAACGTCATTGTGCGCAATTTGTTTCATTATGAAACACGGTCGTGTTTCTTCTCCCCCCCGTTTCCCCAATTGACTGACCCCACTTTATCTGCACTCTTTAAGTATCTGCCGCAAAATCCACAGTGCTAAATCAGCCAAACTGCTCAGGCGCAATGTCCAACCGCTTCATTTTACGCCAGAGCGTGGTGCGCCCAATGCCTAACTGTTTCGCCATCTCCCCCACCCGCCCCTGACAATGCCAGCCCACGCGCATAATCGCTTCGCGCTCTGCTTCCAGTAGGGACAGGATGGGCTGGGGATGGGGTGATTCAGGGGTGAGCACACGGCCGTGGCGCACAATCTCGGGTAAATTCGCAGGGCGGATTGTGCCATCCGTCGTATGAATAAAGGCTCGCTCCAGCGCATTCTCCAGCTCCCGCACATTACCGGGCCACGGATAACGCAACAGCATGGCCCGCGCCTCATCACTAATCCACGCGGGGCGATTGGCTTGCGCCGTCATCCGCGCCAGAAAACGTTCCGCCAGAAGCGGAATATCCTCCACCCGCTCGCGCAGAGGGGGAATTTTGATGTCAAAAATACCGAAGCGATAATAAAGCTGGGCGTGAAAACTGTTTTCGGCGACCAATTTTTCCAGATTATTCGAGGCGGCGACGATGATGCGCACATTGACGTTAACGGGGTAATTACTAGCCAAGCGCAACACCTGTCCCAACTCCAAAACGTGGAGCAAATTGGCCTGCATTTCTAACGAAAGGCTATCAATCTGGTCGAGAAAAAGCGTGCCTTGGTCAGCCAGCTCAAACTTGCTGGGGCGGCGGCGTCCCGTATGGGGGTCATCATAGCCCAGAATCTCTTCCAGCATTAGCTCATGGGGAATGGCTCGACAGTTGAGGGAGACAAAGGGGCCTTTGGCGCGGTCGCTGGCGTTGTGAATGGCGCGGGCGAGCGGGTTTTTACCCACCCCCCCTTCGCCGCGAATGAGCACCGGCGCGTTGCCCCGCGCCGCAATCCGCGCTTGACGAATAACTTGGCGCATGATGGTGTCTTCGCTGTAAAAATCGTCAAAACTGATGTGGGCTTGCGTGCCGACTTGCTGTTGCACCAGTCGCCGCACTTGATCTAAGGGGCGCAGGACGGCGATATAGCTGGCAGAGGTGTCGGCCACATCAAGTAGGGGGCGCAGGGTGAGCAAGCAGTTGAGGGGTTGGTCATAGGCCAAGATGGTGACGTCTACATCGTGTAGCTCTTGTTCTTGAATGATGGCTTCTTGCACGGCCGTGGGCCAATCCAACCAACTAGTTAGAGAGGCTCCCAACACGGTCGTGGCATTGACCCGCAACATCTGTGCCGCCTGTTCGTTGATATGCATCACAATTCCCCGGCTGTCCCAAAACAGCACCCCTTCAGTCATCGCCTCCAGCACCGTGTTCACCGCTTGCAAATTACGGTTGGCCTCTTCCAGAAAGAGATTGGTTTGCACGAGGTTACTAATGGCGCGCGCCGAGGCCATCACCAAGGCAATATCATGCGTGCTGGCCTCGGCGGCGGGCGAGACCAGTCCCAAGACGCCGATAATGCGCCCGTTGACATCATGCAGGGGCGCGGCCGTGGTAACGAGGCCGTGGAGCCGCTCCAAATAATGCTCCGCGCCAACCACCTGCACGGGCGCGGCCTCTTGCAGAGCCAGCCCTAGGCCGTTGGTGCCCAGTTGTCCCTCTGACCAATATGTGCCGTGGCGCAACCCTAGCTCAAGCAGTTGGTTAATCATGTTGGGGTCGCCCGCCATTTCGAGCAGGCAAGGGGTGGTGTTAGCCAGCAGAATGGCGCAGTTGGAGCCGACGGTGAATCGATAAAGATCCTCCATGTAGGGCAGGCTCATGGTGATGAGGTCGCTGGTGGTGCGCCGCATGGAGGCCAGGCTGGCATCTTGCAGACGACGCGGCCGTGTTTGGGTGTGGGCGTCAATGCGCGGACGGCATCGTTTCCACGAGTGCCACACGCTTTGGTCGAACCATTTTTCCACGGCCGTGGGCAACTCCCCCGTGTGCAAAAACGTGCCCCACGTCTCTTTCAACGTCTCTAACTGAACAGGATAGGCTAAAGGTTGCATGGGAAGATGATACAGGGGGCAGGGTGCAAGGTGCAAGGGAAGAGAAGTGCGGGGTGCAAGGTGCGAGGGGCGACGGGCATGCTAGGCACAATTTGTTCATTGCTCATTAGAGTGGTTCCTTATTAAATCATGCACCTCTAGCAAGCAGTAAACCAGTTGCTCGAGGAAAAATCTATTAGGGAACAACTCTATTGTTCATTCACATGACCTTTGTCATCAGTAGAGATGCAATCTGTCACTCCTGAAGATAGGGGGGCTGGCTTACAATCACGGGTAGTAGTGTTTCCAGTACACGCCGTGGCTGTGTGCCACACACCAGTGGAGAAATTTTATGATTACCATAGACGGAAATGAAGCGGCCGCCCGCGTTGCCCATAAGGTGAGCGAGGTGATAGCCATTTACCCCATTACCCCCTCTTCAGGGATGGGTGAATGGGCTGACCAATGGTCAAGTGATGGTCAGGCAAATATTTGGGGGGCTGTCCCTCAAGTGATTGAAATGCAGTCAGAAGCGGGCGCGGCGGGCGCGGTGCATGGGGCGTTGCAGGCGGGAGCCATGACCACCACGTTCACGGCCTCGCAGGGTCTTCTGCTGATGATTCCCAATATGTACAAGATTGCGGGAGAGCTGACCACGGCCGTGTTTCATGTCGCCGCTCGTTCCCTCGCCGCCCAAGGTCTCTCTATCTTTGGCGACCACAGCGACGTGATGGCCGTGCGCAACACCGGCTTCGCCCTCCTCGCCAGCGCGTCTGTCCAAGAAGCGATGGACATGGCCCTGATAGCCACGACCGCCACCCTCGAGACGCGCATCCCCTTTTTACACTTCTTCGACGGCTTCCGCACCTCCCACGAAATCAGCAAAATCGAGCCGCTTAGTGACGACGTCTTGCGCGAGATGATTGACGATGATTTGGTACGCGCCCATCGGCAACGCGGACTGTCGCCCGATAATCCCTTTATTCGCGGCACCGCCCAAAACCCCGATGTCTACTTCCAAGCGCGGGAAAGCGTCAACCCCTTCTATCTGGCTTGCCCCGGCAAAGTACAGGAAGCGATGGACAAATTCGCCGACCTAACGGGACGGCAATACCACCTCTTTGATTATTACGGCGCGACAGACGCCGAAAAAGTGATTGTCCTGATGGGGTCTGGCGTCGAAACAGCCCTCAGCACGGCCGAGTATTTGGCTGAAAGAGGGGAAAAAGTAGGCGTGGTCGCCGTACGGCTCTATCGCCCCTTTGACAGCGAAGCGTTTATCGCCACCCTGCCTGCCAGCACGAAAAGCGTGGCCGTGTTAGACCGCACCAAAGAACCTGGATCCAACGGTGAACCGCTCTATCTGGACGTGACCAAAGCGATTATGGACGCGTATCAGGATGGTGAGCTAACGCAGTTCCCCAAAATGATTGGCGGCCGTTATGGTTTATCCAGCAAAGAATTTACGCCCGGCATGGTCAAGCGCATCTTTGATGAGCTGGGCCAAGAGAAACCCCAGCGGCAATTTACGATGGGCATCCATGATGATGTGACCCACCTGAGCCTCGATTGGGATCCTGATTTTAATATTCTGGGGTCAGACATGGTGCAGGCGGTCTTCTTTGGCTTGGGCGCGGACGGCACGGTCGGGGCGAACAAGAACTCGATTAAAATCATCGGCGAAGAGACAGATTTTTACGCCCAAGCGTACTTTGTCTATGACTCCAAGAAATCTGGTTCGGTGACGACCTCCCATTTGCGCTTTGGCCCGAAGCCGATTCGCGCCACTTATTTAGTCGAGCAAGCGAGCTTTGTAGGGTGTCACCAATTTGAGTTTGTGAACAAGTTTGATATTTTGCGCGTGGCCTCGCCGGGGGCGACCCTCTTGCTCAACAGCCCGTATGGGCCGGATGAGGTGTGGGACTATTTGCCCCGCACGCTTCAGGAGCAAATTATCGAGAAAAACATCACGTTTTATGTGGTGGATGGCTTCCAAGTTGCCAAAGAGACGGGCATGGGGCGGCGCATCAACACGATTATGCAGACCTGTTTCTTTGCCCTGAGCGGTGTGTTGCCCAAGGATGAGGCAATTGCCAAGATTAAGGGCGCGATTGAAAAGACGTATGGGAAGCGGGGTCAGGCGGTGGTGGAGCAAAATTTCAGCGCGGTAGATAGCACCCTCTCTCATCTATACGAAGTAGAAATTCCCAGCCAAGCGACCAGCATCTTTGAACGCCCGTCCGTAGTTTCCGCCAACGCCCCCGACTTTGTCAAATCCGTGACCGCCCGCATGATAGAAGGGCTAGGGGATTATTTACCCGTCAGCGCGATGCCGATAGACGGCACCTATCCCAGCGGCACGACTCAATACGAAAAGCGGAACGTCACAACCGAGATACCCGTCTGGGACGCCGATATTTGTATCCAATGCGGCAAATGCGTCTTTGTTTGCCCCCATTCCGTCATCCGCATGAAGATTGTGGATGGGCAAGCCGTAGCCGAAGCACCCGAGACATTCAAGACGGCTCCAGCGCGGTTTAAAGAGTACAAAGACGATTTCTTGAGCTTGCAGGTAGCCCCCGAAGATTGCACGGGCTGTTCGCTCTGCGTGGAGGTGTGCCCGGTGAAAAACAAGGCTCAGCCGAAGTTCAAAGCGATTAACATGGCCCCGCAACTGCCCATCCGCGAGCAAGAGGCAGAAAACTGGGATTATTTCCTGACCTTACCCGAAGTAGACCGCAAGGAGTTGCCGCTTAATCAGGTCAAGTACTCGCAACTGCTAGAGCCGCTCTTTGAGTTCTCGGGTGCGTGTGCGGGCTGTGGGGAAACGCCCTACCTGAGCTTGCTGAGTCGCCTGTTTGGCGACCGGGCCGTGGTGGCTAACGCGACAGGCTGTTCTTCTATCTATGGCGGCAACTTGCCGACGACGCCGTGGGCGATGAATAGCGAGGGGCGTGGCCCCGCTTGGTCGAATTCGCTGTTTGAAGATAATGCGGAGTTTGGCTTGGGGATGCGGGTCGCGCTAGACCAGCGGCAGGAGATGGCTGTGGGTCTGCTCCTTAATTTGCGGGAGGTGATCGGCTCGGGACTGGTGGATCAATTGCTCACGGCCGTGCCGGAGCAACGTGATGAAGCAGGGATAGAAGCCCAACGCGGCCGTGTGGCTCAGCTAAAAACACGGCTGGAAGAGCTACTGACCAGCGAACCCGCCATCGCCGCCGATGTTAAACAACTGTTGAGCATGGCTGATAATTTAGTCAAAAAATCGCTCTGGATTGTGGGCGGGGACGGGTGGGCCTTTGACATTGGCTTTGGCGGCCTCGACCATGTGATGGCCTCGGGGCGCAACGTCAATATTTTGGTCATGGACACCGAGGTGTACTCCAACACCGGCGGGCAAGCGTCCAAAGCGACCCCGATTGGAGCCGTAGCCAAGTTTGCGGCGGCGGGCAAGGAAGCCCCGCGCAAAGATTTGGGCTTCTTAGCCATGACCTATGGCAACGTGTATGTCGCCAAAATCGCCTTTGGGGCGAATGACCGCCAAACGATTCAGGCCTTCCTCGAGGCGGAAGCGTATGATGGCCCGTCGCTCATCATTGCCTACAGTCACTGTATTGCCCATGGGTATGACCTGAAGTATGGCCTCGAACAACAAGACGCGGCCGTGAAGTCTGGCTACTGGCCGCTCTATCGCTTCAATCCCGAACTGTCCGAAGAGGGTACGAATCCCTTTAAGCTGGACAGCCGTAAACCAAGCATTCCGCTCGAGCAGTTTATTTACCGCGAAGGTCGCTATCGCATGTTACAGCAGAGCGACCCTGAACGCGCGGCCTACTTGCTAGAGCTAGCCAAGAAAGATGTAGACAACCATTGGCAACGGTACGACCATTTGCAGGAGTTTGGTGACTGAGTGGCCGAACACCCTCACCCCTAGCCCCTCTCCCCAAGGAGAGGGGAACTGGCGCCCTCTCCTTGGGGAGAGGGCTGGACTGAACTCACCCAATCAAGAGGAGTATATGATGGACTTACAAACAAATTACCTTGGACTATCGCTAAAAAACCCAGTCGTACCTTCTGCCAATCCACTGTCGCGCACGCTGGCTGGCTTGCGGCGTATGGAAGATGCGGGCGCCTCGGCCGTGGTGCTGTATTCGCTCTTTGAAGAAGAGATTAACGCCGAAAGCCACACGCTCGACCGATACCTGACCGAAGGCACGGAGAGCTTTGCCGAGGCGTTGTCTTATTTTCCCGAGGCAAATGAGTACCGCACGGTGGGACCAGACAAATATTTGAACCATATCCGCCAAGCGAAAGAGATACTAGATATTCCTGTCGTTGGCAGTTTGAACGGCATCTCCACCGGCGGCTGGGTGCGCTATGCGCGGCTCATTGAAGAGGCGGGCGCAGACGCGCTGGAGCTAAACATCTATTATTTGCCGACGGATATTCACCTGACGGCAAACGAAGTGGAGCAAATCTACTTTGATGTGTTGCATGATGTGAAGCTGACCACGAGTATTCCCGTCACCATGAAGCTGAGTCCTTATTTCAGCGCGACGGCCAACATGGCGTATCGGCTGGGGGAGCAGGGGGCGGATGGGCTGGTGTTGTTTAATCGGTTTTATCAGCCAGATTTGGATTTGGAAAATTTGGATGTGGTTCCCCATCTGGTGCTGAGTACGTCGGATGAGTTGCGTCTGCCATTGCGCTGGACGGCATTGCTGTATGGCCGGGTCAATGCGGATTTGGCGATTACGACGGGGATTCACACGGCCGAGGATGCGTTGAAAGGCATCGCGGCGGGCGCGGCCGTGGTGCACATGGCTTCAGAGCTGTTGCGTAACGGGCCGGGGCGCATTACGGATGTGCTGAATGGCATGAGTGATTGGCTGGTGGATAATGAGTATGATTCGCTAGAGCAGTTGCGCGGTAGTTTGAGCCAGATAAATTGTGGCGCACCAGCGGCTTTTGAGCGGGCGAACTATATCCATATCGTGGGGTCGTATGATTTGCCACAATTTGGGTAGAACTAGGGCGAGGTACAAGGTGCATGGTGCTTTACTATTACTTGCCCGTAGGCGACTGAATCGTTGCCTTTGTATATTGAAAACCATAGAATGTGTATTGGTCACAAATTGTTCAGACAAAAAATCGTAGCTCGACACGCCTCGCCGCCTGCGGCGGCTCGGC
>JBGTIZ010000273.1:0-7104 GCA_041745395.1 Promineifilaceae bacterium (SeqCode) | reverse complement strand
CCGCAGGCCACGACGAAGCTAGTCGGTTGAGAAGAGACGCCTTTTGTCAAAAAAAGTACGTTACTGATTCGTGACCACTACACTATGTCTACTATTCTGGTTGTTGAAGATGATATTTCTTTAGGTCAAACCATCCGCAAGGTATTACACGAGGCAGATTATCAGTCGCTGATTGCTCACACGGCTGAGGAAGGGCTAACCCAGGTCGCCGACTTTGAGCCAGACTTGATTCTGCTCGATGTCATGGTTCCCAACATGGGCGGCTGGGAATTATGCCGCCAATTACGTCAACACACGGCCGTGCCCATTATTTTCCTCACCGCCCTCACCGACACCCAAGACATCGTCTACGGCCTCCAGCTAGGAGCGGACGACTACATTACCAAACCGTTTAACAACGCCGAATTCCTCGCCCGCATCGAAGCCCACCTCCGTCGCCACCAAAAAGACCAGCCTGGCACCAAACTCACTTTTGGCAATGGCGAAATCCAAATCAACCTCGAAAACCGCAAAACCATCATCCGCCAAAAAAGCATTGAGTTTACCCCCCGCGAATACAGCCTTTGGGCCATTCTCATCCAAAATGCGGGCAAAGTCCTCACCACCGAAGATTTACTCACCCAAGCGTGGGGCGAAGAGTACGCCGATGTCAAAACCAACATCAAACCCTATATTCATTACCTCCGCAAGAAAGTAGAAGAAGACCCCGCCGACCCCCGCTGGATTATCACCGTGCGCGGCATCGGCTATCGTTTTAATGATGACACAACCTAAACTACTAAAGGAAGAAGGACGAGGGAAGAGGGACGAAGTCTCTTGATTTTCTAGCGTTATACTCGAGGGCTGAGCCTGTCGAAGCCCGCTTTTTTTTCCTTCTTCCCCTTCTTTTTTACCTGAAATACAATCTGCTAGGAGAACCCATGTCCACCACCGACAAATTCAACACCTTTGCCCTTACCTTTGATGATGTGCTACTCGTACCGGGCGAATCCCACGTTTTGCCTGCCGATGTTGACCTCAGTACCCAACTCACCAAGAACATTCGGCTCAATATTCCCGTTCTCTCCGCCGCCATGGACACCGTCACCGAAGCCCAAATGGGCATTGGTATGGCCCGGCTGGGTGGCATTGGCATCTTGCACCGCAACCTCACTCCCGCCGACCAAGCGGAAGAAGTAGACAAAATCAAGCGGTCGGAAGCCGGCATGATTGTCGATCCCATCACCCTGCCGCCTACCGCCACCCTAGCTGACGCCGAAGCCCTGATGAGCCGCTACCACATCTCGGGCGTGCCCATCACCACGGCCGATGGTAAATTGGTCGGCCTGTTGACCAATCGAGATATTCGCTTTGTGAATCCGGGCAACCAGCCCGTGACTGATTTTATGACCACCCAAACCCAACTTGTCACTGCCCCAGTCGGCACTACCTTAGAACAAGCCAAAGAGATTTTGCATCAGCACCGCATCGAAAAGCTCTTGCTCGTCGATGACGAAGGGCACATCAAAGGGCTGATTACGGTCAAGGACATCATTAAAAAGCTGGATTATCCGCAGGCCGTGACCGACAAAAGCGGCCGTTTGCTCAGTGCGGCGGCCGTGGGCGTCGGCGAACAGGCGTTGACGCGGTTAGAAAAGTTGGTCAAGGCGGGGGTTGATATTGTCTCGCTGGATACGGCGCATGGACACAGCGGCCCCGTGCTAGACACGTTGCGCGAAATCAAGCGGCGTTATCCTGATTTAGTGGTGTTGGCGGGCAATGTAGCCACGGCCGTGGGCACTCGCGCTCTGGCTGAAGCAGGTGCGGACGGCATCAAAGTGGGCATTGGGGCTGGTTCGATTTGCACCACGCGCATTATCTCGGGCGTCGGTGTGCCCCAACTCACGGCCGTGGTAGACTGCTCCACCGAAGCCCGCCGCCACGGCATCCCCACCATTGCCGACGGCGGCATTAAATTCAGCGGCGACATCGTCAAAGCCCTCGCCGCAGGTGCAGACGCCGTCATGCTCGGTTCCCTGCTGGCTGGTCTGGAAGAAAGCCCCGGCGAAATCATCCTCTACGAAGGGCGACGCTACAAAATGTATCGCGGCATGGGCAGTGCTGGCGCGATGAGCACCCACAGTTCCGATCGGTACGCCACCGCGCAAAGCCAGAAAAATCGGCATAAACTCGTGCCCGAAGGCATCGAAGGGCAAGTGCCCTATAAAGGCAAGCTCGACGAAGTGCTTTATCAACTCATGGGCGGCCTGCGGGCGGGCATGGGCTACGTCGGCGCGGGCAGTCTGCCCGAACTGCGCGAAAAAGCGCAGTTTGTGCGCATCACCAACGCGGGACTACGCGAGAGCCATCCGCACAGCGTTACCATCACCAAAGAGGCTCCCAATTATCAGGTTCCCCGATGAGTGCGCTTTGCACCCTGCTCCTTCTCATCTCCGATTCACATTTTTCGCCAAAGTAGGGTAAAATAGGCGCGAGTAATTCACGGGGAGTCTGAAAATACGCGCAAATTTTCCCCATGAAACGGCGGCAAGCCACTTTACCGACAAGTTTATTAACCGTAACCAGCAAGAAGGTAAGCCACATGGCTAAACAAAAAAAAGCGGAATTGACGGAAGAGCAAGAGCATCGCAATGCGGCCATTTTGGCGCGGCTGAAGGCAGACCGTGACCGATTGCTAAACGATACCCGTCGTTTGCAGGAAGATTGGTCCACACGGAAACGCCCCCGCCGTCGTCACGCTTCTGTGAGCGGTTAAATAAAAGGCAGAGTAGCTTCTCAAAAATCGGTGGTAGACACTCTGGGCACTTAGCGGAAGCGAGGTAGTAAAAGTGCTTAGAGAGGAATGCCTCTAATATACAATTTATGTCAACACGGCCGTGCCTAAACCACGGCCGTGTCCTCCCCCCA
Source organism: Promineifilaceae bacterium (SeqCode) (assembly GCA_041745395.1). Lineage (GTDB taxonomy): Bacteria > Chloroflexota > Anaerolineae > Promineifilales > Promineifilaceae > Hadersleviella. The sequence goes on along the minus strand of JBGTIZ010000273.1, from coordinate 4,197 downwards.
TCTCTCTATTCTCTCCCCCACCCAAAACAAAAATATGAGCTTTGAACACGACACCTTCATTTCCGTTTTTACGTGGCGTTATGGCAGTGAAGCGATGCGCCATATCTGGTCAGAGATCCACAAACGGCAACTCATGCGCCGCGTCTGGGTCGCTTTAGCCAAAGCCCAGCAGGCGGCGGGTTTGGTCACGGCCGTGCAGGTCGCCGATTTAGAAGCGCATCAAGACGACATCAACATCCCTCGCGCCCTCGAGATAGAGCAAGAAACCCGCCACGACGTCATGGCCGAAATTCGCGCCTATGCCGAATTGTGTCCCGCTGGGGGCGGCATCATTCATTGGGGCGCGACCAGCGCGGACGTCAACGACAACGTGTACGCCCTGCGGATGCGAGCCAGTACGGCCATGTTGCTAGAAACGCTCGAGGGGGTTTTGCTGGCGTTGGCGGACAAGATTGAGGACACGGCCGTGTGGCCCGTCATGGCGCACACCCACATTCAGCCCGCCGAACCAACCACGCTCGGCTACCGCTTCGCCGTTTATGCCCAAGATTTGTGGCACGATTACGAGGATTTGCGCCGCCTGCACCACAATTTGCGCGGCAAAGGGTACAAAGGCGCGGTGGGCACGCAGGCCAGCTACGAAGAAATTCTGCACGGCACGGGCATGTCCCCGCAGGAGATGGAGCGCATCGCCATGCAGGAGCTAGGGCTAGAAGCGTTCCCTATCACGACCCAAACCTACACCCGCCAGCAAGATTTGCGGCTGATGCACACCCTTGCGGGCATTGCTGGCTCACTGCACAAATTTGCGCTCGATTTTCGCATTTTGCAGTCGCCGCCCTTTGGGGAATGGGCAGAGCCGTTTGGCAAAAATCAGGTTGGCTCGTCGGCTATGCCGTTCAAGCGCAACCCGATTAACACCGAGAATATTTGCTCGCTGGCTCGCTATGTAAGCAGTCTCACGGCCGTGGCGTGGGACAACGCCAGCCAAGCGATTTTGGAGCGTAGTCTGGATGATTCCGCCAATAGGCGCATTTTTATCGCCGAAGGCTTGCTCGCCACCGATGAACTCCTGCGCCGCACCCTGCGCCTCGTGCGGGACATGCGGCTGGATGCGGATGCGATGCAACGCAATTTGGCCCTGTATGGCCCTTTTGCGGCCACGGAGCGGGTGCTAATGGCTCTCGTCGCGCAAGGAGCATCGCGCCAAGAGGGGCATGAGTGGCTTCGTTCAGCGAGTTTGCAGGCGTGGGAGACGATGCGCCAAGGGGAGGGGAATCCGCTGGTGGAGCTGGTGGTAGCGGATGAGCGGGTGTTGCATTATTTGCCGTCAGCGCGTATTCGTGAACTGATGTCGGCCGAGGCGCATGTGGGCACAGCCCCAGAGCGGGCACAGGCCATGGCGGCGATGATTCGGCAGGCGTTAATATCGGTGTAACACGGCCGTGGTAAGGTATTGAATGTGCCGTTTCTTCAGAGAAGTTGAACTTCTACAACCCAGCACGGCGCACTCATCGCTCATCGCTCACCACTCAGCACTCTAAGAGGACACCATGATTAGCAACCCCTTTAACCGGAAAAACAAAGAAAAAGAAGTCGCGGGGCAAAACAGGTTACCCCCTGGCCAAGCCCTCACCGAACGTTTCCCCGTCCTGCACTACGGCTCCACCCCCCGCTACCCCACCCTCGACAATTGGGACTTCAAAGTATTTGGCCTTGTCAAAGAAGAGCGCGTCTGGAACTGGGCCGAGTTTAACCAACTGCCCCGCACCGACGTCACCCTCGACATTCATTGCGTCACCCGCTGGTCAAAATTTGACACCCTGTGGAGCGGCGTTTCCTTCAAAACGCTCATCGAAGAAGGGTTCATCCAGCCCTTGCCCGAAGCCAAATTTGTCGTTCAGCATTGTGAACAAGACTACACCACCAATACCAGCCTTGATTTTCTGATGCAGGACAACGTGTTGCTGGCGACCCATTACAACGGTCAGCCACTCGAGCCAGATCATGGCTACCCGCTCCGCGTGGTGGTTGGCTCCTTTGCTGACCGTGGGGAAAAAGAGACGAAATATTTCTGGAAAGGGGGTAAATGGCTCCGTGGTCTCGAGTTTCGCGCCTCGGACGCGCCTGGCTTTTGGGAGCAAAATGGCTATAGCAATGAGGCGGACCCGTGGCGGGAGCAGAGATTCAGCTACGGCTGGTAAGTGAGTCATCCAGCAATGTCGTTAAGTTAAGCTGTCCAAAATTTTGCCACGAATTTTACGAAAGAGAGGCTTAAATTCGTGGCTGTGGTTTAATCATGCCTTCGCTGTGGCGGGGGGCGGTGCAGATTATCCCCCAAGCAGGACACGCGCCTCATTGGGAAAACACGGCCGTGTTCAACGCCCTCCTCACCGACTTCATGCAAGAGCTATAAGCCACAGGCTTTATTTTTTGCCAAATCTTGTATTGGTCACAAATTATTCACACAAAAAATCCTGTCTCGACACACCTCGCCGCCTACGGCGGCTCGCCTGTCATAAGGGTGTTTTTTTCGTTTGGGCAACTGTCCAAACGAAAAAAACACCCTCTTTCCAGCGAGTCGTGGCCGCAGGCCACGATGAAGCTAGTCGGTTGAGAAGAGACGCCTTTTGTCAAAAAAAGTACGTTACTGATTCGTGACCACTACAGTTTAAGCCTCAATAAGCTTGCTTATTCCCCAAAGTGCCCCTTATGCGTAGCGCAACTATTCGCTTCGCAGTCACGTAATGATTAGAGAAACATTGACACAAACCTAGCACACCCTTAAAATCGGTTTTTAGATGTGCTAGACAACAATCACCAATAAGGAGGTTTTTTGTTATGTCTGATGAAATGAATACACCGCAAGGAACTGGGGGCGAGATCACCCCAGATGATAAGTTATGGTCTTTGTTGGGTTATATTTTGCCCATCATTGCCCTGATTGCGATGCTGATGGAAGATAAACGCGCCCGGCCGTTTATTCGCCACAATGCGGTTAACGCGCTGATGATTGCCGTTATCACGATTTTGCTGAGCTTCACCGTGTGTGGCTGGCTGATTCCGTTCTTCTACAGCATCTTCTTGGGTATCCAAGCTTACCAAGGCCAAATGCCAGAAGTGCCGGTATTGACCAAGCTAGCTAGAGACCAAGGCTGGCTCTAGTCTTTTTTGTTGTAGAAGTCACACGGCCGTGTTTGGTTTTCCCAAACACGGCCGTTTTCTTGACACACCCATCCAACCAGTCGTTTCCTTAACTCTAATCAGAAGGAGTCTTTCTCTCGCATGGACATTCAACGCGCCTTTACCTTTATTACCGATGACCCCAACTGGGTCACCAAAATCGGCATCATGGTCGCCATTTCGTTCGTTTCCCCATTCCTATTTGGTATTCCCTACCTGCTTATCGTTGGTTACTCCATCCAAGTAGCCATTAACGCCCGCAAAGGCGTGGACAACGTTCTGCCCGAATGGGACGATTGGGGTCAGAAATTTATGGACGGCCTTTTTGTCACCCTCGCCCGCTTTGTTTACACCCTGCCCATTTGGCTCATCTTTTGCGCTTATTTTGGTATAGCTATTTTGGGCGCGGGCAGTGGGGCCAGTGAAAACGTACTCGGAGCTATTCTGGGCGGCGGCCTTCTGGTCATTATCTGCCTAATGCTCCTTTTCGTCATCGCGCTCATCTTTATCAACCCTGGTATTATCATCCAGTACATCCATACAAACAGCCCAGGGGATATGTTCAAAGTCGGTGAAGTCCTCGGCGTTGTGCGCAACAACATTGGCGATATTGGCATCATGATTGTGGCTCTTATCGGGGCGGGCTTAATCATCGGCTTCGTCGGTGGTTTGTTCAACATTATCCCCATTCTCGGCCAAATCATTTACATGATTGTGGTCTTAGCCACAGGGCCTTATTTGGCCGTGGTTAGCGCACACATGATTGGGCAGATTGCCGCCAAGTAGAACGCATTAAGTTAAGTCTTTTGCCTCGGTTACATTTGGCGAGACAAAAGGTGGCGACATCAATCACGTAACGCCAAGGGGCAAAGTGGGCAATGATTGGAACATGCCTCTTTGCCCCTTTTGTCAATCATAATCAAACTTAAAAGTAACGACTTTGTATTGGTCACAAATTGTTCAGACAAAAAATCGTAGCTCGACACGCCGAGCCGCCTGCGGCGGCGCGGCTAT
>JBGTIZ010000272.1:0-10997 GCA_041745395.1 Promineifilaceae bacterium (SeqCode) | reverse complement strand
AAAAAACACCCTTTAGAATAGCCGAGCCGCCGCAGGCGGCGAGGCGTGCCGAGTGCGTGCAGGTGATTGAAATTGCTCACTCACTTTTGCGCGAGGACAGTAGGGACGGAAGTTGTGCAATAACACCCAAGCACGAGAACGCTGTTCAGCGGCCTGTAAGTGCCCATGAAAATATCGTCCACTAGCTAACCAACGTGCCATTGCTTTTATTTGGCGGTCGAGCATGTTGCTGGTGCGATGAGCGGTTGGATAATCGAAAGCAAGGGCATATTGTTCCTCGCGTTGGAAGAGCTTCGTTAAGGTCTTGACCGCATTTGAACGCGACCTAAAAACGCTCTCCATTCGCCACCATGTGCGACAATAGTGCGGGCGGGGCAAAACGGTTGCCATATTTCTGAGCCAATTCTTCAGCCCGAGCCATAAATTGGGGCAAGCCGTAATCATTGATATATTGCAACGTGCCCCCCTTAAACGGCGCAAATCCCCAGCCAAAAATGGAGCCAATATTGGCATCCGCCACCGAGTTCAACACCCCTTCTTCCAAACAGCGCACCGTTTCAATCGATTGGGCAAACAGCAGTCGCTCCATCATTTCCGTCTGCGACAGAGCGGGTTGCCCCTGCATAAAACGGTCACGCAGGCCGGGCCAAATATGTTTTTGGCCGTGGGCGGGATAGTCGTAGAAACCCGCGCCGTGCGCTTTGCCCAGCCGTTGCGCTTCGTCCGTCATAAAGTCAATGACTTCGTCCCAGGGGCCGGTGGGCAGGGGCTGGCCTTCGGCGGCTAAATCTTGGCGGGTCTGGGCGCGGACGTGTTGCACCAAGCCCAAACTCACCTCGTCCGTCACGGCGAGGGGGCCGACGGGCATACCCGCTTGTCGCCCCGCGCTTTCGATGGCGACGGGGTCTTGTCCTTCTGCCAGCAGGGCCATCCCTTCTTGGGTGTACGTGCCGAAGACGCGGGAGGTATAGAAGCCGCGACTGTCGTTGACGACGATAGGAGTTTTGTTGATGGCGACCACATAATCGAACGCTTTGGCGAGCGTTTCGTCGCTGGTTTTTTCGCCGACGATGATTTCGACGAGGGGCATGCGCTCGACGGGGGAGAAGAAGTGGATGCCGATAAAGTTGGCGGGTCGCGGGGAAGCTTGGGCGAGGCCGGTGATGGGTAGGGTGGAGGTGTTGGAGCCAAACACGGCCGTGTTCACCCCCAATACCGCCTCCACCTCTTTGGTCACCTGCGCCTTCAGCCCCCTATCCTCAAACACCGCCTCAATAATCAAATCACACCCCGCCAAATCCTCAGCCGACCCTGTGGGCGTGATGCGTCCCAGCAAAGCCTCTTTCTGCTCCTTGCTCATCCTGCCCCGAGCCACCCGCTTCTGCGCCAGCTTTTCGATTTTGTCCAAGCCCGCCTGCGCCTGTTCTAGCGTCACATCCTTCAACACCACATCCATGCCTGCATAGGCGGTCACGTAGGCGATGCCGTGCCCCATCATGCCCGCGCCCAAAATGCCCACTTTGTGCGTCTCTTGGCGGGGCACATCGGCGGGGCGGCTTTGCCCCGCTTTGATTTCGTTGAGCTGGAACCAGAAGGCGTTGATCATGTTTTTGGCGGTCTGGCTGGTGACCAGGTTGGCGAAGTAGCGGCTTTCGATTCTACTGGCGGTGTCGAAGTCTACGATGGAGCCTTCCACGGCCGTGTTCATGATCGCTTGCGGCGCAGGATAATTCCCCCGCGTCTCCTTCTTGAGAATGGCCGGGGCAATCGCCAACATCTGCGCCACCGCTGGATGTTGCGCATTCCCCCCCGGCATCCTGAACTTGGGCAAATCCCACGGTTGCTTCGCCTGCGGATTGGCCCCAATCCACGCCCGCGCCTGAGCCAACAAATCCGCCTCATCCGTCGCCAGCGCATCAATCAAACCCGCCGCTTTGGCCTCGGCGGGGCGTACCTGCTTCCCTTCACTTAGGAAGGGAAACGACGCTTGCAGGCCAATCATGCGCGGCAGGCGGGTCACGCCGCCCCCGCCGGGGAGCAAACCCAGCGTCACTTCGGGGAAGCCAAACTTGAATTTAGGATTGTCAACGGCAATCCGATAATGGCACGCCAACGCGAGTTCCATCCCGCCGCCGAGTGCCGTACCGTTCAGGGCGGCCACGATGGGTACGCCCAACGTTTCTAACTGCCGCAAACCCGCTTTCAGCTCTTGCGACATCTCAAACACTTCTTGCGGGTCGGTCATGGCGTACAGTGACTCGAGGTCGCCGCCCGCCATGAACGTTTTCTTGGCCGAGGTGAGAATGACGCCCACCAACTTTTCTTCCGCATGCAATTTTTCCAACACGCCGCGAAACGCTTCACCAAATTCAGCGTTAATCACGTTGGCCGAACGGCCGGGCGCGTCGAGGGTCAGGGTGACAATGTTCTCTTGGTCTTTTTCGTAGGTTATCATTTTTAGGGTTTAGGGTTGTTTTGGGGTTAATTTGTCGTGGTCACGCATTAGCAAACCACAGAGAACACAGAGATTTTCTTCCTTCTTCCCTCGTCCTTCGTCCTTCTCATGTCACACTCGTTCGATAATCGTAGCAATGCCCATGCCGCCGCCGACACAGAGGGTAATCAGGGCGGTGGTCAGGTCGCTTCGTTCCAGTTCGTCGAGGACTGTGCCGAGGAGCATGGCCCCCGTCGCGCCAAGCGGATGACCCATGGCGATGGCGCCGCCGTTGACGTTGACGTTTTCCGCACCTTCGATACCCATTTCGCGCATAAATTTGAGCACGACCGAGGCAAACGCTTCGTTGACCTCGAATAAATCGATGTCGTTGACGTTCATGCCCGCTTGCTTGAGCGCTTTGCGGGCGGCGGGGGCGGGGCCGGTCAGCATGATGGTTGGCTCTGTGCCCACCAGCGCGGCGGCGCGGACTTTGGCGCGGGGCTTGAGGCCCAGGGCTTGCCCTTTTTCAGCAGAGCCAATGAGCACGAGCGCGGAGCCGTCTACAATGCCGGAACTGTTCCCGGCCGTGTGGACATGGTTGATTTTTTCCACCGTGGGGTATTGCTGTTGGGCGACCGCGTCGAAGCCCATTTCGCCCATCATGGCGAAGGCGGGGCTGAGGTTGCCCAACGCCTCGAGGGTGCTGTCGGGGCGAATGTATTCGTCTTCGGCCAAAATAATTAGGCCGTTGAGGTCTTTGACGGGCACGATGGATTTGGCAAAGTGGCCGTTAGCACGGCCGTGGGTAGCGCGTTGTTGGGAGCGCAGAGCGAACCGGTCCACATCTTCCCGCGTGAACCCTTCGAGGGTGGCGATTAAATCGGCACTAATGCCTTGGGGCACGAAGTGGGTGGCCGCGTTGACTTTGGGGTCAATGATCCACGCGCCGCCGTCACTGCCCATGGGCAGGCGGGACATGGATTCGACGCCGCCGGCGACGACTAAATCTTCCCAGCCGGAGCGGACTTTCATGGCGGCCATGTTGACGGCCTCGAGACCAGAGGCGCAGAACCGGTTGATTTGCACGCCAGGGGTGTCTACGTCCCAACCGGCATAAAGCGCGGCCGTGCGGGCAATATCCGCGCCCTGTTCGCCAATGGGGGTCACACAGCCGAGAACGATGTCGTCTACTTGGGAGGTGTCTAAATCATGCCGCGCCACGAGTTCGTGCATGAGGGTGCTCACGAGTTCGATGGGCGCAACTTCGTGCAGGGTTCCATTTTTTTTACCTTTGCCGCGTGGAGTGCGGATGGCGTCGTACACGTATGCTTCTTGGGTCATGGGGTCTCCATTTTGATAAAGCTGTAAGCTATAAGCTGTGAGCCATAAGCCGCAAGCTGTAACTGGTGATATTGCATTCACAATTCACCATTCACCATTTACCATTTACCATTCTAAATGCCTTTACCGCCCGTAACTTCGAGGCAATGGCCGGTGATGTAGGCGGCAAAGGGGGAGGCGAGCAGGATGATACCGCCCGCTGCTTCTTCTGGCGTGCCCGCACGGCCGAGCGGGATGTTAATAGGAGCCATTTGGCGCAGGCTATCGGGGATACCGAGGGCAACTTCTTGGCCGTTTACGTCAATAGACGCGCCTTCGTCTCGGGATTGGGTGAGGCGCGTATCGATAAAGCCGTAAGCCACGGCGTTACAGCGGATGCCGAAGCGTCCCCACTCCTTGGCGACGGTTTTGGTAAGGCCCACGACCCCCATTTTGGCCGTGGCGTAGTTGATTTGGCCGACGTTACCGTGCAGGCCAGAGGTCGAAGAGACGTTAATGATGCAACGCGGCTCCACTAGGCCACCGTTGCTCTGCTCTTCTTTGGCTTTTTCGCGCATGTGGGGGGCGAGGGCGCGGATAAAGCGGAAGGGGGCGGTGGCATGAACGTCTATGATTTTTTGCCATTGCTCGTCGCTCATGTTGTGCAACATGCCGTCCCAAGTGAAACCCGCGTTGTTGACGAAGATGTTGATTTTGCCGTAGGTTTCGATAGTTTGTTGCAGGAGTTGGTCGGGGAAGGCGGGGTTGGTCACGTCGCCAGCGATAGCAATCGCTTCGCCCCCCGCTGATTTGATTTCGGCCACAACTTCCTCGGCTGGTTCCAGATTTAGGTCGTTAACGACGACCTGTGCGCCATGTTGGGCAAATAATTTGGCGGCCGCCGCGCCAATGCCGCGCCCAGCGCCAGTGATAACAGCAACTTGGTTTGCAAAAAGAGCAGTCATGATTTCTCCAATGGGTTGGCCTGGCCACCTGCGGCGGCTCGACCATAAAAGGGGGGATTTTTGGTTCTTCAGGAATTCAGGGGGTTGACATCAAATGATGCGCAAAACGCAATGTGTGACCAGAGAAACCCGCGCATCACGCATTTGATTTCAGACCAAACCCCATGAGATCCCAAAGAGCCGGATTTTTTCGTTTGGGAAAATACCCAAAAGAAAAAATCCCCTTTCCTTTGAATCGAGTAAATGAATCGAGTAAAAAACGGCTGAAGCCGTTACTACGAGCAGAGAGCGGCTTTCTCTTCCTCTCCCTCTCTCTCTCCTACAGCGGTTTCCACTGATAAACGTCGCCATCGCGGGCCACACGGCCGAATACTTGATTCGAGAAATGGTTGGCGGCGACGAGGGTGTTGGGCCGGCTGATTTCGGGGTAAAGTTGTTCGCGGGTTTGGCGGGCTTGCGCTTGGTCAATGTCAAAAGCGACGCTCCACGCTGGCTCTTGCAGTTGCATCGCTCCGTGGAACACATCACCCAGCAGGAAGAGACGTTCATCGCCACCGTCTACAAGCAGGGAGATATGACCAGGCGTGTGGCCGGGCGTGTCTATCACGGTCAGGCCCGGGATGATTTCGTCGCCGCCCGTGATAAAGTTGAGCTTGTCAGCGATTGCTTTTTGCACAAATTCGGGATGGGGGCCGGCGGGATTGTCGCCACCTTGCCAGAATTCCCATTCCGCTTTGGTACAGGCGATGCGGGCGTTGGGATAGGTGAGGACGCGCTCTCCTTCTAACTCAAAGGTGGTCCAGCCGACGTGGTCGAGGTGCAGGTGGGTAAAAACAAGATCGGTCACGTCGAAGCGGGAGAGGCCGAGCATGGCAAGACTGCTGAGGTATTGGCCGCCGCTGAAGGGACCGAAGCCGGGAAAGGTAATGGTGCCGGAGCCGATGCCTGTGTCTACGGCGATGATGCGATCATCTTTTTGGATGATGTACGCGCCGATAGTGGTAATGAATTTGCCATCTTCATCGAGCAAATCAGGGTATTTTGCCCAACCCGCTTCGTCGGAGGCGGGATAAAGGGCGGTGGGCACAACAATACCGCCACCGTCGGGAATAAAGGTTACTTTGAAATCGTCGATGGTGACTGTTTTTAGAGGGGCTATGTGAGGCATGAATACGACTGCTCCTTAGGAGGTAAATGGGTTGATAATTGGTGTGGGTAGTTTACGCTTGTAGAGAAAAGGCCGCAACCCACGGCCGTGTGGGCTACAATTATCAATTGACCATGATTAATCAGCAAATGTGCCTCTTGGCATTCAGCACTTTTTAGTAGGGCATAAGCAATTATGAATAACTTTTCTTTCTCGTTCAACGTCCAGATTTATTACGAAGATACGGATCACTCAGGGGTGGTTTATCACGCCAACTACCTGAAATATTTTGAACGCGCCCGTGAACATGCGATTGGCAAAGATAAGCTGGTCGAGTTATGGCGGGAGCAGGGGCTAGGCTTTGCCGTGTACAAGGTTGAGCTAAATTTTTTTGATGGGGCAGAGTTTGGGGATGTACTGGATATTCGTTCCCGCTTTGAGCAGGAGGGGCCGTATCGGGTGAATTGGTTTCAGGAGGCGTGGCGCCCCGGGGGGAAGAAGCCAGCTTGTCAGGGGATGGTGCAGATGATTTGTCTGGATAAGGAGAAGCAGTTGCGGCCGATCCCAGTCGCGGCACTCGGCATGTCCATCAATGAGTAATGAGCAATGAATAATGAGTAAAAAGGTTGGTCGCGGGAGATGCGTCTCCTGCGAGCGAGGGTTTTACTCGAAGCGGACGGCAAAGAGGGTGGGCCACCGTTTGCCGGTGAGGTAGAAAAGGTCTTGGGTGGGGTCGTAGGCGATGCCGTTGAGGACGTCGTCGCTGGGGTTGCTTAGCTGTTGGCGTTGGGCAGGGGGAAGGAGGTTGGTGGCGTTGACCACGGCCGTGACCACCCCACTCTCCTTCGCAAAAACGACAATCTCATCCGTCTGCCACACATTGGCATAGATAGCATCCCCCACACATTCTAGTTCATTCAAACGGACGACGGGCTGGTCGTTGAGGGTGACGGTGCGCTCGTCTAGAATGGCAAAATCGGTGGGACTGCGGCGCGTGACCACGGCCGTGCCGTTGCTCATATACAAATCCTGCCCATCAAAACAAAGCCCCCAGCCCTGCCCCTCGTAAGCCCACTCCCCCACCAAATTAAAGTCCGCATCAAAACGATACGCCACGCCCGCCCGCCACGTCAGCCACACATACTCCGTGCCCGTCCAGGCCACCCCTTCCCCAAAAAACTGTGGAGGCAACAACACTTCCTCGCTGAGCGATTCGCCCGTGGCTAAATCCACGCGGCGCAGACGGGACTGCCCATACAGCCCCGTCGTTTCAATCAGGTCGCCATTGTCCGCCACCAGCAACCCTTGGGTAAAGGCGGTCGGGTCATGCGGATAGGTCGCCATCACCACGGGCGTCAGTTGGGCAGGCCCCGCAGGCGTCGGCGTGAAAGTTGGCTGAGGGCTAGGCGCGGGCGTAAAGGTCGGGCTGAGCGTGGGCGTGGGCAGAGGCGTCACCATCCCCCCACACCCCACCAAAAAAATGAGCAGAAAAAACAACCCAAACGCTCGTCTAAACGCAAAGGCGTGAAGCGGGAATTTCTCGAAAAAATCTGCCTCTTTTCTTCCTTCTTCCCCCTTCCTTCTGCCTTTTTTTAGGTCGCTCAGCACTTTTCTCACCCCTGCCCCAAAACGGCCGCCAGCAACGCCATGCGCACAAACATGCCGTTTTGCACCTGACGAAAATAGGCGGCGCGGGGGTCATCATCCACGCTGTAATGGATTTCACCGACGCGGGGGAGCGGGTGCATGACCACCATCTCTTTCTTGGCCTCTTTCATCAATTCATCCGTAATTTCGTACTGGTCGCGCACCTCTTCGTACTGGCGCAAATCGGCAAAACGCTCCCGCTGGACACGAGTCACATACAGCACATCCGCATTCTGGATGACATCCGCCACGTCATGCGTTTCGCGCACATTTTTGCCCGAATCAATGACCTGATTCATGACGCTGAGCGGCAGGCGCAAAATTTCGGGGGAGACAAAACGGAGGCGCACGTCATACTGGAGCAGGAGTTTGGTCAACGAATGCACCGTGCGCCCGTAGCGCAAATCGCCGACCATGGCGATGTTCAACCCGTCTATCATGCCCAATTCGTCCTGAATGGTGTACAGGTCGAGCAGGGCTTGGGTGGGGTGCTCACCCGCGCCGTCGCCGGCGTTAATCACGGGCACGCTGGCGTAGTCGGCCGCCGTTTTGGCGGAGCCAATTTCGGGATGACGCAGGACGATGGCGTCGGCGTATTGCTCGAGGACGCGCACCGTGTCGGCCAGCGTTTCTCCTTTGCTAACGGAGCTAAATTCGACGCCCGAGGTGATGGGAATGACGCTCCCGCCCAGTCGCTCCATAGCGGCAATGAAGGAGGAGCTGGTGCGGGTGCTGGGTTCGTAGAAGATGCAGGCGGCCGTGTAGGCGCGGAGCAAATCAGCTCGCCCGATGCGCCTGACCATTTCGCGCATTTCGTCGGTGCGGGCGAAGATGTAGTCGAGGATTTCGGGCGTGAATTGGGAGACAGACAGAATATCTTGCCCGAGCAGGGGGTTGTCTGCCACATGCTTGCGGGTCATTTGGGAAAAGTCGAATAAAGGAGGTAGAGCCATGATTTTTTCTCCTAATGGGGGGTAGTTAGTTAGTTGGTTTGTTGGTTTATTTGTTAGTGGCCTGCGGCCGAGTATTCAGTGTGCCTGCGGCACGAGTGTTCAGTTAGGTAGCGAACTGTTTCTGATTACTGGCGCGTCAAAGTACTCAGACTTCTGGAAACACACGGCCGTGTTGCCCCACGACCACGCCATTTTCATAGACGACTTGGCCGCGCAGGACAACTTTTTGCACCCGCCCGACCAGTTCTTGTCCCGCAAAGGGGGTCCAGCCACAGCGGGAGCGCATCTCTTCGTGGCGCACGACAAAAGGGGTGGCTATATCCACTTCGATATGGGTGTTGGGCTGGGCAGGCAGATTGAAGATGCGGCGGGGATTATCGTGCATCAGGGCGACAACTTGCGCGAGGGTTAATTTGTTCTGGGCCACGGCCGTGAGCATGAGAGCCAGCGACGTTTCCAAGCCGGGTATACCTGGCGGCGGCGTTTCTGATCGCTTTTCGGCCAGCGTGTGCGGCGCGTGGTCTGTAGCGATGCAGTCCACCGTGCCCGCTTGCAAATGTTCCCACAGCGCGGCCACATCATCAGGTGTGCCCAAAACGGGGCGCATATCCCCGAGTGTGCCCAAGCGGGGCAGGTCGTTTTCTGACAAGAATAAATGATGCGGGGTCACTTCACAAGTGACGGGCAAACCCCGCGCCTTGGCCGTGGCGATTAGCTCAATCTCTTCGCGGCGGCTGATGTGGCAAAAATGGACGGGGCGGTCATAGGCGGCGGCGAGGCCAATGCCCACGGCTACGCTTTGCTTTTCGGCGTGCATGGCGATGAGTTTCTCACGCGGCCAAGTGGCAAAGCAGGCTTGCAGGACAGTCAGTTCGTCCACGCGCAAATCGCCGAAGGTGTCGTTGAGGTAGATTTTGAGCGCGGCCGTGTAGGGGGCAAGCTGGGGCAGTTGCCCAATAAAGGGGGGACTCGCGCCAGCAAAAAGGCCGACATCGCAATGGGCGGTGGCCGAGGCGGTGGCGCGGGTGGTCTGTAACACGGCCGTGGTCGAGAGCGGCGGCGATGTGTTGGGCATAGCCAGCACCATCGTTATCCCGCCCGCTAGCGCGGCGGCCGTACCGGTCGCAAAATCTTCTTTATGTTCCCCACCCGGCACGCGCAAGTGGGTATGGACGTCAATTAGTCCGGGTAAAGTGATGCTCGAATTTGACATAGAGTCTCCAAAGCGGGGTGCAAGGTTCGGGGTGCAAGGGGCGTCTCCCATCACCATAACCCCGCTTATAGCTTAAAGCTCAGGGCTTATCGCTTCAAAAAAAATGCCCCATCCTCTATATAGAGAAAGGAGCGACATGTTAAACGTCTGACTTGCTGACACGCTGACTAGCTGACCTGCTTTCTAACCGCGTTAATTGTATCACGTAAGTTGATGGCGGCGGTACGCGCTTGGTCGGCAAAGTCGTAGCCGCGCCCCGCGTAGATGATACTGCGGCTGGCACTAATCAGGGGGCCGGCTGTCTGGTCTGCGCCGTGAGACACGGCCGTGGGCAAATCTCCCCCCTGCGCCCCAATGCCCGGAATGAGGAACGGCAACGTCGGAGCCAACGCCCGCGCCCGCGCCAATTCTTGCGGGTAGGTCGCGCCCACCACGAGGCCGACCGTGCCGTCTGCTTCTGCTTGCCACTGCTCAGCGGCCATAATAACCCGTCCCCCTAGCGTCTCTTCTACTGGCTCTGCCCCGCCCAAATTACCCTGAAATTGGGGGCCGCTAGGGTTCGAGGTGCGGGCAAGAACATAAACCGCCTTGTCCGGCCAGCCCGCCAGCGCGGATAAAATCGCGTCTTGCCCCACATACGGGTTCACCGTAAACGCATCCGCCTGCCACTCCCGAAAAATCCCCGTGGCCCACGCCGCCTGCGTATGGCCTATGTCCCCCGCTTTGCAGTCGAGAATCACGGGAATATGGTCGGGGACGTAGGCGATGGCGCGTTCGAGGGCAATCACGCCCGCCGCGCCCCATTGCAGAAAAAAGCCGAGATTTGGCTTGAAGGCGCAGGCGATGTCGGCCGTGGCGTCAATAATCGCTTTGCAAAAGGGAAGCACAGGTTCATCCCACTGATGCGTGGCCTGAATCGGCAATTTGTCGGGCTGGGGGTCTAACCCAATGCAGAGCCATGAGTTGTTTTCGTCTTGTGCCTGTTTGAGTTTCTCAAGAAAAAGCATCTTATCAATGAGTAATGAATAATGAACAATGAGTAAATTGGTTCGTCATGCGGGACTTGATGCACCTCGCACCTAACCCGAGTATAGCTGGCTTGGGGACGTTTACAAATGGCAACATGGGGCAAAACTGCGGGTGCTTTGTAAATGCAGGCGTTGGAATGCTTACGTTTTTAGGAACAAAGTGTAGTGGTCACGAATCAGTAACGTACTTTTTTTGACAAAAGGCGTCTCTTCTCAACCGACTAGCTTCGTCGTGGCCTGCGGCCACGACTCGCTGGAAAGAGGGTGTTTTTTTCGTTTGGGCAGTT
>JBGTIZ010000271.1:0-12741 GCA_041745395.1 Promineifilaceae bacterium (SeqCode) | reverse complement strand
ATTTTATCGCTACTGGAAAGCGACACAATGACATCTGTTTTAACAAGCCGTGACCAATACATGATAGGTAATAAATCGGTTATTTTTTGCTATTTCCCTTTGACAATTGACCCATCTGACCTAGAATCGGAAGTGGTTGTGGGAGATTGATTGAACGGAAAAAATATGCCTCCTGAATTATCACCCCCTAAAAATGAGCGTGTGAATAACCACGACTATATTGCTCGTCTCCGTGAACAAGCGGAACAAAACTTCACGGTTTCCCCCCTTTCCATTGACGATTTATCTACAACTGAAGTTAAACATCTCGCCGAAGAACTGCAAATCCACCAGATTGAATTGGAGATGCAAAACGAGGCGTTGCGCGAAGCCCAAATGCTTTTGGAGCAGGCTCGTGACGAGTATGCGCGTCTGTATCATGAAGCACCCATTGGCTATGTGACGCTTGATGTAGACACCCATATTGTGCAGGCCAACAAGACACTGGCCGCGATGTTGAACACGCGGCCGGAAGCTTTACGCGGCCGGGTGTTTTTTGACTTTGTAGCGCATGAGAGCCGAGATGATTTTTATCTCTTTCAACGCGGGTTAAAGCTGGGCCGAGAAGCGCGTGAACAGGTGGAAATTCTGCTGACCCCGCAGGATAGCAAAGTTTCTTTTGATGCTGAACTGCGTGCCGTTTGGCAAGCAAGGGACAGTCAGCATCCAGAAGCGGTCATGCACCTGACGATTGGTGACATTACGGAGCGCAAGCAACAAAAAAAGGCGTTGATTCAGACGCAAAAGCTGGAGAGTCTGGGGCTGATGGCGGGGGGGATGGCGCATATTGTGAACAATATGCTGGCTTCGGTGGTGTTAAATGTGGAGTTGGTTCAGCGTAAATTGGGGACGGAACATCCCGTCTATGGTCAGTTGGCGCAAATCAATGGGCATGTTAACCAAGAGTTGCATGTGTTTAAGCAGTTACTGGATTATACGGGGAACCAGCGCACGGATCTCACGGCCGTGGACTTAAACCACCTCATCCGCGAAAGTACCCCGCTATTCCGCACCGCCAGCCAGCACGCCCATAGCCTCATCCAATTAGAGCTAAACAATCAGGCAGACACGCGCCCGTTCATGGTGTACGGCAATTCGGCTCAGCTACAGCAAGCGCTTATCAATCTGGTCAGCAATGCGGCCGAGGCGTATCCCGCCGGGCATCACGAAGCGACGATTGTTATCCAAACCTATTTTGAGAATGACGAGACGGTGTGCATCAAGGTCACAGATTTCGGGACAGGCATCGCCGAGGAAAACATTGACCGCATTTTTGACCCGTTTTTCACCACTAAATTTTTGGGGCGCGGCCTGGGGTTGGCGGCTACGGCCGGGATTGTAAAAAGCCATCAGGGCTATATGAGCGTTAAGACAGAGCAGGGGGCAGGAACCAGCATCTATGTTTATTTGCCTCTCCACCATTTGCCCCAAGGTGACTCTCAACCTTCGTCTAGCATAGCCCAAGAAGCCCCTAGGGACACGTTAGGCTGGGCGGCGGATGAAACGACTTTTATGGGTGATAATTGCGTTCTGGTTGTGGACGATGAGCCAGAGCTAACGAAGGTGGTGGCGGAGGTGCTGTCCTTTGCGGGTTATAAGCCGCTGGTCTGTAACAGTGGCACGGAGGGGCTGGCTATGTTCCAAAAGGCGCAGAGGCATCTCACGGCCGTGTTGCTCGACCTCACCATGCCTGATATAGCGGGGAGCGAAGTTATGGCTCAAATGCGCCAGATAAACGCTACTATTCCCATTATCATCATGACCGGCTTTAACCAAGCTGAAATTGCTAACCGTCTGCGAGATTTAGACCCACCCGCCGCTTATTTAATCAAACCTGTCTCCCTAGATAAGCTTCTGAGCACAGTTGAGCAGGTTGTCTCGGCCGTGAAAGAGTGAAAAGTGAAAGATAAGAAGTAAAAAGTGGGGTCTGTCTGACAGTTCATGACTGGAAGACCAACCACTTTTTACTTTTCGCTTCTTACTTCTTACTTCGTTAGGTGCAACCCCTCATGCCCTCATCTTCATTTCCCACCCCGCGCACGAACCCCTTACCCGCCAATCCGCCCTCATTTATCGTTGGGGTCGGAGCCTCAGCTGGTGGGCTAGAGGCCCTCGAAGTTTTTTTCAGCAACATGCCCCTTGATGCCAATCTTGGCTTTGTGGTTGTGCAACATTTGTCGCCTGATTATAAGAGCCTGATGGCGGAGTTGCTGTCTAAGTACACCAAAATGCCGGTGCAGGAAGCGCGAGATGGGCAACCCGTGCTGGGCAACAATATTTATTTGATTCCGCGCAATAAAAACCTGACGATTTTCCACGGGACGCTTTATCTGACTGCTCGCACCAAGCAAAGTGAGGGGCTGAATTTGCCGATTGATATTAGAGTGGTTCCTTATTAAATCATGCACCTCTAGCAAGCAGTAAACCAGTTGCTCGAGGCAAAATCTATTAGGGAACAACTCTATTTTTTTGCAGTCGCTGGCGGAAGACCAAGGGGAGAAAGGCATTGCCATTATTTTGTCGGGGACGGGTAGTGATGGCACGCGCGGGGTGCGGGCGATTAAAGAGGCGGGGGGTATGGTGATGGTGCAGGCGGAGCAGTCGGCACGATTTGACGGGATGCCGCGCAGTGCCATTGCCACGCAGGTGGTGGATTATGTATTGCCACCGAATGAAATGCCGCAGGAGCTGGTTCGTTTTACGGAGGATGTGACCCACGGCCGTGTTTCTCCCCCTGCGCCCAAAATCTTGACCGAAGAAGACCTGCTCAACAAAATATTCGCTATTTTGCGTCGCCAGAGCGGCATAGACTTTGCCTACTACAAACGCAACACCATCATGCGCCGCATCGAGCAACGCATGACCGTCAACAACCACGAACATCTCACCGACTACTTCGACTTGCTCAATCGTTCCCCTGACGAAGTGCGCATCTTGTGCAAAGAGATGCTCATCGGCGTGACCAGTTTCTTCCGCGACCCCGAAGCCTTTGAATATTTAGCCGAATCCGTCATTCCCGACATTATTCAGCGCAAAGAACCGCATGAAAAGATACGCATCTGGGTCACCGCCTGCGCCACAGGCGAAGAAGCCTTTTCGCTGGCGATGATTGTGCAAGATTGCCTCCAAGCGGCCCAGCGCACCGACCTCGAGGTTCAGCTTTTTGCGACCGATATTGACGAGGAGGCTCTGGAATTTGCGGGGCGGGGCGTTTTTCCCGAAAGCATCGCCGCCGATATTAAAGCGGAATGGCTCCAGCGTTACTTTGACCGTCGGGGCGACCATTACGAAGTGAAGCGGTATATCCGCGAGATGGTCATTTTTGCCCAGCAAAACCTTATTAACGACCCCCCTTTCTCTAAAATTGACCTGCTAAGCTGTCGCAATGTGCTTATCTATTTTCAACAGGTGTTGCAAAAGCGGGTCTTGGAACTATTTTATTTTGCGCTGGTGGAAGGGGGTTACATGTTTTTGGGGAGCAGTGAAACGCTGGGGGATGATTTTGATGCGCTCCAGCCGATACATCAGCGGTGGCGTATTTATCAGATGAACGACAAAACACGGCCGCGTTTACAGCCCGGTAGCCACTTGAACTATACCAAGACGCAGTTGCCCACGCTCCGCTCGCGGCGATTTGCCCCTGCGGGCAGTAATGATGCTCATTTGCGGGAAGAAATAGAGCTGTACCGGCAGATGATTGAGCATAGCTTGCCCCCCTCGGTCATTGTAGACCGCAAGCTAAATTTGGTTCATGCCTTTGGCGATTTGTCGCTCTTTTTGTCTGTGCCCAGCGGCGGGCGGGTCACGCTGAACTTGCCGAAAATGGTCACAGAAGCGTTGTCTATACCGCTTAACACGGCCGTGCATAAAGCCCTCCAAGAAGACCGCACCGTCATCTATCGCTCTGTGCCGCTCACCCTGCATGAGACCGAAATCATCATTAACCTGATTGCGCGGCCGTTAACCAACAGCAAAACTCGTGAAAAAATGGTCATCGTCTCGTTTGAGACAATTCCCGACACCACGACTGCTGGACCGCGTATCTCAGACTCGGACACGGCCGTGGGCAATGCCGAACCCTTTGACCCCGAGCAAAACGCCGGCCAGCGTATTCGCGACTTCGAGCACACCCTGCAATTTAACCGCGAAAAGGTGCAAGAGACCGTCGCAGAGCTAAAAACCACCAACAAAGAGCTACAGGCCACCAATAAAGAACTGCTCCTCGCCAACGAAGAGCTACAAAGCACCAAGGGAGAGCTAGAATTAGTCAACCAAGAGCTAGAATCAGGCAACGAAGAGCTAATCACCGCTAATGCCAAATACAAAGAAAAAATCCGCGAGCTAACCGACCTTAGCGACGACGCGAGCAACCTGTTCAGCAGTACCGACATCGGCACGATTTTATTGGATAACAACCTGCGCATCCGCAAATACACGCCCACCATTCAGCGTGAAATCAACCTGCTTCAGCACGACATTGGCCGACCGCTGAGCCATATTGCCCACCAATTTGTCGATTATGATTTGGTGGCCGAAGCGCAAAAGGTGCTAGACACCCTGCACGGGCAAACCAATGAGGTGCGCACCACGCAGGATGATTGGTATCTAATCAAGATTTTTCCCTACCGCACGCTCGAGCGCATCGTCAAAGGGGTCGTTATTTCGATTGTGGATATTACAGAGCTGAAACGCGCCAACGAAAAACTAAGCGCAACCACAGCCGTGCTTCAAGAAAGCGAAGAACGGTTCCGCGCCGCCCTGCAATTCTCGCGCATGGGCATCTATCACCAAGACAAAAACCTCTACTACACTTGGGCTTACAACCCTTATCCTCGCTTTCCCAGCTTTGACTCCCAAGCGGTGCTAGGACAAACTGACTATTCGCTATTTTCGCCTGAAGATGCCGCCTATCTGACCCAGCTCAAAGAAAAGGTGTTGCAAACGGGTCTGGGCATCCATGAGGAAATCCACGTGACCATTTACAACGAGCCTGTGGTTTTCGACCTCACGGTTGAACCTCGTTACGATCATGACCGCAATTTGCTGGGGCTGACCTCTGCCATGCTGGAAATCACCGACCGGCGCAGTTACGCTATCTTGCAAAGCTTGATGAATCAGCTCGATTTGGGGGTTTTTGTAAAGCAAATGAATGGGCGTTATTTGTACGGCAGTCGTCGCTTCCGCCACCTGTTAGGCTTGTCCCCCGATAGACCCCTGTTTAATCAGAGCGACGCGGATTTGTTCCCTGAGGAGGTGGCCGCACCGCTCGCCAAATTAACCAAAGATTTGGTGCAGACGGGCGAGCAACAGCAGGTATTTTTACACGGCCGTGGACTCACCATCACCCTCTTCACCGTCGAAAATTCTGCAGGCGACCTGTACGGCTACTGCGGCCTCGTGGAGCCGAGCGAAGCATGAGCGTCAGGAGTAAGAAGTAAGAAGCGAAAAGTGAAAAGTGAAAAGTGAAAAGTGGGCTTCACGCCAGCACGCACTCATCGCTCAACACCGAGTCCACTGAAAAAAGGTCAATTTTACCGCAGAGGGCGCGGTGAGCGCGGAGATTTCCTCGAGAAGACCCGCTCCTTTTCTTCCTTCTTCCCTCTTCCTTCTACCTTTTTAGGTCGCTCAGCACTCTTTCACTCTAACGCTAAAACCTTATTCAGCCGGCGCACAAACCGCTCTTCCGTCTGAAACTCAGCCTGTAAAAAGCCGTGTACCAATTTTCGCGCCAGAGCCGGGCCGATAATTTGCCCACCCAAGCACAAAATGTTCATATCGTCATGCTCCACGCCCTGCACGGCCGAGTAAATATCGTGGCACAAGCAGGCCCGCGCCCCCTTGGTTTTGTTGGCCGCAATGCTGGCCCCCACGCCGCTCCCACAGCACAAAATGCCGCGAGAACCCGCCTCGGCTACGACCGCTTTGGCCACGGCCGTGGCCGAATCAGGGTAATCATCATATTTGTCATACTCATGCGCCCCCACATCCACCACCTCATACCCCGCCTCACGCAATTCCTGCGCCAGCATCTCTTTCATCTCAAAACCAGCATGGTCAGCCCCAACAACAACTCGTTTCATGTGTAAATCTCCTTGTCAGCATTTCAGCTTGTCAGCTAGTCAGCACTTCAGCCCAAACCAAAGGCTGACCGGCGGACTCAATAAATTTTGCGCTTTTTGCGCTTTCCGTTACACTCAAAATTATCGCACAACCAACCCAACCAACCAACGCCAGCGTTCGCTTATCAGCTAATTAGCCCGCTACTCAAGCTTCTCTTCAAACCGTGACGTGACCCGACCAAAGACAAGCTGAAATGCTGACTCGCTGAAATGCTGAAATGCTGAAATGCTGTAACCAAAAAGGAAACCCACATGAACTCTTTAGTCCAACTACACACCTACGGTCAGAGCTTCTGGCTAGACAACATTCGCCGCCAAATGTTAGAAGACGGAACCCTGCAAACCCTCATTGACCAAGACGGCCTGCGCGGCATGACCTCCAACCCCTCTATTTTTCAAAAAGCGATCGGCCACAGCGATGATTATGACAGCCAGCTACAGGAATTGGTCGCCAGCGGGGCAGACACCAACACCATTTACGAAACGCTGGCTATTACCGATATTCAGGCCGCTTGCGACATGTTTGCGCCGCTCTACGAAACCAGCCAGCAGAGCGATGGCTTTGTTAGCCTGGAAGTGTCGCCCCATTTGGCGCACGACACGGCCGGGACAGTGGTTGAGGCGCGGCGGCTTTTTCAACAGGTCAATCGCCCCAATTTAATGGTCAAAGTGCCCGCCACGGCCGAGGGCATCCCCGCTATCGCCCAACTCATCAGCGAAGGCATCAACATCAATATCACGCTCATGTTTAACATGGCGCACTATGAAGCGGTTTCGCAAGCGTATCTGCAAGGGGTGCAAACGTTCGTGGACGGTGGTGGCGACCCCAGCCGCGTGGCGTCGGTGGCCTCTTTCTTTGTTAGCCGCGTAGACACGGCCGTGGACGAGCAGTTAGACGCGCTAGGCACACCCGAGGCGTTGGCTTTGCGCGGGCACACGGCCGTGGCTAATGCCAAAATCGTCTACCAACGCTTCCTAGAACGCTTTCACGGTCAGCCCTTCGCCGCCCTACGCCAAGCCGGGGCCAACCCCCAACGCCTCCTGTGGGCTTCTACCAGCACCAAAAACCCCGCCTATCCCGACACGCTCTACATTGATGAACTCATTGGGGCAGAAACGGTCAACACCATTCCACCCGCCACCATTGACGCCTTTCGCGCCCAAGGAACATTGGGCAAAACCCTCGAGCAAGACATTGCCCACGCTCAGCACGTTTTGGACAGCTTATCCAAGCTGGGCATCGATTTGCACGCCATTACCGAGCAGTTGCAAAAAGAGGGCGTCACCGCCTTTGAAGATTCGTTTGACGACCTGCTAAACGTGATCCAAGCCAAAGCAGAGCGTCTCGCTCTGGGCTAATACACCCCTTACTCATTACTAATTATTCATTACTCATTGACCCCCTATGTGTGGACGATTTGCTTTAGACGATGACGGCACGGCCGTGCAACAAGAATTTAACCTAGCCGAAACTCCCCAGCTAGCTCCCCGCTACAACATTGCCCCCACGCAACCCATCGCGGCCGTGGGGCAACGCGCCGACGGGTCGCGCGGGCTGACCCACTTCACCTGGGGCTTGATTCCCTCCTGGGCCAAAGACCCTAGCATTGGCAGTAAAATGATAAACGCCCGCGCCGAGACGGTGGCCGAAAAGCCGTCGTTTCGCGCCTCGTTTCAACGTCGCCGCTGTCTCGTGCCCATGACTGGCTTTTACGAATGGCAAAAACAGGCGGATGGTCGCAAGCAACCGCAGTATATTCATCCGACGGGGGACAGGAAATTATTTGCGGTGGCGGGGCTGTGGGAGCGGTGGCAAAGCGAGGACGGCAGTGAGATTCTTTCCTGTACGTTGCTCACCACGACGCCCAACGAGCTGGTTGCCCCGATTCATAACCGGATGCCCGTGATTATTGCGCCGTCTGGGTATGATACTTGGCTGGATGGGGCGGCTTCTCCCACGGCCGTGTCCGCCCTCCTCCAGCCCTACGACCCCGCCCAGATGGACTACCACCCCGTCAGCCTCACCGTCAACAACCCCCGTCACGACGACCCCCTCTGCATCCAGCCCCTCACCGCCTAGCCCCACACAAAAAAAAGCGAGAAGCGGCCGAAACCACTTCTCGCTTCTCACTTCTCAATTTTAGCTCCTACCCTTCGTCCAGATCCGCCTGCCCCTTCACTACCTTACCGACCAAGCCATACGCAATTGCTTCCTCGGCCGACATCCAGTAGTTACGCTCCGTATCTTTCTTGATGCGCGCTAATGGTTGACCCGTCTGCTCGGCGAACATCTCATCCAGCCGCGCCCGCATCTTCATAATCTCTTCTGCTTCGATGGCAATATCAGACGCTTGGCCGCGTACCCCGCCCAGCGGCTGGTGAATCATATAGCGCGTATGCGGTAGAGAAAACCTGTCTTCTGGGGGCACAGAGATGTAAATCAAGGCTCCCGCGCTGGCGACCCAGCCCGTGCCAATAATTTTGACACGCGGCTTCACAAAGCGAATCATGTCAAAAATAGTGTCGCCCGACTCGACATGACCCCCCTGCGAATTGATGAAAAGCTTAATATCATCATCCGAATCAGCCGCTAGCAAAAGCAACTGCTCGGTCACGCGCTGGGCGAGTTTTTGGTCAATCGCCCCATAAATCAAAATCGTCCGCGCCTTGAGCATCTTCTCCATCAGGCTCGGCGGCTTACTGGGAGCTTGTTCCTGTTTTTCTTCTTGCTCTTCTTCTTCCATTTCTTCGTCATCCTCTTCTTCATCAGCAACGATGATGGGTTCTAGGTCGTTATTCATTAGGCGATGCCTCCGCTTATGGTCTGGGTTGTTGGTTAGTTTGATGGCTTGGTTGCCAGTTAAGAACGAAATCTGGTGAATCAGTGAAAAGTAAAAGGTGAGAAGTAAGAAGTGGTTGAGCAACCAGCCATCTACTTTTTACTTTTTACATCTCACTTTTAACTCAACTTACTGGCACAACACAACCATCTATCTTGTTATAGTAAGGTAAATGTACCAAATTTTGCACAAGAGGCTAGAATAATCCTACTCGATTCCAATTTTAGCCAGTTAGTTGGTCAACTATACTGCCGAAGGTCATGAATCAATATTTTTACTATAGCGAAAAAATCCCCCCCTGTTTTCAGCGAGTCGTGACCGCAGGTCACGACGAAGCGACCTTGCGGAGTAACAGTTAGTGGCTCTTTTGGAATTCGCGGGGTCAATTAGTGGCTGTCTTGCCTAAACAGGCCGCGTCCAGAGAAAAACCACCTGACACATGACACGTGAAATATGACACCATGCAAAACCTCACAAAATCCCAAAGACTCATGCTGACCCGCTGATACAAGGAGACAATAAGCCCATGGAAACCACACTATTTGGACGAAGCAATTTACGGGTGACGCGGCTGGGGCTGGGGCTGGCCGCGCTCGGACGCCCTGGCTACATCAATTTGGGGCACGCCGCTGATTTGGGGCAAGAATATGAGGTAGCGGCCATGGAAGAACAGGCGCATGACGTCCTCACGGCCGCGTGGGAGAGCGGCGTGCGTTATTTCGATGCCGCCCGCTCCTACGGTCTTGCTGAGCAATTTCTGGCCTCATGGCTGGTCAAGAACAACATTCGCACCGACGAAGTGGTGATTGGCTCAAAATGGGGCTACACCTACACGGCCGTGTGGCAAATCAACGCTGACCAGCACGAAGTCAAAGAGCATTCGCTGGCCGTTTTTCAGCGGCAAAAGCAAGAGACGTGGGCGATTTTGGGCGAATACCTCAACATTTACCACATTCATTCCGCCACGCTGGATACGGGCGTGCTGGAGAACACGGCCGTGCTTAACGCCCTCGCCCAGCTACGCCACGAAAACATCATCGTCGGCCTCTCCCTTAGCGGCGCCAACCAAGGCGAAACCCTCACCAAAGCCCTCGACGTCACCATTGATGGTCTGCCCCTATTTGGCTCCGTGCAGGCCACGTGGAACCTGCTCGAACGCTCCGCCGAGCCAGCCTTGCAAGCGGCGCACGCGGCCGGCATGGGCGTCATTGTCAAAGAGACGGTCGCCAACGGACGGCTAACCCCCAAAAACAGCATTCCCCTGCTGGATGAGGTGGCGCAGGCGCACGGGGTGGGCAGTGATGCTGTGGCTACGGCGGCGGTTTTAGCACGGCCGTGGGCCAGCATCGTTCTCAGCGGCGCGGCCACCGTTCCCCACCTGCAAGCCAACTTACAAAGCCAGCAAATTTCGTGGACACCCACCCTCGAAAACCAACTCGCCCCCCTGACCGAAGACCCCACCCAATATTGGCAAACCCGCAGTGATCTAGCCTGGAACTGAACGACCCGTAAAAAGGACGAAGGATGAGGGAAGAAGGATGAAAAAGAGCGGGTCTTCTTGAGAAACTTTCTCTTACTCCCTTCCTCTCTTTCTCACTCACTGCCCCAACGCCGCCCGCAACGCTGGAATCGCCTGCGGTTCACGCAGGAGCCAGCGGGCAAACTCATCATGCGGAATATCGCGCCGCCATTGCCGATACGTCTGCTCAGGAATGTGACGATAAAAGAGGATAACGACCACTGGCCCTGACGCATTTTGCGGATACGCATAATAAGCCGTGGTCAGAATGCCGGGCAGGTTGCCATCTTTATAGGCCAAATTATAAAAAACATCCTGATTGACCCTAAAACGCATCGGCCACTCCAGCAGGCGGCGGGCAAAATAGCTACTTTCAGGGCTGTTCAAATCATTTTGTGCCAAGCGCAACATCAGCGTGGCGTATTCGTTGGGAGTCGCTTGCCCGTTCAGATTTTCGCTAAAGAGGCTTTGCACCTCGATAGGCGGTTGCCAGCGCGTGGCGCGTTGTGCCACTCGAAAATCACTGTCGAGCCGATACGCTTCGGCGAGGGCCGCGCCTTCTTGCGCATAAAGCGCGGGGTTGGCTAAATAAGTTTCCACGGCCGTGGCTGAACCACCTGGCCGCAAATGATTATCCATCGCCAAAAATTGCGTTAACCACGGACAGGGCGCGGTCTGCGAGCTTAACCCCAAGCCCACGGCCGTTTGTTCAATGCGCTCCTGACCCAGCAAAAAGTGCATATAATCCGTGGCCGCATTGGAGCTAAAGCGCATCATTATTTCGGCTACCGTCTCCAGCGTAATCGTTTCATTTGGTTGCACCCGCCCCTCCTCGCGCAATACCTCGATGGCTTCGGCGTGTGAGCGGCCGTCGGAGCGGGGTAAAAAATAATGGTCTAGTTCAACCAAGCTGACGGGGCGGAGGGGGTCAAGCTCGCCCGCCGCGACCGCTTCGGCGTAGGCCACCAAATGGATCAGTTTGACGACCGAGGCGAGTGGCATGGGCACATCGCCGTTCAACACGGCCGTGGAACCGTCGCCCCCCAGCCGAATCGCCACTAGCCCCACATCCTGCGGATGGCTCTGGATGCGCTCCCACGCGGCGCGGGCGTTGTCCGGCACAAGCTGGTCGAACCGCGCCACGGCGGCGGGGTTAAAATTGGGTGGACTGGGGGGGATGGGTGGGTTAGTGAGGGGCAGAATTTGCCCACACACGGCCGTGTTGTCGCTTAACGGCGGGATGGTGGGCAACGGGCTGGGGGTAATCAGAATAGTGGGTGTGGCGGCTGGTTCATTTGGGGCACTGGCGGTTGGGGAGGCGAGCAGGAGGGACACGGCCGTGGGGGGGATTTCCGTCACCGTCACCCCCACCAATGGCATATCTGCCTCAGGCGACAAAGGCAAGACGGCCGCCTCTCCAGCACAGCCACTTATCACCAGACCCAGCCCTAGCCACATCCACCACCATTTTGTTGTGTGCGCCATTCTTTCTAACAGGCTCAACGCAGAGCAAATTGCCGCAACGCGCCCACAATCGCCGCCGCCGCGATAACGTGCATAATCATCAAGGCAATTGCCGACGACCAGCCAACCATGCCCGCAATGAGCAAATTAGGAATGAACGATACGACCAACCCGACACCCGCCACAATGTAGAAAATCTTGACTGGGCTGTCCGTGAACCGGTCCAACGCCCACAGAAACAGCCCCGCCAACAGGCCAGGCACAAAGCTAAAAATCCCCACGAGCACTGCGCTCACGGGCACGGTACCACCAGCGGGGTCAGGCCCTAATACCCACATGTCTGCTAGCGCTTGAAAAATAAACAGGAAAATCACGTTGGCGACGACGGCTCCCATTGCGCCAACGAGAGATGCCCACCATAAATTGCTTGTATTCACTTGTTTTGTGGTATTCATTTTTTGCCTCCAAGTATAGTTATTGAAAATGGCACACGCTCTGGCGGCCGAGCCTGTTGAAGCCAGCGCAATCGCCATGAACGATTTAGCCCTAATTTAGCATGGTTTAGGGCAACTAAAAATGACTTTTACCAAGCCATTACTAAAGGCCTTGGTAACTGCTTGCCCAATGTCATTAAGGCTAGCGAAAAAGAATAACTATACGTTCATTTCAGTCTGTGGGTCACGACTCACCTTGGCTTGACACGCCTCGCCGCCTGCGGCGGCTCGCCCTTCATAAAGGGGGTTTTTGGGGTGTTGGGGGG
>JBGTIZ010000270.1:0-11915 GCA_041745395.1 Promineifilaceae bacterium (SeqCode) | reverse complement strand
TTCCTGTTTTACTACGTCCAAGTCCAGCAATCCCATCGCTTGAGTTAAAGCTTTGTGACTGCGTATGTCTTCTGAATTTGCTTCTATAGTTTTTGCCATGCGAAATTTTACCACTTAACCACAGGATTCCTCAGAGAACCGGATTTCTCACCGCGTTGGTGGCCGAGACAGTGTTGCCAGCCCATCCATATGTAACGATGGTGGAAAGCCGGTCGGGTTTACGTCCTGTGATTCGTGGAACGCGGGTGGGAGTAGATGTGGTGGTCGGTTATCATCAAGCTGGCTATACGCCTGAAGAAATAGCGGCTGACATTTTGCCGCATCTCAGCCTGCCGCAGGTGTATGATGCGTTGAGCTATTATGCAGAGCGGCGCGACTTGTTTGACGCTGAGCAGGCGATGTATACGCCAGACGCTTGGCGCGCGCGTTTGGTAAAAGAGATGGGTCTTGACGCGGCAACGACTTTGTTGGGTGGCTGTGTTGATGACCAGATATAACGTAGATTCGTTCATGATAGGAAATACACTCAAATGGAACAAATCATAATTCGCGTCCCTAATCGAGAAAAGGCACGGCTTGTACTTGAGATGTTAGGCTCTTTAGATTTTGTTGACGTTGTGCGAGAGGTGGAGAATTCGCTCCCGCCAGCAACTGATGATGATGCGTTTTTTGCGCTAGCAGGGATATGGGCTGGTCGTGATGTGACGCAGAAATCCTTACGACAACAAGCTTAGCCGCGTCAAAATTCGCTTCATTGATGGCCTTTTGTATTTTGTTTTGGCAATTAATTTGCGGTAATTGGTAAAAGCGTTGAAGAATGTACTGCGATTTGTGTAGGTAGGTGAACGATGCAAATGATAACAATTTCATTGCCTGACCATTTGTATGAGAAGGTTAAAGCGCAATCACAACACAATCAGCGGGAAATCGGTGAGGAGTTGGTCGCTGTGGTGAGTGTGGCGTTGCCCATAGCGATTGAGGAAGCATTGGCAGAGTTGTCATTTTTGAATGATGAGGCACTGTGGCAGGCGGCGCGTACTGCGGCGACCGCTGAAGAGAATGAGCGGATGCAGGTCTTAATTGCGAAACAAGAGCGGCTGGGCTTGACCACGGCCGAGACAGAAGAGTTGTCTTTATTGGCTAACTTTTTCCGGCGGATAATGTTGATTCGGGCTGAAGCGGCCGTGTTGCTCAAAGAGCGCGGGTACGATATTCATCATCTTTATGAGTAGACAAGGGGTGCTGTATCCACGGCTGGTTTGGCCGATGTTGCGGGCGGTGAGTCCAGAGGTGGCGCATGACCGCACGCTGGACGCTCTGGAATGGGCCCAAACCACGGCCGTGGGACGAACCTTTCTCCGCCAAATAGCGGGATACATCCCCCTTGAACCTGTTGTTGTGGCTGGCCTCACCTTTCCCAATGTGCTGGGCATCGCCGCTGGGTTTGACAAAGACGTGCGCGTGGCGCGGGGGCTGGGCGAACTGGGCTTTGGGCATATCGAAGTGGGCACGCTGACTCCCCGACCGCAAAAAGGAAACCCCAAACCGCGCATTTTTCGCCTGCCAGCTGACGGAGCGGTCATTAACCGCATGGGTTTTCCGAACGGCGGCGTGGACACGGCCGTGCCCCGTCTACACAAACTAGCCCAGCTTGAGCGAGATTTTGTGGTGGGGGTGAGCCTTGGCAAGCAAAAAGAGACGCCGCTGGCTGACGCGGCGCACGATTACACGGCCGTGATGCGAGCCGTTTACCCCTACGCCGATTATCTGGCCGTGAATATCAGCTCCCCCAATACGCCCGGCCTGCGTGAGCTACAGGGGGGCAATTATCTGGGACAATTGCTCCAGACGCTGATGGCGGAGCGGGATAAGCTGGCGGAGCAGGGCGGGGGCACACGGCCGTTGTTCCTCAAAATTGCGCCAGACATAGATGAAGCGGAACTGGACGAGATTTTGCAGGCCGCGCTCGATCACAACGTGGATGGCCTGATTGCCACGAACACGACGCTGAGCCGTGACGGGCTGACGGATAAGAAGCGGCATGAGGCGGGGGGAATGAGTGGGACGCCGTTGCGGGAGAGAAGCACGGCCGTGGTGGCCGCCATTCATACCAAAACGCTGGGTCAATTGCCGATTATCGGGGTGGGTGGGGTGCGCACGGCCGTGGACGTGCGCGAAAAGCTGGACGCGGGAGCGAGCTTGGTTCAGCTTTACACGGGGCTAATTTACGAAGGGCCAGCCGTGGCGGGGCGTATTCTGCGGGGATTAGCCACCTGACACATGACACGTGAAACATGACCCTGCTTTTCTTCCACTACACCCCAAACGGCCCATTCTCCGCCACGTATTGCTGATACGACTTGATAACCTGCGCCATCCGCTCCCGCCCCCACTCATTCGCATAGCCATCCAAAACCAAATCTAACTGCTGAGCCATATCCCGCCCAAGCCTGTCCTGCACATAAGCGCGACAAGAGAGCAAACTGCCCAAAACATGCACCCGGTCATGGATTTTGTTGTACGCCTCCGCCGCGAGCAGGCTGGCTGCCAAATAATGCACATCGCTAAACAGGTAGCCCGCTTCTCGCGCTTGGCGGCGCGTTTGCAGGGCGAGTTCGGCGGCGGGCTGGTAACGTTTGTCGCGCAGAAGGTCGCTCGTTTGGCGCAGGCGCAGTTCGATTTGCACATTGCTGACGCCCAGCGCGTCCGCTTCGGCCAGCAGGTCGGCGATGTTGTCGCGGGTAAGGGCTTGTTTTTGCACTTTGAGTTGCAGGGCAAGCTGGTGGTCGGGGGGGGTGAGGAACACGGCCGTGTCTATCCCCTCCTCTAGCCGCGCCACCGCCCCCGCCACATCTGGTGGGATTTGGCTCAAAGCCACCTGCGCCAGCAGTTGCAGAGCCGTCACTTTGGGGCGCGATGGCTCGGGCGCGGCCGCCAGCGGGGCGAGCGTTTTGGCCGCTTGGGAGGCCTTGCCCTGCTGAAGCTGTATCCGCGCCAGCTCAAGCTGACTTTCTCCCGCTTCTTCGTTTTTGCCCAACAGGTCATACAGTGCTCCCGCTTGGGTCAACGCTTCGGCCGCGTCTGCCTGTTCCCCCGTCACGTTGCGCAGGGCTTTGCCTTTGGCGAGTTGCGCCCCGGCTAGAGCTTCGTATTCGCCCGCGCCTTCGGCCAAGATGCTGACCCGCGTCACGAGTTCGGCCGCCTTTTTAAGGTTGCCCTGCATGGCGTAGATGAGGGCCTGTTGGCTCAGAGCGGCGGCTTCGGCCGTGGGGTCGTTATTTTCCACGGCCGTGTTCACTGCCTCTTCCAGTTCAGCTAATTTTTGTGCGTGTGGGGGGGTGTCATGTGTCATGTGTCACGTGTCATGTAAGGTGCGAAGGGCTAGGGGCGACGGTGGCGTTCCGAACGCCTTTTGCTCATTGTTCCTTGCTAATTGCTCATTGATTTAAAACGAAATCTGTTCCAGCGTCTCTTCTTGTTCACGCGAGTCACTGTCGAGGTCATCTTCCAGTTGCGAGAAAATATCTTCACGCACCATGCGGTGGTCAGAGGCCCACATCACCGCTTCATCAAGCGTTTCCAAATGTTCATCCTGCAACCGCTCTTTCTCTTCAGCCACGGCGTCTTGCTCTTCCAGATTGGTCTGTTCCGTATCGCCCAAAATATCTAGCCCCTCTTCGTTTTCCGCCTTGCGCTGGTCAAGGAGGTTATCGAGGCCATCTAGCTCGGCGCGACTTTGTTGCGCTTCGGCCGACACTTTCGCCGTGCGATTTTGCCGCTCGTCCATGTGGGAGGGGCTGTTTTTCACGACCTGATTGGTGTCTTCGGTCGTTTTCGAGGTCTCTTTAGAACCACTGTTGACCGCGCCCGCATCGCCCGACCCGCCAACCCCCACGGCCGAGCCAAGACCAAACCCCTGCATAATCCCCCCGAAAATATCTGAAAAGAGGCTATCAAACAAGCCCCCCTGCTCGCTACTTTCTTGCGCCTGCTCCTGCTGATTAGTCGAAGCTTGCTTCATCTCTTCTTGCGTATCTTTTTGCACCTCAGCGTCCGCGATTTGTTTGTCCACCCCTTTTTTGTTCATCTGGTTGATGGCTTGCGTGCCCTCAAGCTCCATCTGTTGCCCCTGCCCATGCTCTTGCAGTTGCCCCAACTGTTGCCGCTCTAGATAAAGATCATACTCTTCGCCCGTCAGGTGGGCAAAGGCGATGGCGTTTTGCTGAATGGTGTCAATGGCGTTTTCGGGCGGTTCGGGTAGCTCGTCTACCATTTGGGTCATGCGGGCGGCGGTGATGAGTTCGCTGAGGGTGGGGGCGTCCTCATCCTTTTCTTGCTCTTGCTCTGCGGCGACCTGTTCCGCTGCCTCTAGCTCGAGGTCAATGGGGTCGTTTGTTTCGCTAGCGGGCACGGGGTCGGCCGGCGCGGGCGCGTTTAGCTCGGCGGCGAGGGATTCGCCCGTCTGGATTTCTTGCTCTAGTTCCGCTTCGCTTTTGCCCTCGAGCGCTTCTTCGTCGCCGTCGTCGCTCGCTTGGCGTTGGATGAGCTTGGTTTGAGCAGTGCCTTCTCCTTCGGTGGACACGGCCGTGACCTCAATCTGGAACGGCCGCGAATGCAACAAACCATCTTGGTCAAAAATCCACAGCTTGACCATTTGCGCCCCAGATATCCCCTCAGGGGGCGTGCCTATAAACGTCACTGTACCGTTGCCATTGTAGCGCAAATTCAGCCAGTTTGGCCTAGGGTTGGTGGGGTCAAACATAAAGGAAATTTGGCTATTTTCCCCGTCGGGATCATCCGCCGTGATGTCGGCCGTGTACGCTTCCCCGGCCGTGGCGGGGGGCAGGCTCGTCTCTGTTTTGAAGGTGGGGCCTTGCAAAATTTTCTGCCGCGTATAGCGCACGATGATATCGCTGTGTTGTGCCCCGTCTTCATCGGTTGTGTTTTCGACGTGCTGGGCGGTCGGTTGATAAACTTCTTCAAAGTAGTTGCCACTCCCATCTTCTTGGCGACCGTCCAGCACCAAGCGAATATCGTTGGGCTTGAGCGAAAGAGAAAATTTTCCTTCGGTGACGGTGAGGTAGCTGTGTAGGTCTACTTCCTCGGCCGTGCCGTCTAGCGGAATGTTGGTCACATTGTGGCTGAGTAACTCTTCGCCGTGTTTGCGTACCTTTGTGCCATCCTCATTCATCATATCCGCGCTCATCACTTGGACGACAAACGGGGCCTGCCCATATTTAAGCGTACGGTAGCTGGTGTCGTTGTTAAACTCGGCCGTGATGGCGAGGGTGATGTTGTTTTTGGGGCCGGCGACATTGCCGTGAGCAAATACTCTTTGTAGCTCGGTTTGGAGCTTGGTAATGTCTGCGGCAAGTTTCTTGTAATCTGCTTCCGTTTGGTAGAGGGTGAGGGGTGAAGCGTCT
The DNA here is from genome assembly GCA_041745395.1 of Promineifilaceae bacterium (SeqCode). Taxonomy (GTDB): domain Bacteria; phylum Chloroflexota; class Anaerolineae; order Promineifilales; family Promineifilaceae; genus Hadersleviella. Next base: position 6,492 of record JBGTIZ010000270.1, on the reverse strand, counting down.
TTGGCCGCGTCTTTCCATTTACTGTCGTCTTGGTCTTTGATGATGTCCCAGGCGTCGGCGTACTCTTTTTGGCCGTAGAAGGCTTGGGCTTTATCCACGGCCGTGCGAGCATCCGCATACTCCTTCTGCGACCCCTTGAACTCGGCATACCCTTGCCCCCAGCCAATAATATCCTTGCCCAGCGCTCCCGGCCCATGCCTCTGCCCCCCAGAGGGGTCTACTGTTGTCACCCAATCAAACACTTTGCCCACTTTTGTCCGGTTATCCTCCCAATCCTGCTCTTTGTACTTGTTTTTTCGGGCCTCAAACAACGCCCCGCCCGCTTGCTTTTCATTGGTATCCCCCATATTTTTAGCCGTATCCGCCGCCGCCGTCTTGCGTCCTGCCAGTTGACGATCTGCTTCTGCCTCGTTTGTTTTGGTTTGCTTTTTCTGCCGCTGGAGAGCCTCCTCTTGCCGATGAAAATTAGCTAAGGCATCTTTGCGCTGAGCCAACTCCTCATTGGTCTGCGCCTTCAGTCGGGAACGTTGTTGCTCCGCTTCCCAATGCGCCTTTGTTTTTTCCGCTCTCGTCAACTCCTGCTGTCTCTCCTCCGCCTTCTTTTCAGCCTTTTTGACCTCATCATACGCTTTCTTTAACCGTTCTTGACTCGCCTCAACATCTTTTTTAGAAACCTTGCTCCCCTCTTGTTGTGATTCAATCGCTAATTTACGGTTTTCCTCTTGCGCTTGGGTTAGCTTCTGCTTTTGATTCGTAACTTCTATATCGGCCTTCGTTTTCTCCTGCCGTTCCGTATTGACTTTCGTGCCGGCGTCCGAAACTATACCGCCCAAAATAGGCTGGCGGTCATTTTCCGTGGCGGCAATTTTTCGGGCATCACGCGCTTCTTGCTCAAAAGATTCTTTCGTCTGTTTGTAGCTATCTTCACGACGGCCTGCCACGGTTGCTTCTTGGTCCTTTTGATCCGCTGTTTGACGGGCATGGGTCGCCTCATCCCGCAGATTCATTTCTTGGTTGCGCGTTTGGGCCACATTTAGCCCCGCTTCATCCACTGCTTGTTGCCGCGCTTGCTCCTTGGTACGCGCTTCGCGGGTTGTCGAATTGTCCTGAAGCTTTTCAAAAGAGTCATCCCGCTTGCGCACAGCGTTGTCAAACTTTTGTTGCTTCTCGGGTGTCATGTTGTCGTACCTGTCTTGGGTCATCTGTTTGTCAGAGATTTTTTTCCCCAAGGCTTGGTACTTTTTCGCATCAGCGGCCAACTCAGTTTGAATATCGGCCCGGCTCTCATTGTAAATTTTCTTGAGATTCCAGTTCCCTTTGGCGGGCATGATGATGTTCATGCCCGTCTGTTTGAACGCCCCGACTACGCCCGCATCGCTGTCAAAATATTTCTTTTTGCCGCCGCCACTGCCCGTCACATCGTTGCCCGCTTTGTCGAAAGAACGACCAAACTTTACTTTGCCTGTGGCAGGGTCGGTATGGGTGCGCACGCCAAACGCATCAGCGGCACCTTTCTTGATACTCTCCACCGTCCCTTTGCGTGATTTGTACTCGTCATACCCTTCGCCAAATTGACCCGCAAACTTTTCTTTCTTGGCCGCCACTTGAGCGTTGAGGTCGGGGTCATCCGTTTGGTTGGTGCGATTGGTCGCCTGTTGTGTTTCCAGCCCTTCTATCTCTTTTTTGGCGCGTTTTTGCTCAACGCGCTGTTTCACACCAGTGACCGCTTTGTCTTTTAGATTGTTGGCCGTTTTGGTCGTCGCGGTGTTGACAAAACCCGAGACATTCCCCTTGAGTTTCGCTTGTTTCTTTTCCAGCTCTTCGGGATCGCCTTTGAACTCGCGCATGTCCATGTAGCGGAAGAAAATAGCCAGCGGTTGCAGGCCAAACTTGATGTTAATCAAAATATTGCCAATCGCGCCCAGCACGTTGTTGATCGGGTCGAGAAAGCCGATGACATTGCTCATGAAGGTGGCAATGGGGGTGAACACCCCGGGCGTCCAAGCAAAGGGGAAGATGGGCGGCGGTGTGCCGACAGGGGCAAGGCCAACCATGAGGTTGCTAAAAATGAGGATGACTTTGGCGGCGAATAGCACCATCGTGAAAAGTGTATTGATAAGGCCAACGATGCTGTTGATAAAATCTATCACCGAGATGAGCGACTCCAACACGGCTGCGATCGTCCCCCACGCATTCGTTTCATCCCCAATACTCTTGAACGAATCCACCATCTTCACGGCACTATTGCCCACGGCAAAAACGTTGTCTTCCACCCATTTCTTCGGGTCAGTAGCGAGTTGCACAAAGTTAATCATGCCGTCCGCATACGGAATTTTAGACGTAGCGGCCTGAATGGCTTGGTCTTTGACAAAGCTGGTTGCGCCTGCTTGGAACCCTTCTAACGCCCCTTCTTTGAGGGCGTCATTGGCCATCTCCTCACCGCTTTTGGGTTGTTCGGGGACGGTTGGCTCTTTCCCACTGATGCCAAAGGCACCGCCGCTCGTGATGTCTGTGAAATCGGCGTTGCTTTCCTCACCCGTTAGCTCTTGGCGCACGGTTAGCTCTTCTTGTACGCCTTCGAGCGGCGAGAGCTGAATCGTGCCCTCGGCCAGTTCGTCCCAAGTGGGCAAGAGTTCAGGCATGTCTGGCTCTTCAAGATTGCCCATGGCGATTTCGGGTTTGAAGAGCATCTCTTGTGGTTTGTCGGCGTTGAACGCTTCCGCACCGGGGATTTTCATTTGCCCTTCTTTGGCTTCTTTGGGGCCTTTTTTGTCGGGGGCTTTCTGTTCACCTCCTTCCTTGAGCTTTTCTTTTTGTTTTTCTTCCTCTTTTTGCCCTTCTTCTTCACCCTCTGTTTTGGCTTTGTCTTTGGCTTCGCGCTGGCCGTCTTGCGCCGTTTGTTTCGCTTCGCGGGCTTTGCGCTCTTTGTCTTCTTCGGTCACGTCTTCGTCGGCGAGTTGTTCTTCGGGAGGCTGTTGCTCCTGTTTTTTGAGCTTTTCCTCGGCTGTTTCGTTGGCGGCTTGGGGGTCTGCGACCGCTTCGTTGATGAGGTCGGCGGGGTTTTCTTCGGTTTTGTCCACGGCCGTGGATTTATCTCCCTCTCCCTCTGGCGCAGAAGCCACCGGCGTGGGCACATTCTCCTTGCCCACCACCTGCTCCGCCACACTATCCGCCTCCTTTTCATACGGGTCATCCGGCTCATTGACCGTCATGCTCTTGCGCTGAGGGCCAGACGCGCCCCGCTGTTGCACCACATGCGTTAGCTCATGCGCCAGCAATTTTTGCCCATCGCCCGACTGCGGATTGTAATGCCCCTCGCGGAAGAAAATGTCGTTATCAGTCGTAAAAGCGGCCGCACCCAGCGAGCGGCTAAGCTGGCTAGCTTCCCCGTTGGTATGCACGCGCACATCTTCAAAGTCGGTGTCAAAGTTGGATTCCATCTGGCCGCGCACGTCGCTAGGCAAGGCGTTGCCGCCTCCCTGTTGCCGCTGGATGCGCTGGGAAATGTCGGGGGACACGGCCGTGCCTTCCCCCCCTCCCGCACCCGCACCACTCACCCGCTGAATCTTCTGCGGCTTGGCCGGGGCAGGCTCTGGCTGAGTTACCCGCGCCAACTGCTGAATAAAGCGATTGCCATAACTGCCCTGCAAATCAGTGATATTCTGCCCGTTCAGGTCGGCCGTGGAATCCAGCCCCTGACCCAAGCCACTCATCTGCACCGCCGCAATCTCACCCGCCGCCGCATCCTGCGCCTGCACCACTTTTTTCGGTTCAACTTTATTCTTCTGCGCGTTCTGTTCTTTAGCCATAATTTTAGCCGTAAGCTATGAGCCGTAAGCCGTAAGCGGCTGTGGCATCCATTTCATTGTTACAAGGTTCAGGGTGCAAGGTGCAAGGTGCGAAGGGCGACGGTGAGCGTGCTAGGCACATTTATTCATTGACCATCGACAATTGACCATTAGCCATTGACCATTCATAACTCATTGCTTCAGGTCTTGCTCGTCTACCAATCTGCCCATCTTCTGCAACTCCCGCCGCGTGCCGTGCAGGAGATGTTCCATCCTGACTATCTGCCCATTGGTCGCCGCGAGATAGGCCGCGCTGACCAAAATGTTGCGGATATTCCCCCCCGCAAACTTGAAGCGCCGCGCCAAAAACTCAAAATCAAGGTCATCGCCACGCGGCACATCGGGCGGGAAAAGCGTCTGCCAGATGCGCAAACGGTCTTGCGCCTCGGGGAAGGGGAAGTCCACGGCAAACTGCAAGCGACGCATAAACGCCTCATCCAAATTGGCGCGGAGATTAGTGGCCAAAATGGTCACGCCGTCATAATTTTCCATGCGCTGGAGCAGATAGCTGACCTCGATATTCGCGTAGCGGTCGTGAGCGTCTTTGACCTCTGACCGTTTGCCAAAAATCGAATCCGCTTCGTCAAAAAAGAGAATGGCGTTACTGCTTTGCGCTTCGTTAAAGATGCGCTCCAGATTTTTCTCGGTTTCGCCAATGTATTTGCTGACCACGCTGGAGAGGTCAATTTTGAACAAATCCAGCCCTAAATCCCGGGCAATGACCTCGGCGGCCATCGTTTTGCCCGTGCCGGGTGGCCCGGCAAACAGCACGGTCACGCCCGAGCTATACAGCTTTTTGCCCACGCCCCACTCTTCCAGCACTTTGGGACGCCCCAGCACGGTGGAGACAATTTCGCGCAAAATACTGACGGGGTCGGCAGGCAGGACGAGGTCGTCCCACTGGTAGCGGGGGGTGATTTTGCGGGCGAGGGTAGCGAGGCGCGGGTTGGAGTGGTCGCGGGCGGCGACGAAGATGTCGTCTATGGTTAACCCACGGCCGTGTTTAACCGCCCTATCCTGCGCCGCCAGCACCACATCCCCAATCTGCCCCGTGTGCAACATGAACTGCCCCGCCAGCTTGTGTAGCTCTTGCGCCGTCTCTGGCGTGTCGGGCAAGGGTTGCCCCTGCACCTGTTGCAGATGATGTTGCCACAGAGCCAGCCTCTGCTGGTAGACGGGCACGGGGAACTCGAGCCGAATGAGGCGGCGGGTGCGGGGCATCGTTCGCGCTTGCCACGGCCGTGTGCTGACCGTCATGAGCAAATAGGGAAAGTCGAAAAGTTGGGTTAATAAATCGGGCGACACGGCCGTGTCCGCCACACACGCCTCCCAGCCCGCCAGATACGGAATCGCCTGCGTCAGCAACGCATCCCGCAGAGCGAGCCGCAGGGCGCGCTCGGGCGGCAGTTGCGCTTCCTTCACCAGCGCGGTCATATCCACCATGAACAACGGCCGCCCCGCCTGATACGCTAGCACTCGCGCCGCCGCCACCTGTGCCGCTTCGTCCGGCCCATAAAAAAGCAACACGGGGTCGGCCTGAGCCGCATTGCCCAGTGCGGCGGTCGCCATCTCCTGCAAACGAGGAGCGGCCATCAGCCACGCCTCGGCCCGGTCGCCGTCCCGCACCTGCACTAATTTGGCCGCCTGTCCTAGCTCGTCGTGGGGCTGATAATCGCCCAACAGCCAGCTTAGCAGGGAGGGGTTGGGGGCGATGGCTTGGTTGAGTAGCGGCGGGCGCATCATGCCAGGTTCGGGGATTAGCTCGAGGAAGCTATACTTTTGGAGAGGAGCCACGGCCGTGAACGCCGCCAATTTCGCTAGCCGCTCTGGTCCGGGTGGGCAGAGCAAATCGAGAGCCAAATTGACGCTCGGCCGTTTGCGGGTGGCGTCGTCCAGCAGATAGCCATACAGCCGTTCGTAGCGCAAATCGAGTGCGGGGGCGAGGGCGATAAGCAACACATCTCGCTCAAAATCGCTCAGCCCAAAGGCGCGTTGCAGGTGCAAAAAGCGGGGAATGCCCTCCCCGTTTTGCCCCGCTTCCGCCAGCAGGGCTTGCTCCTGCGCCGCCGTTTTGGCGAGGGCGCGGTCATATGCCTGCTGTTGGGTGGCCGTTTCGTCGCCAGCCAGATACCGCCAATGCGTCCCAAACGGCTGTTTGAGCAGGGCGTTGACTTCGCTGTCGGAGATATATTGCCCGCGCAACAGGTCGGCCGCGTCCTGATTTGCCTGTTGCCAGCGGCGCACCTCTCGATGAATGAGCAAGTCCACGCGCATGAGTAGAATTTGGAGATGTTTCAAACTTAGATCCATGGGCAATTAACAATTAGCAATGAACAATGAACAATGAGCAAATAGGTCGGTGGCTGAGAATGTATGCGTGGTCAGAACTCGTTTTTTGGATAAAGAGATGCTTGTTAAGACGGACGGTGATGGGCAAAGAAGCAAATTTGTTCATTGTTCGGTAGTGGTTAATTTCTAACTGATGAGGCCTAAATTGTATTCATGTAGAAAGAGCTTTAGAGCAATTTCGTGGAACTCATCACATTTGGAAAATGATAAGGTTTTGCGGACAAAACGGGCACATCGTTGCCGAAGGGTGTTGTTTCACCGTTCGACATGAGCTGTTTGTCCCGTTTCTTTACTA
>JBGTIZ010000269.1:0-3824 GCA_041745395.1 Promineifilaceae bacterium (SeqCode) | reverse complement strand
GTTCCTTAACCTTTGTTAAACCCCCAACTCGATTAGGTTGGTGGTGGATTGGTAGTTTACGGACGGGCTGTTATATTGTCAAAGGTGATAAAAAGCGTTCCAACTTGCCTTTTGCGCTGGTTCTGGGGAACTTCGTGGGGTTTGTTAACGGTGATTTTTACTCGAGAACGAATCGTTGCTACGTGACACCTGCCCCCATAAAGTCTGACCGAGCCTGCGCCCCCTAGAAAATATAGTGAGGAAAAATCATGCAAAGAATTTTGCTTTTGTCTGTCCTGATGTTGAGTCTGTTTTTGGTGGCTTGTGGGCAGGAGACAATTGAACCAGTCGCGGCGATAACGGTGACGCCGGGCGCGTTGCGGCCTGCGGGGGAACCCACGGCCGTGTCCAATGCTCCTGCCGAACCGACCTCTCGCCCCGCCCAAGAAGAAGAGATTCGACCCACGGCCGTGCCCTTAGCCACCTTTACCAGCACGGCCACGCCCGTCGTCATAGAAGGGGCTAGCGTACCCAGTCCCGTAGCGACCATGCCTTCTACAGATTATCCCGTCCTACCTGACTCCACGGGAGACACGGCCGTGGACAATAACGCTTCCTCGAGTGGCTATCCTGCCCCGAGCACCACTGAGCAAGCCGTGACGGCTACGGGGGGCAATAATAACACGGCCGTGACCCCGCCCCCCACCGCCACCGTTGACCCCAACGCCGTTTTTGCCACAGAAGGGCCGACCGAAACCACGGCCGAAGAGGTTCTGCGCGTCATTTTTGAAGACCTGCGCCTTAGCTTTGACGTCGAGGCCAGCGACATCGAAATCGAAGAAATCGTGGCGGGAAGCTGGCCCGATAGTGCGCTCGGCTGTCCTGAGCCAGTCATGAATTACCTGCAAGTTGTCACCCCCGGGTATATGGTCACCCTGGGTGTGGGCGATAGCGTCTATGTCTACCACGCCGACGACGCGCTCAATGTCTTGCTGTGTGAACAACCAGACCGCGTAGGCATCACTCCCTCGTCCAAAGAAAATCGTTAACAAGCCACACGCTTGGCTCAAACCAATGGCAGGGACACACAGTGTCCAGCCATAAAAAAACGCCCCAACATGTCCAGCATGTTGGGGCGTTGTGGGTAAAAACCGTGTCAACTTACCTTCTTGTTTTCATTTCAGCTGGTATCCCACTTAACTGAACCAGTGCCCTCGCCCCTTATTTTCAGCTTTTTAATTTGCCGACGCGGCCGGGCGCTTAATTGGTTGCACGGTTAGGTAGGTTAGTGAACGCCAGAGCCATTCAGCGGAACCATACTTAAACCGCTTCATCCACCAATGGCTGAACGGAATTTGTAACCCATAAATAAAGAAGGTCAAACCCAACCCCAATGCCGCTCCCACTTGCCCAAAGAAAGCCAGCCCATAGCCGTAAAAAATGAGCGTGCTGATGATAGATTGTAGGAGGTAATTGGTTAGAGCCATTTGGCCGACGGGGGCGAACAGGTCGAGCCGTTTTTGCCAAGAGGGTAGTTGGTAAAGCAAGGCCAGCCCTGACATGTAGGCAAGCGAGAGGAGGGGCGCACCGAAGGTTTGCACTATTAGCGCGATAACGAGCGGCCACGTTGGTTCGATGCGTGAGGAGGACATGATGATGGTAGCGTAGAGAGCATTGGCGGGTAGACCAATCAGCAGGCCCCACAGCAGAAGCTTGCGTAGGAGTGGCCTATTTTCCGCCAGATTTTGGAAAATTTTGCGCTTGCCAAGGTACATGCCGATGAGGAAGAAAGCCAAGACGTTGAACCCGAGGGCAAAAAAGGCGGGTAGCCCAAGGGTGCGGTAATCATAGAGGCGTTGGGCGGTGATTTCGGCAAAACTGCCTTGGGCATAGGTGAGGGCGGCTTGCTCTTTGTCGTCGCGGTAGCTGGCTTCTACTTCAAGGAAGGACTGGTCAATTTCGACAGCGGCTTCGGGCACGGTGCGGGCGGCTTGTACTAGGGCTGTCGCACCGATGTTGAACAGGAGGGGCAAGCTGATAAAAATGGCGGCCCAGATGAGCAGGGTGCGGGGCTTTGCTTTGCGGAAGGGAATGAGCAGGAAACCAAGCAGGGCGTACATGATGAGGATGTCGCCGACCCAGATGAGAAGAGCGTGGACGAGGCCGAAGAGGAGTAGAAAGAAGAGACGGCGCATGTAGAGAGGGATAAAGCGGCCACCCCGCGCTTCGATGCGCTCCATTAGGAGGGTGAGTCCAAGGCCGAAGAGGATGGAGAACATGGCGTAGAATTTGCCTTCGGCCAGAAAGTGGATGAGCCATGTGGCAATTTGGTCGTACCACACGGCCGTTTCTGTGGGCAACAGTACCGATTGAAACGGCTGGTTAAACAGAGGCATATTCACCAAGAAAATGCCCAGCAAGGCAAACCCGCGCAAAATGTCAATAATTAGGATGCGCTCTTGTTGTTGTACAGGGGCGATATTATTCGGTGTCATCAATACTTCTCCAGATATTGTGGATATATAGAATAGAGTTGTTCCCTAATAGATTTTGCCTCGAGCAACTGGTTTACTGCTTGCTAGAGGTGCATGATTTAATAAGGAACCACTCTAATTTCCATAGTGTCGTGTGTCATGTGGTTTTTCTCTGGGCTTGGCCTGTCTGGTCAAAATAGAGCATCTTTTGTCCTTCCTACATATCTTCTCAAAAATTCGTAGTGTAAACTCCAGGCACTTAGGAATGTCCCCTCTATTCTGGGAGATACTGCATCACGTCAGGATAGCGGTGGATGCACCCGCCTCGGGCTGGCGGAGGAGCGTGAATAGCCGTTTGCCAATCAAGAAAACCAGCCAAGCCGCATAAACCACCAACCCAATCCACAACCCTTGATTAAACAAGTCCACCAATGTCGTGAACTCTTCAAATTGGGAGGCGTCTGGAGACCAACCAGCGGCGGACAGCAGAGCTTCATTTAGCTCGACAAAGGGTAAGTTGGCGATAATCAAGCCCACCACAGCGACATCTAAGCTCAAGACGGCGATCTCTAACCAGCGGGCTGGGCGCGTCCACTCTTTTTGACGCAATAGGTAAAGATTGAACAAAATTTCGCTGATCCACACAATGTTGAGAAGGGGCAATATAACGGCATTGAAGCCTTCGGCTAGGATGGGCAGGGGACGCCAAGTCCCGTCGTCTAAAATAACAACGCCGTATTGGCGCACAATCGAGTTGACAAAGACCATCGCCAAAAAGGTGAAGATGATTTCGGTGATGAGTTCAAAGCGGTCTATCTGCCTATCTGGGCTGATAGCAGGGAGTTGACGGGGATCCCACTCTGCTTCTTCTGTGGCTAGTTCGGCGTTGAGCGACACGGCCGTGTCTGGCGCATATCTTTCTAACAAAGCAAAAATGATGGTGACCATCCCCACGCCCGTCAACAGGGTGCTGATATAACTGGGGAAAATATCAATAAAGGTTTGCCCCAAAGCCAGCCAACCCCGCCCCCCGTTAATGAGCGACAAGATAAACAGCACGAAAAAGGCGATGCTCATCGCACCAGTCACAATTTGCACAATCTTGAGATACCCAGGATAGAAATCGGGGCCAATAAGGTATTGGGGCTGGGGACGATAAGAAGCGGCGACGGCGTCGGGTGAACCAAACTCTTGCAAAATAGCCACCACGGCCGTGTCATCCGCCACATCCCCCTTATTTTCAATCATATCCAACAGCAACGACCGCAACTCGGCCGTGACATCCTCCCGCATGTTGCGCGGCAACTGCTGGGAAACAGCAAATAGGTATCGTTCTAATAAGTCCATCATTCCTCCAGAGAGCATTCTCTA
>JBGTIZ010000268.1:0-27551 GCA_041745395.1 Promineifilaceae bacterium (SeqCode) | reverse complement strand
CAGTTGCCCAAACGAAAAAAACACCCTTATGACAGGCGAGCCGCCGTAGGCGGCGAGGTGTGCCGAGACAGGATTTTTTGTGTGAGTAATTTGTGACCAATACAAAACAGTCTGTTATTGAGCTGAAAAATCAAGTCTGGTACGCAGTTTAGCGAGCTGACTGGCTGAAATGCTGACTAGCTGAACGCTTACGAGAAAAATTTCTCGAGAAAAATTTTGCGCTCTTTGTGCCTTTGCGAGAGGTTTGACCGGGGAGGGCGCGGCAATTTCTTGAAAAGTCCCGCCCTTTTTCGTCCTTCTGCCCTCGTCCCTCGTCCTTTTCCATTCAACTGCTATCGGTACGCTTGAGCGTATACAGCGTATTCGCCTTAATTAGAATCAGCATCGCCCGTAACTCAGGAGCTTCTTGGCGAATCTTGGATAAACCTAGTTTGCTATAAATGCGTGAAATAGCATTGTCTACGCTATTGCGGGAAATATCCAGCTTTTGGGCAATGCCTTGAGCCGAGAGTGATTGTCCCAGTAGGGTAATGAGTTGCCATTCCCGACTGCTCAGTTGGGGCATTTGGAGCAAGGTGGCTTCTATCCACGGCCGTTCTAAATCACCTAGCATAGCCCACAAATGGGTCGCCAGTCGCCGCCGCTCTCGCTCATCAAGCATAGGCGGGGAAGGGGTGCTGGCTCGTTCTTGAGCAATACGCCCGAGCAACTCTTCCAGATGGGTTATATCATCGGTGGGAGTCATGCTTTGCACGCTATCGCCATACCGATGGCGGAGCAGACCGATATGTTGTTTAAAGACATGGTTGCCCGAAGAAAAAAGAATAACGCCCATGCTGGGAAACAACTGCTTAATCTCTTTGGCTAAAGCCAACCCTGGGGGTTCCTGTACTTCGGTGTGATTGGGTAAGGTATTGGTTGATAAAATGCCGATGATAACCACATCAGGCGGGGCTTCGGTTATGAGGAACCAGCCCGTGCGAGTGTCGGCCGTGAAGCGGGCTTGGTGGTTAAGAATGTCGGTTAGATAATTGGTAATACCCTGTAAGCGGAAGCTGTCCGCCTCGACCACAACAACTTGTTTGCTCATCTTGCGCTCCAATAATCCCGAATATCAGTCAAATAATTGCTTCGTCGTGACCCGCGCTCACGACTCACTGAAAAGGGCCGAACCGCCGCACGCGGTCAGGCGTTTTGACCAGTTAATGTAAAATAGTGGGGTTATTGAACCACAAAAAACACAAAAAACACAGATAGCTTCTTGAGGAAACCTTTTGTGGTCAGTGTTCAGCCCTGCCAAGTCGAATCGTTTCCCCACTTTGCCCCACCACGGCCGTGATAGGGTACGTATCATGCCCAAATAGCCTAATTTCCCCCTTTCACCCCACCACCTCCTCTAAACGACCCCTTTTTCTTACTCAGCCCACCACTCTTTCACCCAACGTTCATCTACCAGACCAAAAAACGCTTCACATTGCCCATGCTTTGGTGTATACTTTGGGTAGTTGTGGGGAAATGTGGGGCAAAATGGGTTAAAAGACCCACTTTTTGCCACACAAGAGAGGGTAAAGTGGGGCAATGTGAACAAATGTTCTAACTTGCTTCCCTAACATGATCCCAGACGATCCCCCCACAACTCGACACCACAAAGGCCATAACGACCATGTTTCTGGGCGAATACACCCACACCATTGATGACAAAGGACGGCTCACCGTCCCCGCCAAATTCCGGGGAGAGCTAGCCGCTGGCATGGTGGTGACGCGCGGTTTTGACAACAACTTGATGGTCTACCCGCTCAGCGAATGGGAAAAACTAGCCGAAGAGATTCTGGCACGGCCGTTAGCCGAAGCACGAATGCGTGAGTTTCGGCGGCGCGTTTTTTCAGGCGCGGTAGACGTCGAGCCAGACCGCCAAGGCCGCATTCTCATTCCTCCTTATCTGCGGGAATTCGCCCACATCGAAGGGGAAGTTGTGGTGGTCGGCATGTTTAACTACATCGAAGTATGGAGCACGGCCGAGTGGCTGGCCGTGCGCGAACAAATCGAGAACAATGATGACACAGCCCGCTGGGCTGACTTGGGTATATAGAAGCCGTAAGCTTAAAGCTGTAAGCCGTAAGCTGAACGCTTGTCAGTCCAAGAAGTTGGTAAAACCAGTATGTCTGCACCCCGAAATCACCCACCAACCACATACCAGCTTCTCGCTTATAGCTTACAGCTCATGGCTTATAGCTAACAGCCTCATGCCTCATCTTTCCGTTCTTTACCAAGAAGTGCTAGAAGCGTTACAGGTTGTGCCCCACGGCCGTTATATTGACGGCACGCTGGGCGCAGGTGGTCACACGCGGGGCATTTTGTCTCGGGGCGGGCATGTTCTCGCCTTTGATTGGGACCCCGAAGCCATCACCTATGCGCGTGAACAACTAGCCGAGTTTGGCGACCAAGTGACCTTTGTCAACGCCAGCTTGGCCGACATGGCTGACCACGCGCCCGCCCACGGTTTCGCTCCTGAAACGGTGGACGGTATCCTGTTCGACTTAGGGCTGTCTTCCCGTCAATTAGACGACCCTGAGCGCGGGTTTGCTTTTCGCTTCGACGCACCGCTTGATATGCGCTTTGACCCCCGCATGGCCCACACGGCCGCGGATTTGGTCAATACCCTCCCTGAAAGTGCGCTGGCCGATATTTTCTGGCGTTATGGGGATGAAAAACAAAGTAGGCGCATTGCCCGGGCCATTGTGGCCCAGCGGCCGTTACATACCACAACTGAATTGGCTGATCTGGTCGCAAGCACTGTTTACGTGCGCGGCCGACAAAAAATTCACCCGGCTACCCGCGTTTTCCAGGCGCTACGAATTGCCGTCAACGGCGAACTGGATGCTCTTGAAAAAGGGCTGGGCGCGGCCATCTCTCTGTTGAAACCGGGCGGACGACTCGCCGTCATTAGTTTCCATTCTTTGGAAGACCGGCTGGTCAAAAACGTGATGCGTGACCTAAGCCAAGAGGAGATCTGGCCGGACAATGCGCCCGCGCCAGACCCTACTTGGCAACCGTCGCTTAAGCGCATCACCAACAAGCCAATCGTGCCCACGGCCGTGGAAGTTGCACGCAATCCGCGTAGCCGCAGTGCCAAACTGCGCGTCGCTGAGAAACGATAACGCCCGGGCAATCATCGTCCCAACCACAGGTATTGATTCAATAGGAAAGCGTATCCATGACCACAACCATGAGCGGTGAGCAAAACATAGTGTCTGCCCCAGCGGAGCGTCCCGCCCGGCCGTCACGACGCGCCACCACGGCTCGCTGGCGAAGCCAACTGCGCCAGCTTTGGAAGCTCTCTGAAGCGCAAGCGGCTATTGGCTGGGCCATTATCACCCTACTCGCGGCCGTGGTTGGCACCATTTATCTGGTGCAGGCCAGCACCCTCGCCGAAACAGGGCGGCGCATTCAGCTTGCCCAAATCGAGCTGTCCGACTTCAAGCGACAAAACAACCAAATCGAACGGCAAATAGCAGAATCGCAAGCCCTCGACCGCCTGCAAGCGGACGCCGTGCGCTTGGGCTTTGTCAGAGCTGACCCCCGCGCCACGCTGTACATCATCGTCACCGACTACCCCACCGTTCTGCCCCCCCCTCTGCCCACTCCAGCCGCCCTGCCAGAACCAATTGATACCGTGGAAGATGCGCTCCTCGTTTTTCTACAAACCCAGTTAACCAACCTAACCACAGGAGAAGCGCATGAACAGTAGCCAAACCAAACGCATGTGGCTTGTCGGTTTCGGTTTTGTCTTTGCGGCCCTGATTATCATCGGCCGCTTGATTGTGTTTCAAGTGGTGCACAGCCAAGAATTGGTTGATTTAGCCGCACAAAACAACTTTCAGCAGGTCATCGCCCGTCCGAATCGAGGCACTATTTATGATCACAACGGGGCTGTTTTGGCCGGCAACAGCGCGGATTATCAAATCGGGGCGTCACCCTCTCTGGTAACCAGGCCAGATGAAATAGCCACAAACCTAGCCCCAATTCTCGGTCAAAATCGGCTAGACATCTTGGCGCGGCTAGAGTCAAACTATCCGTATGTCATTTTAGCCAACCGCGTCACGAGCGAAGAGGCGGACGCCATTCGCGCCCATGCTTTTAACGGGATCCAGATTGACCCCCTGCCCCGCCGCCTGTATCCCCAAAAAGAGTTGATGTGCCATATTTTGGGTTATACCGATTTTGATGGCAACGGCGGCTCTGGTCTCGAGGGATATTATCAACGCGAGCTAGCTGGTGAAGCGGCCAGTGCCCGGGTCAACATTTCGCCACTGACCGAACAGTTAAACGTCATTGCCCGCGAGGGGGCGGACATTGTGCTAACCATTGACCGCTCGGTTCAGCAAACGGTGGAACAACATCTGCAACGCGCCCTGACGCAGTATGGCGCACAAAGCGGCACGATTATTGTGATGAATCCGAAAACAGGGGCGATTTTGGCGATGGCCAGCGCACCCTGTTACAACCCCAATGAATTTTATAATGCGACAGAGGGGATCTTGATGAACCCGGCCGTGAGCCGGCAGTATGAGCCAGGCTCGGTCATGAAGTTGATTACGGTAGCCGCCGCTTTGGATTCGGGCACCGTAACCCCGCAAACGACTTATTATGATTCGGGCGTGATTCAGTTGGGTGGCTATCCGCTTTATAATTGGGACCGGGGTGCGTATGGCACGGTAGATATGACCACCCTGCTGGCGCGGTCGCTTAACGTAGGCGCGGCCACGCTGGCGGTCTGGATGGGCAGTGATGTGTATTACAATTACATGGAGCGGTTTGGTTTTGGTCGTCGCACGGGGATTGATTTGTCAGCGGAAGCGGCGGGGTCGATGCCTTTGCCGGGTAGCTCGTTGTGGACAGAGACAAATTTAGGCACAAATTCGTTTGGACAGGGCATTGCCAGCACGCCGCTACAAATGATCTCGGCCGTGTCAGCCTTGGCTAACGATGGGTATTTGATGCAACCGTATTTGGTGGCGGAAATTCACCACGATGGCAACGTATATAAACATGAGCCAACCGTGCTGAGCCGACCCATTCGCCCCGAGACGGCGCACCAGATGACGGCGATGGCCGTGAATGCGGTGCGTACGGAAGTGTACGGGGCACAGGTCGAAGGGTATACGATTGCTGGGAAAACGGGCACGTCGCAGATTCCTGAGAATGGCATTTATCACCCTCGAGATACCATTGCCTCGTTTGTGGGCTGGCTCCCGGCTGAAGCACCCGAAATTGCCGTGATTATCAAGTTAGACCGACCGACGGTTTCGCCGTGGGGGTCTACCACGGCCGCGCCCGCGTTTGCAGAATTAGCGTCTGATTTGGTAGTTATGCTGAATATTCCCCCAGACGAAGTGCGCTTGCGGGCAGATATTCAAGCGGTACGGCAAAATAATGAGTAATGAGAACAATGAGTAATGAATAATGAACAATGAGTAAAGAGTTGGGGTAATTATGGCAGATGAATCAACCACGGCTGTGGAACTTTTACAAGCTGTCCTGCGCCAAACCCGCGAACCGTTGCACACCATTGACCATCTGACCAGCTTCTTGCTTGACCCCAGTGCCGGGCCATTAACTCAGCACCAAAAATCTGTGGTCATCAAAATTGCGCAAAGCACCCGCGATATTGAACAGGCACTTGCTGAGGCCGAGCGATATTTCAAGGCAAATAACGCCGACAACGTGTAAAAAGATTTATGTTAACTCTAGGACACATTGCAACCGCTCTAACAGGACAAGCGACCGACTCGGCGGTGGCGGTGCCGCAGGTGGTGATTGATAGTCGGCAGGCCACGGCCGCGTCGCTCTTTGTGGCCTTCAAAGGGGAAAATGTAGACGGGCATGATTATGTGACGCAAGCATTTCAAAACGGGGCAACCACGGCCGTGGTCGAGCAACCCCTCGGTGAGCATCCCGTGGTGGATTGCCGCACCCCAGCCAGCCAGCCCCTAAACCTGCCCCAGCCCCCTTTCTTGTGGCTGGTTAAAAACAGCGAAGCGGGACTCCAGCAAATTGCCCGCCACTGGCGGCAACAATTCCCCCACCTGCGCGTCATCGGCGTGACGGGTAGCGTGGGCAAAACGACCACCAAAGAAGTGATGCACGCCGTGCTGTCCCAAAAGTACCGCACCTTAAAAACGGAAGGCAATTACAACAACGAGATTGGCCTGCCGCTAACCTTGCTCAAGCTAACGGATGAGTATAGCCACGCCGTGCTGGAGATGGGCATGTATGCCAAGGGTGAAATTGCCCTGCTGTGTGATATTTCCCAGCCCCAACTGGGCGTGGTCACGATTATCGGGCCGGTGCATATGTCCCGCTTGGGCAGTTTAGAAGCGATTGTGGAAGCGAAGCGGGAGTTGGTCGAAGCGTTGCCAGAGGGGGGCACGGCCGTGTTAAATCACGACGACAAAAATGTACTAAGCATGGCCGACCACACCGCCGCCAAGATTTTTACCTACGGCCTGACCCTAGAGGCTGATTTATGGGCGAACAACGTGCGCTCTATGGGTCTCAACGGCATTGGGTTTGACCTACATTACCAAGGCAACACTCTACGCCTGCAAGTGCCTTTGCTGGGTCGGCATAGCGTGCATACCTGTCTCCGAGCCACGGCCGTGGGTCTATGCGAAGGATTGTCGTGGGATGAAATCATTCGCGGCCTGCAAAACCATCGCGCCCAGCTCCGACTCGTCACGGTGCGGGGGCCACACAACTCGACCATTTTGGACGACACCTATAACGCCAGCCCCGATTCAGTCATCGCCGCCCTCAACCTGTTGCGCGACCTAGACGGGCGGCACATCGCCGTGCTGGGCGACATGCTCGAGCTAGGCACGGCAGAAGAGGTTTCCCACCGCCTGGTCGGTCGTCGCGCCAAAGAAGTCGTTGATATTCTCATCACCGTCGGTGAACGAGGCCGCATCATTGGCGAAGAGGCTCAACAAGTCGGCATGTCCCCCTCACAAGTCCACATTCTCGACACGAACGAGGATGCCATACAATTATTAAACCAAATCGCCCGCCAAGGGGATTTTATCCTCGTCAAAGGCTCACTCGGCGCCCGCATGGCCCGCATCGTGGCCGCCCTTTCCCGCAACAAATACAACGTTGAGAAGAATGAGTAAGGCGTAATGAATAATGAATAAAGGGGTTGAACATCGCCTCGCCGACTCTGCCCCTTACTCATTTTGAATCTACAAAAAAAATAGCTCCAGACTGCGTACTCATCCTTAGCCACCAATCTTTTACTCATTGCTCATTATTCATTACTGAGCCTACTGAAAAAAGCCCCTTTTCGCGGAAATCCACCTCTGGTAGATTTGGCGAAAACACCCCTTTTTTCAGGGCACTCATTACTCATTGATAAATGTCTTTTTCCCTAACCATCGCCGCCATCACGTTTATGATGGCTATCATCTGGGGTAGTCCCCTCGTCGAATTGATGCGCCGCCTCAAGTTGGGCAAGCAAATTCGCATTGAGGGGCCACAATCCCACATGGCGAAGATGGGCACCCCGGCGATGGGTGGCCTTCTCATCGTGGTGTGGGTGGTCATTATTACCGTACTGGTCAATATTGTTCAGCTCATTAAAAACCTAGAAATTGCCCAAAGCTTTATTTTGCCACTGGGCGTGATGGTCGCCTACGCCATTTTGGGTGGCATAGACGATTATCAGGGCTTTCGGCAACGGCCAGGGGTGGGCATGTTGGCTCGCTACAAAATTTGGTACCAGTTGGCGATTGCCGCCGTGGCCGCTGGCCTGCTTTTTTGGGTGGTGAACAACGGCCGTGGATTTATGGCCATGCCCACCGTGCCGTTTCTGCTCGATATTGGCATCTTTTATCTACCAGTTGCCGTGTTTATTATTGCGGGTTCGGCCAACGCCGTGAACCTGACCGACGGCCTAGACGGTTTGGCAGGCATGATTTCTTCTTCCGCCTTTGCCGCCTTTGGCATCATCGCCTTTTGGCAAAATCAGCAATTTTTGCTCGACTTTAGCCTGATTGTGGTCGGCGCGACCTTCGCTTTTTTGTGGTACAACGCCCACCCCGCGCAAATGTTTATGGGGGATGTGGGGTCACAAGCCCTCGGCGGCGCGTTGGGCGTGGTGGCTCTGATGACCAATCAATGGTTGATTTTGCCGATTATCGCCATTGTGCCCTTAGCCACGACCTTTTCGACGATATTTCAGGTGGCCTCGGCCGTGTTGAGTCGGCGGTTTTTGGGGCGGGATATTCGCCCATTCCGCATGGCTCCTTTACATAATCATTTTGTCCTGCTCGGCTGGAGCGAAACGCAGATTGTGCAACGCTGGTGGTTAATCAGTATTTTGGCGGCCATGCTGGGCATTGCGCTGGCGATTGTTTGAGCAGGGTGCAAGGTGCAGGGTGCAAGGTTCGCGGGACACTCATCGCTCGTTGCTCATCGCTAATTGACTCATGGATACTTTAACGGGTAAGCGGTTGTTGATTCTCGGTTTGGCGCGGCAGGGGCTGGCGTTGGCGAAGTTTGCCACGGCCGTGTCTGCTTCCGTGACCATTTCTGACCTGCGACCCGCCGACCAGCTTCAAAACGAACTGGCCGAACTAGCCTCTTTACCAATCAAATTTGTGTTAGGCGTGCATCCGCCCAGCCTGTTAGACAAAGCAGATGTGCTTGCCCTGAGCGGCAGTGTGCCGCTCGATGCGCCGTTTGTGCAAGATGCCGTGCGGCGAGGGTTGCCCCTAACCAACGATTCGTTTGAATTTTTACAACGCGCCCCCTGCCCCACCGTGGGCATCACCGGCTCCGCTGGCAAATCGACCACCACCACCCTGCTGGGGCTAATGGGGGAAAAAACGGGGCGCACCACGTGGGTGGGCGGCAACCTTGGCCGCCCGCTCATCACCCATTTGGCGGAGATACAGGCGACGGATTTTGTGGTACAAGAGTTATCTAGCTTTCAGCTTGATTTGTGGAAGGCCAGCCCCGCTATCTGTGCGGTGCTCAACATCACGCCCAATCATTTAGACCGGCACAAGACCATGGAAAATTATGCCCAAGCCAAAGCGAATAGTCTGCGGTTTCAGCAGGCGGGAGACACGGCCGTGTTGTGTGCCGATGACCCCGGCGCGATGGCTCTCGCCCCGCTGGTCAAAGGGCGTCTGCGCACCTTTAGTGCCCAGCAGGTCGTGCAGGATGGGGCGTTTGTGCAAGAAAACCAGATTTGGTTAGCAGATGGCGCGGGCAAGCACACGGCCGTGTGTGCCCTCAGCGACATCCAGCTACGCGGGACACACAACGTGCTCAACGTGCTGGCCGCCACTACCCTAGCGGACAGCGCGGGATTGCCACACACGGCCGTGTCCGCCGCGATTAAAGCCTTTACCGGCGTCGAGCATCGGTTGGAACCCGTTTGCTTGGTGAACGAAGTGCAATACATCAACGACTCTATCGCCACTGCGCCCGAACGCGCCTTGGCCGCCCTCGCCGCTTTCGAGCGTGAACCGCTCATTTTGCTGGCGGGTGGCCGAGACAAAAACATGGTCTGGGATACCTGGGCCGCTACCGTCGCGCAGAGAGTCAAACACGTCATCTTATTTGGCGACCTCGCCCCGCTCCTCGCCGACCATCTGGGTCGCGCAGGGCGCACGGCCGAGGTCACCACCGCCCTCTCGCTGGAAGATGCCGTCACGATTAGTGCTAAGCTGGCCCAGCCGGGTGATGTGGTTCTCCTCTCACCCGGCGGAACCAGCTTCGATGCGTTCCCCGATTTCGCCGCCCGTGGCGAGCGTTTTCGGCAATTGGTGCGCAGAATAAGTTAGGAACCAACCTTTTTTACTCATTGTTCATTGTTCATTGTTCATTACTCATTGCCCTATTGCCTTCATGAACACATTTAACGTCATACGCCGCCGCAGTCACCTTGTCCGCCCCGGCCTCAGCCTGCAATTTGATTATTGGCTGTTGCTAGCCGTGGGGGCTTTGCTCGTGCTGGGCTTCCTGATGGTGTACAGCACCACCTTTGATTACGGCTTTCTGTTTCGGGAAGACAACACCTATTACATTCGGCGGCAGATGCAGGCGGGGGCAATTGGCCTAAGCGTCGCCATTTTGTCGCTCTTTTTTGATTATCAACTGCTCCGCAAGCTCTCCGTGCCGCTTATGCTGGGCACACTGGCTCTGCTCACGATTCTGCTATTTTTCGGAGAAGCGATTTTTGGGGCAACGCGCGGCTTGGTTGAAGGGTCATATCAGCCGTCAGAAGTGGCGAAACTAGCCACCATTCTGTATATCGCCCATTGGTTATCCTCCAAAGGGGAACGGATTAAAGATGTAACCTATGGGCTGTTGCCCTTTTCGATTATTACGGGCATTGTGTGCGCCTTGATTGTGCGCCAGCCAGACCTTAGCACGGCCGTGTTAATCGCCATTACCAGCTTCTCCGTTTTCTTTGTCGCTGGGGCAGATTGGCGTCAATTTGGCATTGCTGGGGTATTCGGCGGAGCCGCCTTTGTCTTTCTAGTCAGCACCCTGCCCCATGCCCGCAACCGCGTAGACGCCTACACGGCCGCGCTCCAAGACCCCCTGCAAGCCCACTGGCATGTGCAACAATCCCTGATTGCCCTCGGCACAGGCAACTGGTTCGGGGTCGGACTGGGGCGCAGTACCCAAAAATTTGGCCCCCTCCCGGCCGCCCACACCGACGGCGTGTTTGCCGTTTTGGGTGAAGAGTTGGGGCTGTTTGGCACCCTCTTGGTCATTGCCCTGTTTGCTCTGCTCATCTGGCGTGGCCTGTTAACCGCCAAGCGGGCGCGTGATTCGTTTGGCGCACTGCTGGCGGTGGGCATTACCTGCTGGATCGGCTACCAAGCTCTGATTAACTTGGCGGTTATCACGGCCGTGATTCCGTTCACGGGCATTCCCCTACCCTTTCTCAGCTACGGCGGCACCTCATTGGCGATTACCCTGATAGCGGTGGGAATTTTACTCAATATATCGCGGGACGCGGCTCTCGGTCGTTTGCCCCAAACGCAAACCCCGTTACAGGCCGCACCCAACAGTGCCACCAAACGCAAGCAACCTGCGCGCAAAAGTCCCCCACGACAGCCTCTTTTAGACCCACCTGTCGTGACTCAATCAGCGGAGACCCCTCGTGAATCTATTGGTTTGCGCCGGCGGAACGGGCGGCGGGATTTACCCGGCGTTGGCGACCGTTAAGGCACTTCAACAAGAAGGTCAGCCAGATGATAACCTGCTGTGGATTGGCGTGCGGGGCGAGATGGAAGAAGAACTCGTGCCCCGGGCGGGTATCGAGATGGAAACGATTTACAGCAGTCCCCTGGCTGGTCTGCCCTTAACAACCAAACTCAAGAGCATGGTCAAGCTGGTCTATAACGTCTGGCTGGCGCACGGTATCATGCGCCGCTTTCGGCCAGATGTCCTGCTGGTCACGGGGGGCTATATGAGTGTTCCCGTAGCCGTGGCCGCGTGGCTCAACCGTGTGCCCACCGTCTCGTTTGTGCCCGATGTGGAACCGGGGTCGGCGTTGAAGGCGATTGGGCGGCTGGTGACCAAGGTGGCGGCCACGGTTGAGGACACGGCCGTGTATTTTGCCCCTGGTAAAACCATCACCACCGGTTATCCCGTCCGCGCCGAACTGATTAGCGCGACCCAGCTGAGCCGCGACGAGGCGTTAAGCCAATTTGATTTGGTTTCGACCAGCGCCACCGTCGGGGAAGAAATAAGGCCAACCCTCTTCGTTTTTGGCGGCAGTCGCGGGGCGCAAAGCATCAACCGCGCCCTAATGGCGAGTTTGCCCGACCTGCTGACGCAAGGGCAAATGCAGGTCATTCACGTCAGCGGCCAGCTCACTTGGCCCGAAGTCGAGGCGTTTGCGGAAACATTACCGCCGGACCAACGCCGTTTTTATCGGCCGTATCCCTATTTGCATGAGCGCATGGGGGCCGCTTTTCGGGCGGCGGATTTGATTGTGGCGCGGGGCGGGGCGAGCATGTTGGCGGAAGGGCCGCTGTTTGGCACGCCCGCCGTGCTGGTTCCTTATCCTCATGCGTGGCGCACGCAGAAGATAAATGCGGATTATTTGGCGGAACGCGGCGCGGCCGTGCGGCTTAATGATGAAGATTTGGACACGAAATTAGGGTCAACTGTGCTGGGTCTGCTAGCAGATAGGGCACGGCTGAATGAAATGAAACGCGCCGCCCACAGCCTAAACACGGCCGTGGGGGCAACAAAGCTAGCCCAGCTTCTGCGCCACACCAGCCAGAAGGACAAACAAACATGATTAGCATTCTCGTTATTTTTATCTATCTGGTCATTTTTTTGGGTCTTATCGGCTCCATGCGCGGCTGGCAACTTGAAGTGATAGCCACCACGGGGCTGATTGGCACCATTGCCGCCCTCACCCAGTTTGGCAGTGACTTTGTGCCCCGCTTTGTGGAGGTCACCATATTTGTTTGGGGCACAGCCCCCGACCCCACCACAGCCGCCGACCGCGGAGCCATTATGGTTCAAGCGGTATTCATGTGTACCATGGCGTTTTTTAGCTACCAAGTCGTTTCCCGCATCACCGAAAACATCGGCACCAACCGCTTAGGAGATAGGCTCCGCAATAATTTTCAGAAGCGCTTCATTGGCTTTTTTTTAGGACTGGTCAACGGCTATTTGTTCTTTGGTAGCCTATGGGGGTTTTTGGAATTTGTGCTGATCCCTGGCATCGGCTACGAACGCCGCCCCCCCGGCCTAAACTATCCGTTTGCCTTGGAAACCATCACCCGCCCTGGCCCAGAGGCGGCGGCGCAAGCGTGGATAGAATTTTTGCCTATTGGCTGGCTTAGCCCCACCATTTGGCTGTTGTTCTTCTTTTTATTCTTCTTCATCGTCATCATTGCGCTTATCTAAAGGACGCTACAAGAAAAAAGGAAGAAGGATGAGGGAAAAAGCGTGCCCTGCTTATAGCTTACAGCTCACGGCTTATCGCTTTTAATCCCATTCGTTTATTTGTGCAAAACACCTTAAAATGGAACCACTAATCAAGTATGATTTATCTTAACGTTGGCAAAAATAATTAGTCGTTTCATTCAGAGAAAGCACCGTGGATAAGAAACAAAAAATTGGCAAACACATACATCTTGTTGGCATTGGCGGAACTGGGCTTTCGGCGATTGCGCGCGTTTTACTCGGCCGTGGGTTCAAAGTGACTGGCTCTGACCAAGAATTGACCCAGCGCACGGCCGAGTTATATGCCGCCGGGGCGATTGTTTATAAAGGGCACAAAGCGGCCAATATGCGCGGGGCGCAAATGCTGGTGGTTTCTTCCGCCATTCCCGCCGATAACCCTGAAATCATGGCCGCACGGGAAGCAGGTATCCCTGTTCTCAAACGGGATGAATTTTTGGGGAGCCTGATGACCAAGCAAGTTGGCATTGCTATTGCGGGTACGCATGGCAAGACAACCACGGCTGGCATGGTCGCCCATATCTTTATAGAAGCAGGTCTCGATCCTAGCTTTATTGTCGGGGACGACATGCCCGTGCTGGAGAGCAACGGTCAGGCAGGACAGGGAACGCATTTTATTATCGAAGCGGACGAATACGACCGCATGTTTTTAGGTTTGCGCCCCAAGGTGGCGGTCATTACCAACGTGGAATATGACCATCCCGATATTTATGACTCGACCGAAGCTTATGTCGAAGCGTTTGAGGAATTTGTGCGGGGCTTGCCGGCTGGGGGGCGGCTGGTGGTGTGCGCGGAAGACAACACGG
The DNA here is from genome assembly GCA_041745395.1 of Promineifilaceae bacterium (SeqCode). GTDB lineage: Bacteria > Chloroflexota > Anaerolineae > Promineifilales > Promineifilaceae > Hadersleviella. The sequence continues at coordinate 13,743 of JBGTIZ010000268.1, read as the reverse complement.
CCGTGAAACTGCTCAAAACCAACCCCAACGTGCAAAACTACGCCTATGGCATTGGGTTCCCCATCACCCCCACGCCCGGCCTAGAGCTAATTCTGGCTCCCGACCCCCGCCCCAACGCCGAGGGCGGCATGACCTTTACCGTCGAGCATAATCTGGAACCGCTAGGGGAAATCAGCCTACCCATTCCCGGTGAGCATAACGTGAACAACGCCCTGGCGGCCGTTTGTGTGGCTCTTGGCGAAGGCATTCCGTTTGTGACGATTGCCTCGGCTCTGCACAGCTTTACAGGCATGAAGCGGCGGTTTGATGTCCTCGGCCGTGTGGGTGGCATCACCGTTATTGATGACTATGCGCATCATCCCACTGAAATTATGGCAACCCTGACCGCCGCGCGGCAACGCTACCCCCAAGAGCGACTCATTGCCGCGTGGCAACCGCATACTTTTTCCCGTCTCAAAGCACTCCTGCCCGCCTTTGCCACCTGCTTTACCAAAGCGGACAAGGTGATTGTGCTAGATGTGTTTCGCAGTCGGGAGAAAGCCACGGCGGGGCTGAGTGGGCCAGAAATTGCTCAGCAAATTAAACATGCCCAAGTGCATTATGCGGGTGATTTGGCGACGGCACAGAGCTATTTGCTCGATGCGTTGCAGGCGGGGGATGTGTTGCTGTTACTCAATGCGGGGGATGCACGGCTTGTCGGACAATGGATTGTAGATAGTCTGCGGGAAGAGAGGGGGGATGAGATAGTCGCCACCACGGCCGTGGACACCGCCACCAGCCACGACAAAAAGCTCGGTCTGGACGCCACGCTCTCGCAAGTCCAGCGACTGGTCGCCCGTTTGCAAGAAGATGAAAAAAAGTAAGTAACCCTGAGCAAACTGAGTAAGTAGAAGGTACGAACCAAATGGCCGTAAACGATTCCCAAAAAGGCAAACCGCCCGTGACGATTGACCAAGTTTTTAGGCGCGAAGGCAATCAAGATAGTGACCTGATGCAACGGCTCAAAAAGCCTTATCCGCAGTTTGTCGAGCAGTTTGGTGACCGGTTCAAGCTGGATGAACCGTTGGCGAAGTACACCTCGGCGCGAGTGGGTGGTCCGGCAGAATTACTGGTAATTGTGCAATCAGCTGAGGAGTTACACACGGCCGTGGAACTCGCCTATCGCCAGCACATCCCCTACTTCATTATGGGCGGTGGCTCCAACGTCTTGGTTTCCGACTTGGGCTTCAGCGGACTCGTTATTTTTAACCGCGCCAAAAAAGTCAGCTTTCGCCATTCTGGCTTTGGCGTCGTCTGCACGGCCGAGTCCGGCGCCAACTTCTCCTCCCTAGCGCGGCACTGCATCGCCAAAGGGCTGGGCGGGCTGGAGTGGGCGGTGGGCGTGCCGGGCACCATTGGCGGCGCGGTCGTCGGCAACGCGGGCGCACACGGCAGTGACATGAGCGACAATCTTCGCGCCGTCACCGTCTGGGAACCGGGCAAACAGATGCGCACCTATAGCCTCGACGAACTCGACTATGCGTATCGCTCTAGCACCTTTAAAAAAGAACAGGGCAAACACAAACCCCGCCGCGTGGTGCTCACGGCCGAGCTACTGCTCAAACCAGAATCAGCCGATGTGCTTCGCGCTCGCGCCGAAGGCTTTACGGCCAAGCGCAAAAGTAGCCAGCCCGGCGGCGCCAGCATGGGATCCATGTTCAAAAATCCTGAAAATTATTACGCAGGGTATCTCATCGAAGCGGCTGGCCTAAAAGGGTTCCGGCAGGGTAACGCCCAAATTTCTGACAAACACGCCAACTTTTTTGTCAATCACGGCGACGCCACGGCCGAGGATATTCGCGGCCTGATTGCCGAAGCGTGGCATGTTGTCCGCGAAAAGTTCGGCGTGGAGATGGAGTTGGAAGTGGAACTGGTCGGCAATTGGGAACTTTAGCAATGAGTAATGAACAATGAGCAAAATTGATGAGTAAAGTGCGTGTAGGGGTTATTTTTGGGGGCCGGTCAGGCGAGCATGAGGTTTCTTTGCGCTCGGCGCAATCCATTATAGCCGCGCTTGACCCGTCCAAATATGAGCTGGTGCCGATTGGCATTGACAAAAGTGGCCGCTGGCTGGCGGGGGAAGCGATGCTCGCCTTAAATGTCAACCACGGCCGTGGTCAAGCACAAGCGCACACCCAGCCCGTCTCGCTCCTGCCCGACCCGCACACGACGGGCTTAGTTGCCCTAGAGGGGGCAACTGACTCGGCAGATTTCGCGCTTGATGTGGTGATTCCCGCCATGCACGGCACGTATGGGGAAGACGGCACGATACAGGGCTTGCTCGAGTTAGCGAATTTGCCTTATGTGGGGGCAGGCGTGGTTGGCTCGGCCGTGGGCATGGATAAAGCGATTTTTAAGTCTGTGATGATCGCCAATGGGTTGCCCATTTTGCCGTGGCAACTGGTGCAGGCGCATGAAGTCAGCCATGATTTGCCGGCTCTATTAAAGCGGCTGGAAAACTTTTTTACCTATCCCGTTTTTGTGAAACCAGCCAACCTTGGCTCCAGCGTGGGGATAAGCAAATGTGCGACCCGTGCCGAGCTAACGGCTGGCCTGCAAGAGGCGGCACGCTACGACCGCCGTTTGGTGGTTGAACAGGGTCGCCCCGTGCGCGAGTTAGAAGTGGCGGTGCTGGGCAATGAACAGCCCCGGGCCAGCATTGTGGGCGAAATTCGGCCGCGTCGGGCGTTTTATGATTATGTGGCCAAGTATGTGAGTGATGATTCAGAGTTGCTCATTCCCGCCCCGCTAGATGACGAAACCACGGCCGTGGTGCGTGACTTAGCTCTAAAAGCGTACCAAGCCATTGATGGCGCGGGACTCGGCCGCGTGGATTTACTGCTCGACCAAGAAACGGGCGACCTGTATCTGAACGAAATCAACACCTTTCCGGGCTTCACCCAAATCTCGATGTACCCCAAACTGTGGGAAGCGTCGGGCTTGCCCTACAGCGCGTTACTCGACGAGCTAATCGAGTTAGCCATCGCCCGTCACGCGCAAAAGCAAAGGTTGACCACGAGTTTTGATGTCCCAGCTATAGCTTAAGAAGTGAGAAGTGAGAAGTGAGAAGTGAGAAGTAAAAAGGTGTTGGGAAACACATACTTTTCACTTTTTACTTCTAACTTTTTACTCAAGTAAGGCAACATGTTCAGCAAACGCGACCAAGACCAAAAACGCAAACTAAAAAAACAGCCCCGCCTGCAACGTGCCCAGAGCGGTTCGACAGCGGCCACGCCCAAACTGGTGATGCCCAAGAAAACGCAGGAGCGGGTGCAACGGCGCAAACGCGTGCGGACAAAACAGCAGTTGACCGTGCCTTGGCATTGGTTCAAGCTAGTTGTTTTCTCGAGTCGCTGGCTCAGTTTGGCGTTGCTGTCCACGGCCGTGTACGCGCTCTACTTCATCGGCCAGCAACCTGCTTACCAAATAACCCAAATGCCCATCGAAGGCGTCTACGCCATCCCCACGACCGAGATATTGGCCTATAGCGGCCTGCCGGGACAACACATCTTTGCCGTAGACCCCGAAACGATTGCCGAACGCATCAGCCAGACGCCGGGGATTATCGCCGCCACGGTTGAAGTAAGCTGGCCGAACCAAGCGCGGATTACGGTGCTGGAAGATACGCCCGTGGCCGTCGTTTTGCAGGGTGATAGCACCCTGTGGGTCAATAAAGCGGGTGATTTACTACCTGCCCGGCTGGATATTCCTGAGTTGTTGCATATTCGCACAGAGGTATCTTTGGCGATGGGTTTGGACGAACAAGATATGGCCGTAGGGGGTGAGGCGGCGGCAGTGCGGGGGCGCATTCCCACGGCCGTGTTGGCCGGTGCGCAACAGCTTCAAACCCTGCTACCCGCCCAAAACAGCTTTCGCTATAACCACCAACACGGCCTGATTTACGACGACCCCCAAGGCTGGGCCGTTTACTTTGGCACAGGCGAAGATATGCACCAAAAGTTGGCCGTCTATAACGTCCTACTCAACGAACTACGCGCCCAAGGGCTAACGCCCGAATACATCAGCGTCAGCAACCAACATCAACCATTCTATAAAACGTTGGGGGGCGGCTAAATAACCTATGCAAGGAATTGTTTTCGGCCTAGAAATCGGCTCTACCAAAATTTGTGCCCTCGTCGGCGAAGTGCGCAACGGCGATTTACGCATCATCGGCGTTGGCCAAGCCCCTTCACGCGGGGTCAGCAAAGGCATGATTGTGGATGTGATGCAAGCTTCCGTTGCTATCAGCCAAGCGGTGGAGCAAGCGGAGCAAACCTCGGGCTATGATCTGAATCGCGTGGTGCTGAGCGTCGCGGGTGAACATGTGCATTCGCTCAACAACAGCGGCGCGGTGGCTATCAGCAACAAAAACGAAGGGGTCACGGGCGAGGATATTGCCCGCGCCCTCGAAACGGCGCAGGCCATCCCCCTGCCCCACAATCGGCAAATTTTACACCTGTTGCCCCGCGCTTACGCCATTGATAGCCAAGAAAAGGTGAGCACTCCTTTGGGCATGCACGGCTTTCGTCTCGAGGTAGAGGCGCATATTGTCACGGCCGCGACGCCCGCCATTCAAAACCTGACCAAGTGCATCAAAATGGTCGATTTGGAAGTGGAAGAGCTAGTCCTGAATAGCCTCGCTTCTGGCGAAGCCGTTTTAACCCGCGCGGAAAAAGAGATGGGCGTGATGGTGGCGGATTTGGGCGGCGGCACGACGGATATCGCCCTGTACAGCGATGGGGCGGCGTGGTACACCAAAACGTTGCCGATTGGCGGGTCGCATATTACGAATGATATTGCCATTGGCCTGCGGGTTCCGTTTGAGATGGCGGAAGACATTAAGCTGAAGTATGGGGATTGTCGCCCGGCGCAGATTAACCCCACGGCCGTGTTTAGCGTCGAGCAGTTCAGCGATGAAAAAATCCAGGTGGGTCGCCAAGATTTGGCCTACGTCATCGAAGCCCGCGCCGAAGAGATGTTTAACTTGATTATGGATGCGGTCAAAGAATCGGGCTACACCGGACTTTTACCCGCAGGCATCGTCCTCACCGGCGGCGGCGCACAGCTCAAAGGCATTGTGCAAGTCGCCAACAAAATAATGGGGTTGCCCGTGCGCGTGGCCGCCCCGCGCAACCTCGAAGGCTTAGTAGACGCCATCAACAGCCCCGCCTACGCCACCAATGTTGGTCTCTTGCGCTGGGCACTGAGTGAACATAATGTTTATCGTCCCAGTGAACAACGAAGCGAATGGGGCAACCGCCTCACGGGCTTCCTACGGTCACTGTTACCAGGCTAAATTCAGGCCAAAACATGCGCGGTGCGACGGGCAACGTTCCTTCTCACTTCTTGCTATGACCAGTCTATAACGAACAACGAGCGGAGAAAACGCATCATGACTAAACAGAGTAATCGTCATCCCAGTAATCGCCATCCTTTGGAAGGCAACGCCTTGATCCGCGTGATTGGTATTGGTGGCGGGGGCAGTAACGCCGTTAACCGTATGATTGACGCGAATATCGTCGGGGTGGATTTCATTGCTATCAACACCGACAATCAGGCCTTAGCCAAGAGCAAAGCCCCGCGTCAGGTGCACATCGGCGAGCGCACCACGCGGGGGCTGGGCGCGGGCGGCAATCCTGAGGTTGGCTCTCGCGCCGCCGAAGAATCAGCGGATGAGCTATTCACTCTGCTGGACGGCTCCGATATGGTCTTCATCACGGCCGGGATGGGGGGCGGCACGGGCACCGGCGCCGCGCCTATCGTGGCCAAAGTGGCGCGTGAACAAGGTGCGTTGACGATTGGGGTGGTCACACGGCCGTTTGCCTTTGAAGGCAACAAGCGGGGTCAGGTCGCCCTAGAGGGGATTGACCGGCTGAAAGAGCATGTGGACACGCTCATCGTGATTCCCAATGACCGCCTGCTAGAAACAGCGGACACGCGGGTCTCTCTGCTCGAATCATTCAAGCTGGCTGACGAAGTTTTGCGCCAAGGCATTCAGGGCATCAGCGAACTTATCACGGTGCCGGGTCTGATTAACCTTGACTTTGCCGACGTGAAGGCGATTATGTCGCTGGGCGGCGCGGCGCTCATGGCCGTGGGGCACGGCACGGGTGAAGACCGGGCGGATATGGCGGCGCGTCAGGCGCTTTCTAGCCCGATGCTGGATGTGACCATTGACGGCGCACGGGGCATTTTGTTCAACGTGACGGGCGGCCCGAACCTGAGTCTGTTTGAGATTAACCAAGCGGCCAGCCTGATTCGCCAGACGGCACACCCCGATGTCAATCTTATTTTTGGGGCGGTCATTGATGAAACGATGGGGGATGAGATTCGCATCACGGTCATCGCTACGGGCTTTGAGCATAACAATGGGGCGAATTTGCGGCAGTTTGCGCGGCAAACGGCTCCCACCACCCAGCGAAGCCGCACGCCAGTGGCGGCTAACGCGCCCAGTAGCGGACGGTCATCATCTTCTTCCTCCTATCAAGAATCGTCTCGCCCTGCTCGGCCTGCTCCCGCCGAACCAACACCACCGCCAGCTACGTTCCGCCCAGATGATTTGGATATTCCGGCCTTTTTGCGTAAGCGGCGGGATTAGGCGGCTTGGCGTAAAGATAGCGTTCAGCTAGTCAGCATTTCAGCCAGTCAGCGTATCTACTAATCCTGTCTTGACACACCTCACCGCCTACGGCGGCTCGCCTATTCGAGAGGGTGTTTGACGAGTTGCTTCTTGTTTTAGGCTACTCAGCCACTCGAATGTGACCAATTTGTGTCGAGAAAAGGAAGCTGAAATGCTGACCAGCTGAGATGCTGAACGCTTATGTTTTGAATTGTAAATGGTAAATGGTAAATAGCTAATGGTGAATGAGGCTCGGCAGAATTATCTGTCGAGCCTTTTTTTGTGGGGCGAGGAGCGGGGTTTCTCTGGAAAACACGGCCGTGGACAAACCCACGATTTTTTAACACTTTTTGTCTTGCCACAGGCCTACCCCCATGCTATAATGCTCAAGCATTCACCCCCCAAATACAGGATTCAGATGTGAGCGAAGCCCCATATATGGGACTTTTCTGTTTATGGGAGCTGTAGGAAACCTATATTTGGCAGTCCCCCCACCACGGCCGTGCGCAAGCAGTTAAACGGTCATCGGAGAAAAGAAAACACATGAAATGTCCCTATTGTGGTCACGAACGCACGCGGGTTATTGACACCGCGCATAGTCCCCGAGGCAGTATTCGGCGACGACGCGCCTGCCCCCACTGCGACCAACGCTTTAGCACCTATGAACGCGCCATTTTGGACACGCCGCTCATTGTCAAACGGCACGGCAACCGGGAAGAGTTCTCGCGGGAGAAGCTCATGGCGGGCTTGCGGCTAGCCTGTGAAAAACGACCCGTGGCCGCCGCTGATATAGAGCGCATCGTGGATGAAGTGGAGTTGGAGCTACAGAAATTGGGCAAATCTGAAGTACCCAGCAAGCTGGTGGGGGACGCGGTTATTCGCCGCCTGCAAGAGCTAGACCAAGTGGCTTATATTCGCTTTGCGACGGTCTATCTGCGCCTGACCGATTTGCAGGCGGTGCAGGATGAGATTAACCGCTTGCTGGCGATGGGTAAGAAGTGAGAAGTGAAAAGTAAAAAGTTAGAAGTGGGCGGGAGTTGCCCGCCACCTCTTTCGATGGTTGATGAACTTTAATAACCTGTACACCTTCAAGGAAAACGAGACTATGTTAAAAACGAGCGAAACACCCCTGAAAAATTCCCCTACCAATGGGCATGGAAAAGAGACCACGGCCGTGGAAACAGCCATCACCATTCCCACCCAAATTGTTAAACGAGACGGCCGCATCGTCCCCTTTGACGCCGAGCGCATCCAAAAAGCGATGGACAAATGCTTCCAACGCCTCAATCTGACCCCCCAAACCCCTACTGACGAGCTGACCCACCGTGCGGTCAACGTCGTGGCCGCCAAATATGAACTGCCCAGCGTCGAAGGTGTACAGGACATCGTGGAGATGGTACTGCAAGCCTCGGGCGAGTACGACGCGGCCAAGGCGTACATCCTGTATCGGGCCGAGCATAACAAACTGCGCCAAACGCGCCCCGTGCCCGCCGAGGTCAAAGAGGCGTTCGACGAATCTGACCATTATTTCCCCACCCAACTGCAAAAATTCCAATTTTACGACAAATATTCCCGCTTCAATTACGAGCTAGGGCGACGCGAAACGTGGGTCGAAACCGTCACCCGCGCCGTCGATTTCCTGCGCGAGCTTTCGGATAACAAGCTCTCGGATGAGGAATATGAGCGGGTGCGCCAAGGCATTCTACAAATGAAGGTGATGCCCTCCATGCGCCTGCTAGCCATGGCTGGCCCGGCGGCACGGCGCAATCATATCGCCATTTATAACTGTTCTTATTTGCCTGTAGACAGCATTGATAGCTTTGTGGAGGCGTTGATTATCTCCATGAGCGGCTGTGGCGTGGGTTTCTCGGTCGAGCGGCAATATGTGGAGCAGATGCCGCGCATCCAGCGGCAAACGGGCATCAAACGGCCGAGCTATGTCATTGAAGACACTTCTGAGGGGTGGGCAGACGCGGTGCGGCAGGGGCTGGAGGCATGGTTTGCGGGGGAAGATGTCGCCTTTGATTACAGCGTGATTCGCCCTGCGGGTGCGCCGCTCAAGATTAAGGGGGGACGGGCTTCGGGGCCAGAGCCGTTGCGCAAGATGTTGAACTTTGCGCGGGAGCGGATTTTGGCGCGGCAGGGGAGTTTTATGACTGCCTTGGACGCGCATGACATTATGTGCGCGGTGGGGAGCGCGGCCGTGTCGGGCGGGGTGCGCCGCACGGCAATGATTTCGCTCTTTGATTATGATGACAAAGAGATGCGTCATTGTAAGGATGGGGATTTTTGGCAGAATAATAGCCAGCGGTGGAATGCGAATAACTCGGCCGTGTGGCCGGATAGGGAGTTGAGCCAGCAGGAGATTACGCGCTTTGTGCTGGATATGGTGGAGAGTGGCCGGGGTGAACCGGGTATCTTTAATCGTCGCGCGGCCGTGGCTAGCCAGCCGCCGCGGCGTGAAGAATGTGACTTTGGTACTAATCCATGCGGTGAAATCGTGCTCAGACCGATGCAATTTTGCAACCTAACCAGTGCTGTAGCGCGAGCAGATGATACGTTTGAAACGCTCAAAGAAAAGGTGGAACTGGCCGCGATTTTGGGCACGTTGCAATCAATGGCGACCCACTTTCCCGGCTTGCGCCCAGAGTGGGCGGAGAATTGTCGCCAAGAGCGTCTGCTGGGTGTTGACCTGAATGGGCAGATGGATAGCCCTGTCTGCCAAGACCCTGATGTGCAGTCCCGTTTGCGCTACATTGCCGTGGAGACGAATCGGATTTATGCGGAAAAGCTGGGAATTAACCAGTCGGCGGCGGTGACGTGCGTGAAGCCGTCGGGCAATTCGTCGCAGTTACTGGATAGTGCCTCGGGGCTTCATGCGCGGTGGGCACCTTATTATGTGCGCAATGTGCGGGTGGGGGCGCATACGCCGGTCTTTAAGGTGTTGAAAGACACGGCCGTGCCCATGGATCCCGAAAACGGCCAGAATCCCAAAGATGCCAACACGTGGGTCGTGCATTTCCCTGTGAAAGCCCCCGCGAGCGCGGTGACCAGAAACGACCGCACGGCCGTGGAACAATGCGCCTACTGGCTCCAAAACAAGCTCCACTACACCGAACACAACCCCAGCGTGACAATTACTTACAAACATGACGAAGTGCTGGACATTATGCGCTGGATTTGGGAACACCAAGACCGCATCGGCGGCATGGCCTTCCTGCCCGCCTTCGACGCACAATACGACCAAATGCCCTATGAAGAGATTACGCGTAAGGAGTACGAGCGTCTCGCGGCCGCTTTCCCCGAAATTGATTTCTCCAAGATTTATCGGTACGAAGAAGTGGACCTAACCACGGCCGCGCAAGAGCTGGCCTGCATGGCCGGCGGCTGTGATGTATAGCTTTTTAAGCTGTAAGCTGTGAGCTTTAAGCTGTAAGCAAAAGGACTTGCTACGTTATGTAGCAAGTCCTTTTTTCTTGTCTCGTAACTGCTTGCCAACAAGCCCGTTGGGTAGTAGTTACTTTGAGATTAGGCGCACAGGCCACGCTGAGAACACCAACCGCTTCTTACTTCTTACGTTTCACTTCTCACTTGACTGCTTACAGATACGGCTGGATGGTTTGGGCGAGTTCGTGGCGATAGGTTTCGGCTATTTTGGTTTGGTTGGCTTGCTCAGCGAGATGAATAGCGGTGTGCATGTCTGTTTGGGCGGTGCGGTAGTCGCGCTGGGCGCGATGCGCTCCGGCGCGGAGATAGTAAGCGTGGGCCAAGCCGTGTAGATGGGGGGGTGACACACGGCCGTGTTCATCCTTCTCCCGCTCCAACTCCTGAATCGTGGCCGAAAAATGTTGTTCAGCCTCGCCATACCGCTCCGTTTTTAGGGCGTAATCACCCAAAATTTGGTGAGCCATACTGCGCTGAAGCGGCAGGTCTAACCCCAAACGCAACGCCTCTTGCGCATCAGTTACGGCCGATTTGGGCAAGCGTTGCTTGTTGTGCGCCTTGATTACGGCCCGGAGCAGATACCCTTGTGCCCAGTGGGGATGTGCCCGCAAGGTGTGCTTGAGATGTTGCTTGGCGCGATTGGTCGCGCCGCCAAGGCGTAGGTTGTCAATGTAGCGGGCTTGCAGGGTGAGATCGTCGGGCTGGGCGGCTACTTGGGTGGCTAAGGTTTCTAACACGGCCGTGTGTTCAGCACGCTCAAACGCCGGCATCTCATACACCCCCTGGCGATCCGCCCAGATGTGTAAACCTAAGATAAATAGATGCAACACGGCCGTGATACCCGCCAGCACAGGCGTCTGCCCAAAATCATAAATCGTGCGCCAATCCCCAATTTGCAACACCATTGTGAAGAGCGGATAGTAAATGAGCGCAAAAAATATTTGGAAGCGCACCGTGCGCAACATCAGGTAATACACAAAGCGAGAGTCGCTCCCGCGCCACGCTAGCCACACTCCCAAGGCAAACAACAAGCTCCCCCATGTGCCCGCCGACGCGATAATCCAATATTGCACGGCCGTGAACTCACCTGCCGGAAGGACATACCCCCAGAAGAAAAAGTATCCAAACTCCAGCACCTGCCCCCCAAAAGCCAGCACTGCCACCGCGTGCCCCGCTTCATGAATCAAGATGCTAATGGGCACGGCCACAAAAAAGGCGGCTTCCTCGGCCAGTTGCTTGTTCACGGCCGTGAGTGGTTTACTTTTCAGCTTGTGCCACTTCTGCCACAAAGTACGCGCCACCGGCACGCCCCGATACGCCTGCGAAAAAGCGATAAACGTAAACAGAATCGGCAAAAGATTCTGAAAAATGCCCCCCTCTAACAAGCGCAGGTAGGGGCGTACAAAAATCATGATAAATTCCATGCCGCCCATTGTAGCTGATTTCAGTCAAGACAACCGTGCAAACATCACTGGTTTCATATACTCTGGCTCTTTAGGAATTCACAGGCTCAATGAGCGACCGTCTTGGCTAAACAAGCGGTATCCAGAGAAAAAAGCACGTGACGTCCGAAAGGCTCATGACTCTTTATGTTAATTCCAAGCTATGCTACAATGCGCAAAACGACCCCAACCCTCAAATCGTAACAAGCAGGATGAATACAGACGTGACCACGCCAGATACAAAAAACAGTAGCAAACAAGATAAAATAAGCTTTCTCGCTGAACTGCCTCTTTTCAGAGGCGTTGGCGAAAATGCGCTCAAAACATTGACCAGCATCACCAAAGAATATGAATTTGACCGAGGCGCCATCATCGCCTATGAAGGTGATCTGACCGAAGGGTTATACATTGTGCAACAGGGTCAACTTGAGCCATTCAAGCTAGACAAACAGCGGCAATATCAACGTGTGGAAACCATCATGTATGGGGCAGGCGATTGGTTCGCCGATATTTGGCTTTTCCAACCTAGCGTACACACCTATACCATTCGTGCCCGCCGCTCAGGGCGACTCCTCCTGCTAACCAATGATGGGTGGGTCAGATACCTCAAAGACCACGGCAACACCCTGAGCGCGATATTTCCCCATCTCATGGTGGAAACCCAGCACGCCGTTCTACACAGTCGCTTCCAAACACACCTCAGCCGGGACATCATCCGTAACATGGCTAGGCAAACAGGCTCAAGCGAGAGTGACCCCACCGAACCAACAGCGCTGGGCCGCTCGCCTGAAGAGTTAGAAGACGAATTTGATGAAGATGAAATGCCCGATCCCAAGCGAGCCAAACGGTACGCCACCCTCAAACTGTTACCAGAAGAGATTGTTTATTTTGAAAAACGACGCAGTAGCAAATTTTTCTCTGCCCAAATCGCTTCTCTGTCGATTTTGGCCGTGTTCCTGTTTGCCATCCCCGTTATCTTACTCGGTACTTCTGGGGTAACGGGCGCCATTGCGCTGACCGTAGGCGGGGTTTTGGCCTCATTGCCGCTCATTGCCGCCTTTATCACGTGGATTGATTGGCGCAACAGTTTCTTTCTGATTACCAATAAGCAGATTGTGCATTACGAGCTAAATATTTTTCGCTTCCAGACTATAATTGAGCGTGCCGATCTATCCGATGTGCAGAGTGTGGCTATCCTGAAACCTAATTTTCTAGCCAATCTACTCAAAGTAGGCTCCGCCAGCATCACCACAGCCGCGCAATCAAAGGTTATCTTTTTTGACTTCATTGATGACCCCAAAGCGGTCGAAACCGAAATCCAGCGCATCAGCAATATTCAAGAGCGGCGCAAAGAAAGCCAAAAACGCGCCGCCCTCCGCCAAGCCATCGAAGGGTATTTTAATGTCCCCGACCCACTAACCTCCCTTGATGCACCAAAATATAGCAACAAAGCTGGCACTTATAGTCGTTTTCGCAAATTTATGGGGGAGTGGATTGGCAGAAGTGAGCAGAATGGGGTGATTACTTATCACAAACACCCTGTTTCACTTGTCCCCAAACTCATTTTTCCCTCAATTGTTCTTGTGCTCAATGGGATAGCCCTGCTTTTGATGACTTTTTTGGCTCCCGCTTTGTTTGTACTCCCGGCCGTGGCGGGCACGTTTATTATTATTACGTTCGGCAACCTGCTCTGGTTTATTTGGCGCTTTGAGGATTGGCGCAACGATACATTTCAGCTTACTGACCGGTATATTTATGACATTGACCGCCTGCCATTTGGCTTCCGCGAAGACCGCAAACAGGCAGAATTGAGCAATGTGCAAAATGTCGCCACCAGACAAGAAGGCATCATCCGCACCTTCTTTAATTATGGCGATGTGCAGGTAGAAACGGCCGGGGTTGATAGCGATATTGTGTTTGAGTCGGTCAAAAACCCAGCCAGTATCCAAAATGATATTTTTGCCAAGCGCAATAAATATCGGGCGGCGCAAGAAAAGCAAAAACAGCAAAACCAGCAACAGGAGTACGCGCTCATGATTGATTTGTATCAGCAATCGGTAGAACAGGGGCGTATTCCCCGCCACCATCCTTTGCCCGTCATTGAAGATGATTATGAGGAAGAGGATTATGTGGATGAACTGGATATGGATGAATCGCTTGAGGGGGGAAATCTTTAGGCGGGGGTTGGTTGGGGTAAAT